>CABYDR010000072.1 GCA_902517795.1 uncultured Woeseiaceae bacterium | reverse complement strand
GTCGGCGATATTATTGGAGTTTCTGGAGTTCTTTTTAAAACAAATACAAATGAGTTAACAGTCCTAGCAGATACATCAATATTACTCACAAAGTCACTGAGACCGCTCCCAGAAAAATTTCATGGTTTATCAAATCAGGAAATGAGGTATCGACAGAGATATGTAGACCTGATCATGAATGAAAAAAGCAGAAATGTATTCATTACCCGGTCAAAGATCATCACTCTGATACGAGAATTCATGAATACAAGATCATTTCTTGAGGTAGAAACCCCCATGATGCATTCGATACCAGGAGGTGCTGTCGCTCGCCCATTTGAAACTCATCACAATACATTAGATATGAAGCTTTTTCTTAGGATTGCGCCTGAGTTGTTCTTAAAAAGACTTGTCGTAGGTGGATTTGAGAGAGTTTATGAGATAAATCGTAATTTCAGAAATGAAGGAGTGTCTACACAACACAATCCAGAATTTACTATGTTAGAACTTTATCAGGCCTATGCAGATTATGAGGATTTTATGGTGCTAATTGAAGACATGATGTCTGAGATATCAGTTGGTATTCATAAGTCAGAATCCATCATCTATCAAGAAAAAGAGATTAACTTCAAAGGTCCTTTTCATAGAATGACAATGGAAGATGCAATTATAAAATATAACCCCGATTTGAATAAAGAAAATATCAGAGATAAGGCTTACCTAGAAAATTACGCAAATCAATTAAGTATAAAAATTGAGGAAACATACAATGCTGGAAAAATTCAGGCAGAGATTTTTGAAAAAACGTGCGAAGAGAACTTAGTTGAGCCAACTTTTATTTATGCTTATCCAACAGAAGTTTCTCCCTTATCAAGAAGGAATGACAGTGATCCTTTTATCACTGACCGTTTTGAATTTTTTGTATTTGGACGTGAGCTAGCAAACGGGTTTTCAGAATTGAATGATCCCGAAGATCAATCCGAGCGTTTCAAAGCCCAAGTTAAAATGCTGGAACAAGGAGATAATGAAGCAATGTCATATGATCATGATTACATTAGAGCTTTAGAGTATGGGTTGCCACCCACAGCAGGCTTAGGAATTGGAATTGACAGATTGGTTATGTTATTTACAGATTCTGCTTCCATAAGGGATGTGCTTCTTTTTCCATACATGAGGAACGAAAAGGCTGAAAACTAGAGTTTTGCTCTGAATGGTATGGCATTCCCCCCTTCATACTGTAGGCTTTTTTCTTTGAATATGATATTAATCATAGCCATCATCATAATGCCTTCAATTGAAATTATTTGAGCGCCAGTATCTTTACCGTTATGAAATAATTTATCATCTAATTTGATATCAGTTGAATCCAATTTGTAAACGATAACTCTTCTTTTCACTCTTCCAATATGCTCGGTTCTCGCAACAACTTCTTGTCCAACATAGCAGCCTTTTTGAAAGCTAATACCGTCTATAACGTTCATATTCAACATGTGAGGTGTATATTTCTCTGAATGTTGAATCGAAATATCAACAAGATTTTCAGTCATTCTGGCTGCTTTCCAATCTTCTTGCTTCATAGGATTTTTATGAGTTTCCATGAATAAACCGCTTACCCCAGAAGCTACTGCCGCTCTTGCGAGTACAGGAATAAACTCCTTTGATCCTCCCGATTTATTGCCCTCCCCTCCAGGAAGTTGAACTGAATGCGTCGCATCAAATATTACCGGGCATCCTAATTTTCTGAGTATAGGGATGCTTCTCATATCAGAAACAAGGTTGTTATACCCAAAAGTAAACCCTCTCTCACAGACCATTATTTTTTTATTCCCAGTCGAATATGCCTTATCAACAACATTTTTCATTTCAGAAGGAGATAGGAATTGCCCTTTTTTTATATTTACTGGTTTCCCTTGCTTAGCGACATTAAGAATAAAGTTAGTTTGCCTGCAAAGAAAAGATGGTGTTTGAAGAATATCGACGACATCTGCCACTTCATTTATTGGAGAGTCCTCGTGAACGTCAGTGAGGACAGGTACCCCAATTTTCGATCTCACAGA
>CABYDR010000071.1 GCA_902517795.1 uncultured Woeseiaceae bacterium | reverse complement strand
ACATAAAAGAAATAACTAAAATGGATGTAATGATCAATGCTGAAGGATAAATAAGTGCATTTTTTATTGATTGCTGAAGTTTATTTTTTGATTCAATATAATCTGCCAGTCTTTTTAGCACTAATCCTAAATTTCCAGATTTTTCTCCAGCAGCTAGAGTTTTTATATAGATACCGGGAAAAGAGTCAGGGTATTCAGCGAAGCTGTCAGAAAGAGAATATCCCTCCATAATTTTAGAATGAACATCAAGTATTATATTTTTCTGATACCGTTTTTTTTGCTGATTTTTGATTGAAATCAAAGCATCTGTCAAAGGAATACCAGATTCAATAAGTGTGGCAAACTGTCTTGTAAAAAGAGCTAATTCAGTTGTGTTAAATTTCTTTCTATTGAAGGTAATTTTCTTGGTGTAATTTTGATTATTCTTCACTCTAACTATAGATATAGGGTGCAAACCTCTCTCTCTTAGTATCACTCTAATATGTCTTTCATTGTCTCCCTCGATGGAACCATTCATTTCTGAGCCATCTTTTTTAACTGCTGTATATTCGTACGCTGGCATTTATTTGGTCAACCGTTTTACGTTACTCGAAGAATTTCATCTACTGTAGTGATTCCAGAGAGAACCTTGTTTTTACCATCTTCTCTTATGCTGGGATTGCTTTTTCTTATATATTTCTCAATTTCTCTCTCACTGGCACCCTCATGAATAAGCTCTCTCACGTTGTCATCAACTTGCAGTAATTCATAAATACCGGTCCTTCCAGAAAATCCAGATGCCCCATATGCATGATAGATAGTTGGTGGATCAGAAGGATTGATTCCGAGACTTTTACATTCATGAGATTTAGCTTCTTTTGATTTTTTTGTTGATGGGTTAAGAACTCTGACTAATCTCTGTGCTATAACACCAATGAGAGTTGACGATATCAGATACGGCTCAATACCCATGTCCCTTAGTCTTGTTATAGCGCCTACTGAAGTATTGGTGTGTAGTGTCGCCATTACTAGATGGCCTGTTAAGCTAGCTTGAATAGCAATTTCAGCTGTCTCAAGATCACGTATCTCTCCAATCATTACAACATCTGGATCTTGTCTGAGTATGGCCCTCAAACCCTTTGCAAAGGTCATATCAATTTTTTTATTTACTTGTGTTTGCCCAATACCATCTATCAAATACTCAACAGGATCTTCTACTGTCATGATATTTCTTGTGTTGTCATTAATCCTCTCAAGGGCAGCATAAAGTGTCGTTGTTTTGCCTGAACCTGTTGGTCCCGTTACAAGCAATATCCCGTGTGGCTTTTGAATTAAACTATCAATTGAGATTAGTGTTTTTTCTTCCATGCCAAGTGATGAGATCTCTAATCTACCAGCTTGCTTATCCAGTAATCTCATGACCACTCGCTCACCGTGACCAGAAGGTATTGTAGAAACTCTTATATCAATTAATCTTCCAGCGATGGCAAGAGAAATTCTTCCATCCTGGGGGAGCCTTTTCTCTGCGATATCAAGTTTAGACATGACTTTTATTCTAGATACTATGAGTGCAGTTAAAGCTTTTTTTGTATCTAGAATTTCTTGCAAGACTCCATCTATTCTGTATCTCACCGTTAGCCTATTATCATATGGTTCTATGTGAATGTCTGAAGCCTTATTTTTGAGCGCTTCTGTCAATACCGCATTAATGAATTTTATTATTGGTGCATCATTATCGCTATCCAATAAGTCAGCAGGCTCAGGAAGATCCTCGGCTAAACTCAATAAGTCATCATCATCTTTTATTTCATTCGCGATATCTAGATTTGATATTGATGATTCTTCATATATTTCACGAAGTAATTTATCAAATTCATTACTCGATGCTTGATTTAAGCTTATTGGGATACCAATAAATCGCCTCGTTTCGACAATTTTCTCTGCTTTAATATCACCATGATAATATACTTGTGCTATATTATCTTTGGATGAAGTTATCAGAATCTTATTTTTTTTAGCATAAGAGTAAGGAAGCTTATCGATATTGAATGAATTTGAATTATCACCGTTTGTAT
>CABYDR010000070.1 GCA_902517795.1 uncultured Woeseiaceae bacterium | reverse complement strand
GATCTAATTCAATGCCGTGAAGCTTTGCTTTAGTTTTCGCTATAGGAAGGGTTATTGCTCCCATTCCAGGACCAATCTCAACAAATATGTCATTACTAGAAGGATTAATGGACTCGATAATTTGTTGAATTACGATCTCATCATTTAAGAAGTTTTGACCTAAATGTTTTTTTGCTTTGTATGCAAAAATCATCAATTAACCATTTGAAAGGCTGTTTCAATTGCACTGATTAAACTTCTTGCATCAGCCTTACCTGTGCCAGCAATGTCATAAGCAGTTCCATGATCAACAGACGTTCTTACGAAAGGGAGTCCAAGAGTAACATTCACGGCATTACCGAAGCCCTTGTATTTTAATATCGGTAAACCCTGATCATGATACATGGCAAGAAAAATATCAGCTTTTTCTTCATTCAGAAAAATTGTATCTGCCGAGGCAGGTCCTTCAACAGAGAATCCTTTTGCTTTTAAATGTTTAATTGCTGGTTCAATTATTAATTTCTCTTCATTACCAAGATAGCCATTTTCACCTGCATGAGGATTCAAGCCGCAGACAAATATTTTTGGATTCTGAATATTAAAATATTTTTTCAAATCATTATGGATTATATCGACTATGTTTATTATTTTTTCTTTATTGATTGATGAGCTTACTTGATGCAGTGGTATGTGCGTAGTAGCCAGTGCAACTCTAAATTTATCAGTTGCAAGCATCATTACAGGTGTTTCGGTATCAGTATTATTCGCAATGAACTCTGTATGACCAGTAAATTGATATTCAGCTTGGTTAATCACTGCTTTGTTAACTGGAGCCGTCACCATTCCTTTGAATATTTTTTTTTTGCATCCATCAATGGCACTATTCAAAGATGATAGTACTGTCTCAGAATTTTCTGAATTAGGAAGACCACATAAAACTTCTGATTTAAAGTAATGGGGCCATACAAAGAGAGAGTTCTCACTTAATCTCCCAGTATTAATTTTTTTTGGGTCCCACTCAGTAATTTTTATGTTTTTTTTTAGATTTTTTGCTCTTTCTTTCAGAACGAATGGATCTGTGAGGACAACAATTTTATTGCTCCACGCATGATTAGATAGCTCAAGACAAATATCTGGACCTATGCCAGCAGGATCACCGGCTGTAACGGCAATTACTTGATCATAATTATTCATATTCATTGATTAACACTTTCACTATATTCTTATGTCAACGAAGGCTTCGTCTCTTATTCGTCTAAGCCACAGCTGAGTCTCGTTTGCTATTTTACTGTTTCTAATTTGATTAATACAATTTGATCTTTTTAGCTCATCGGTATTATCAAACGTTCTTTTGCCAGTTACTTCGAGGATATGCCATCCAAATCTGGATTGAAATGGCTGAGATATCTCACCCATTTTGATATTGTTTGCAACATTCTCAAACTCTTCAACAAATGTGCCTGGATTTGTCCATCCCATTGATCCACCATCATCAACAGAGCCTGGATCCTCAGATAATAGTTTTGCTACTTCACCAAATTCTTCTCCAGAGAGAATTTGCTCTCGAGCCTCTGTAAGTCTTTGTTTTGCTGTTTCATTATCAATTATTTGATTAGGTATAACTAAAATATGCCTAACTTCCATTTGTTCTATCTCACTTTTCTCAATATTTTGTCTCTTATCATTAACTCTGATGATATGAAATCCACTAACCGATTGAATTGGTCTTGAGAAATCTCCTTTTTTTAATTCACAGATTCAGATTGTAACTGAAAGAGCCAGAAAAGATGGGTTTACATTACCGAGTGAAGAAATTGTCAAAGAGCAAATTTTAGAACAGCTTATACTAGAGGAAATTCAACTTCAAAGAGCAGATAGCATCGGTGTAAGGCTATCTGATCAGATGTTAAATAGCGCTATTTCTCTGATCGCTGAACAAAACAATACAAGCTTTGAGAGGCTCCCAGATCAACTTAAGAGAGATGGAATTGATTATGGTGATTTCAGAAGAGATTTGAGAAAACAACTTATTCTTGAGCAATTAAGAGATATCGATGTAATTGGCAGAATAAATGCGTCAGATAGAGAGCTAAATCAATGTTTAGAAGTTGTAGAAAATAATATTATTAACGAATCGCAATATAATCTTTCCCATATACTCATATCAGTTCCTGAA
>CABYDR010000069.1 GCA_902517795.1 uncultured Woeseiaceae bacterium | reverse complement strand
ATCCGTTATGGCATTGAATTCACCGGTTGTTCCTGAAAACATAATGCCCAAATCGCGAGCACGCTCCGTTTCTTGGGAAAAAGCCAGCGAATTGAGACCAACCAAAAAAAATAGAATTAAGTTTAATTTTGTCATTATTTACACCAGGAGGATTTTTTCTTTCCAGAATACTTTACCGCTAGATTATTTGCCAGAAGTGCATTACCAAGATCTGTATCGTCAAAGTAGACATCGGCCAACAACCTAAAATATTTATCTCTCTTTAGATTTTTTAGGGTTATTTTTTCGGCATTAAATAATGCTTTTCTTGCAAAATCTCTGGCCTTGATGGCAACAATCTTCTCTTCCTCGCATTTTCCTTTGATTTCAGGTGTATCGATTCCAAGGATTCTGATCGCAATGTTTTTGCCGATGATGTCCGGTAATCCTTTTATGTCTGCACGAAACGTATCACCGTCATAAACGCTGATTATTTTTTCAACCGTGTATGACTTAGATTGATTTGCTTCAATAATAGAGAAAGGCATCAGGATAATGACTATGAATAATATATTTTTCATCTAATGCTCCAAGTCTTTAGCAAGACTCCTAATTTCATGAGTTAATAACCACAATCTGTCTCTTCCCCAGCTTTTAAATAATTCATTATCTTTCTGGTCAACGATACGGAAACTTGGAACGCCCCATAAGTTAGATTGAATGAGTCGTTTCCTGTTTTCCTCCACAAAAGGTTTCCATTCGTCACTGTCAAGATAGTCACAAGCCTCATTCCAGTCAAGCGAGGCATTTTCGATGGCTATTTTTAAGTTGCTTGTTTCTTTCATATCCTTGCCTTCTGACCAGGCAAGCTTCGAGAACTCATATAGATACTCAGCATCTCGTTGCATTTTTTTAGCATAGGGTAAAAGTGAGTATCCCCTTTTAATTGCTTTTCCCAGGGGGTCAAATATTTTGCCAAAAGGAATTCCTATTCTTGATGCTTCACGTTTTGCGTCTTTCACGATATACATAACTTTTTCTCTTGGTACTGGCAGACCTCGCATTACCATGGGGAGGACTGGACGTATAATCGTATTGATATTGAACTTATTTTTTAACTCAATAATTTCTGGCAAGGCCAGATAACTGTATGGGCTTCTCAGTGAAACAAAAAATTCAACGCTAATATTGGAAAAGTCACCTCCTCTTAAATCAGCATTATTGATGAATTTTGCCTCTAAGTAGGCTCCTTTCTTTCGGAGTTTAAGTTTATCCAATCTTTTAAGCATATAAGGTAGGCGATCCAGTCCCCAATACCATTCACCGGCATAGTAAAACATCGCACCAAGATAGTGACCCATTTTTTTTCTTTTTCTATTTCCTGTCTGAATTATTTTTAAAAGCTCCTTATCAGAAGCAAGTCTATAAGACAGATCATTAATATTGCCTTCCCACAAATTTTTTGAAATATGAAAAATATCGTTCACTTTATTTTTCGAGGCAGATAACATTTTTTGAGCAATCAGTAGGTCTGTTTGTTCGGGTATTTGGTATGAATCTTTAAATTCAAGATTATGGTATGGGGCAGTTAATGCTGCATCCTTGATTGAGAAATCTTCGAGTGATTTTCGCATTGGCACAACATTGTCTTTTGGTTTATCAACAATATGAATATGGATATTTACATCATAAGATTGATTAAGGTCTTTAAGTAGCTGTGATATGAGATGACTGTATGGATCATCGGCTTGATAAAAAAAATGCACGTCATGCGCTCTTCCAAGAATTACTCTCTTCAACTCATGGTAATGCCTTTTTTTATAATGTAAATTCTCACTCGTGATTAATGAGGTTATTATTGATCTTAATATTCCAGCAACATTCAATTTGAATCCCTTTGTATAAATGAATTACTTTATATCCAAGCATAGTAATAATGTTATTCTATTAATATAATCAATTCAGAGGATATGTAAATGCGCCCGTAGCTCAGCTGGATAGAGTACCTGGCTACGAACCAGGCGGTCGGAGGTTCGAATCCTTCCGGGCGCGCCAATATCCTTTCCTTTTAATAAAGGTTTTGATGAATTAAATAGTAAACGACAGGTATGCTAAGAAAACCGTATGTTCTTTTTTTGGGTGATGTTGAAGATAACCTTGCCGCTAAGGTGGCTTTTGGGGTTAATGACTGGCG
>CABYDR010000068.1 GCA_902517795.1 uncultured Woeseiaceae bacterium | reverse complement strand
AAACGCATTGCGTTCATATTGGAAGGGTGATCTAAACTATTACTCAGTGTCCAGTGGAGATCCAAGTGAAATTAATTATGTTTTAACAAAAATAAAATTAGATGAAACATTGTTTTTGGTGTGCTCAAAAAGTTTTAATACAATCGAGTCAAAGAATAATGCGATCATTGCAAAAAAAGCATTAGAAGCAAATTTTGGAAAAAGAGCAATTAACAAGCACTTCCTCGGGATATCCTCTAATCGAGAAGGAATGACTGACTTTGGTATTCACAAAGACAAACAGTTTTATATTTCAGATTGGGTTGGAGGTAGATTTTCTATTACATCCGCAATGGGCCTTCCTCTCGCCTGTATGATTGGCATGGATAACTTCTATAGGTTTCTTGATGGCGCAAGACTTATGGATATGCATTTTAAAAACGCAAGCTTCGATCTTAACATGCCCGTGATTCTGGCGATGTTATCTATCTATTATACGAATTTTTATAACACGCAATCCCAGGCCATTATTTGCTACGGAGATAAATTAACTCACTTTACTGATTTTGCAAGACAGCTTCATATGGAATCACTGGGAAAAAAAACAAAATTAGATAGCAGTCCCGTCAGTGTCAATACAGGCAATGTTATATGGGGTGGATCCGGATCCGATGGACAGCATTCCTATTTTCAGTTACTCCATCAAGGATCATATATGATACCGATTGACTTTATTGTTGATGCTGGCGTTAGTGATGACCAAATGGATACTTACAGCCTTGCAAATTGTTTGGCGCAAAGCGAATCATTAATGGATGGTATACAAGAGGGAGATCCTGAAAGATCCATTGATGGCGATAAGCCAAACAATGTTATTCTTGTTAAAAAACTGTCTCCTCAGTCCATTGGTCAATTAGTGAGTCTATATGAGCATAAAGTATTCGTGCAAAGTGTCGTTTATGGAATTAACGCATTTGATCAGTTTGGCGTTGAGCTAGGAAAAAAAATTACCCAATCTCTCAGTAAAGCAATTTCTAAATCATCAAGATACACAGGAAAAAATCCCTCAACTCGAGCTCTTCTTTCGAAAATAAGAGAGTATAAAAAAGAATAAATATTAGATCCAAGAATTGTTATGTCTATAAATGAGTTAAACAAAGAATATTTTAGACCTTGGGGCAGTTACATCTGTCTGGATCAAGGACCCGGTTATCAGGTAAAACGTCTAAACGTGATTCCAGGGGGCATCTTGTCTTTACAGAGACATTTTAGACGAGCAGAACATTGGACTGTGGTCTCAGGAGTAGCAAGAATAACGCTCGATGAAAAAGAATTTGATCTAACAGTCAATCAATCTGTATTTATTCCGTTAAAATCTGTGCATCGGATAGAAAATCATGGGTCTTTGGAATTACAAATCATTGAGGTTCAATGCGGAGACTACTTAGGTGAAGATGATATAGAGCGGTTTGAGGATCACTACGGCAGAATTGAGGAGAATGGCGATTAAAATTTCTTCATTTAAGGCCTACGATATAAGAGGCCAGCTTCCTCATGAAATTAATTCTGAGATTGCCTACAGAGTTGGCAACGCAGCGGCTGAATATTTATCGGCAAAAAAAATGATTCTAGGAAGGGACATTCGTGCAAGTAGTAAAGAATTGTCTGAATCAATGGCATCAGGACTCATGGATGCGGGTGTGGACGTGATTGATATAGGTGAATGCGGTACTGAAAATGTCTATTATGCTACAGGAGAGCTCAAATCTTGTGGCGGAATTATGGTCACAGCCAGTCATAATCCCTCTGATTATAATGGTTTTAAAATAGTCAGTGAAAATGCAAAACCAATAAGCTCTGAGACTGGTTTACTAGATATACGGAAACTTGCTGAATCTGACAAAAGATTGATTTCAGAGTCAAGAGGCAATCTTGAGCAAAGAGATCTTAATCAGTCATATGTTAAAAAAGTAATGAGCTTTATTGATCCTGACTCTCTAAGTAAGCTCAAGGTTGTAATGAATCCGGGAAATGGTGGGGCGGGTGTTTACGCAGAATACATATCAAAAAACATGCCAATTGAGATTATTAAATTAAATTTTGATCCCGATTCGTCTTTTCCTAATGGAATACCAAATCCAATGATAGAGGAAAATAGATCTTCCACATCACAAGCAGTTATTGATAATAAGGCTGATGTAGGTGTCGCCTGGGATGGAGATTTTGACCGATGTTT
>CABYDR010000067.1 GCA_902517795.1 uncultured Woeseiaceae bacterium | reverse complement strand
GTAATTTTATTGCTTTTATGTTTCCAGATCTCACAAATATTGTGGAAAAGTTTTACACCAAAACCAACAATTGAAAAAATTGGAATTCCTGAAAATATGCATCAGAAATCAATTAACATAGAAAACAATGTTAGAAGGATCGACTCAAGTAACATAATTAATCAAAATCTATTTGGAGCTTCTGAATACAAGCAAAATAAAACTTTTGCTGAGACAGCACGAGAATTACAGGTGATATCGAATGTAAAAGAAACGTCTCTGAATCTCAAACTAAAAGGTATTATCCACGATGCTATAAACTTAGAGTCAGTAGCCTTAATCTCAAGTAACGAAGAGGGTGCAAAAGTTTTTAAAATTAATGATACAGTGGTTCAAGGGACTCGGTTGCATTCCATTTATGCTGACCGCATCATACTTGACAATAGAAATGATTTAGAAAGCTTGAAATTACCCAAAGAAGAGATGTCAACTTCAATAACTAAAATTGTAGACAGAGAGATAAAACCTTTAAATCAGTTTGGGGCTAAGCTGGCAGATACAATAAGACCAACGCCTTATTTCACATCCGGCAAACAAGCTGGTTATAGAGTTTATCCTGGGAATGACAGAAAGCAATTTATGTCTTTGGGCTTGATGTCAGGCGATCTTATAACAAGTGTCAATGGCATGGATTTAAATGACCCGCAAGAAGCAATGATGATTTTTCAAGATATTGAAAAAGAAAGCCAGGTTACTCTCACAATCACAAGAAATAATGAATCCATTGAGCTAAATATTAATAGTAATCAATTTAATGAACAGACATAGAGTCAACATAAGAAGTAATAATTTTAGGGGATTTTTGTTTATCATATTCACATCTTTTCTGGTTTTTGGGAAAGTGGCCTCACAGCAACAATCCATAACTCCAAATTATATAGGTGTTGAGTTAAGATCTGTAATTGAAGCAGTCAGCTCAATAACTGGGAAAAACTTCATTATTGATCCAAGAGTTAGGGCTGAAGTAACGCTTCTCTCTTCCACCCCAATGTCATCTGAAGCATTCTATGAAGCCTTTTTGTCCTTATTGCAAGTTCACGGATTTGTCGCTGTAATTTCAGGTGAAATAATAAAAATTGTACCCGATGCCAGTTCAAGGCAATACCCTGGTTCTCCTGATATAGAGGACGCTTCAAATGAAGATTTTGTGACTCAAGTCATAGAAATTAATAATATTAGTGCGACACAACTTGTGCCTATACTAAGGCCTCTTCTACCTCAATATGGTCACCTGGCTGCACATGCTGGATCAAATGTACTGATAATATCTGATAGAGCAAATAATGTAGATCGGATAATTGACATAGTTCGTAGAATAGATCAGTCAGACGAAAATGAGATAGAGGTTATCAAACTTAACTATGCTTCAGCATCTGAAATCGTACGTGTTTTAACTGTTCTAGCTAATGCCCCAAGAACGGATGGAGCACCTTCGAGAATATCAATTGTCGCAGATTCCAGAACAAATAGCGTTCTAATTGGAGGAGAAAAAAATGGAAGATTAAAAATTCGAGCTCTTATTGCTCACCTAGATACATCTACTGAAGAAGGTGACACAACTAGAGTAAGGTACCTCAGATACGCTGATGCTGAGACCCTAGCAACAAATCTCAAACAGCATTTTACCCAGCAAAGCCAAGTTAATAATTCGAGCACCTCAAATACTTCAGAAAATATGAACGTTTGGGCTGATCAACAAACTAATGCAATTATTGTGAATGCACCTCCAAAGACAATGCGCTCACTAATGAGCATTGTTGATCAGCTAGATATAAGGCGAATGCAAGTTCTTGTGGAGGCTATCATTGTCGAAGTAGTGGCTGATAGGACATCAGAATTGGGTGTAACATGGGCTACCGATGGAAGTAATAATGACAATGTTATTGGAGCAACAAATTTTCCTGACATGGGGCCTGGGGTCATTCAGCTTGCTGGTCTTGCAAATAACAATAATAATATCAATATCAATCCATCTAATTTCATTGGGCAAGGAATGTCTATCGGGGTTGGGAAAATCACCAAACAAGGAACTAGCTTTGCATCAATATTGAGAGCATTAGAAGGTATTGCAGATACAAATATAATTTCAACTCCTTCAATTGTCACAACTGACAATGAAGAAGCGAGCTTAAACGTTGGCCAAGAAGTCCCTTTTGTAACGGGGTCGTTCTCCAATACCGGGAGTACTGGTGGCGCCATCAACCCTTTTCAAACTATTCAACGTGAGCAAGTTGGTGTTAGCTTAACGATAACCCCTCAAATAAATGAGGGGGATTCAATACTTTTAAGTATTGCACAAGAGATCTCTAATATTTCAGCCTCTTC
>CABYDR010000066.1 GCA_902517795.1 uncultured Woeseiaceae bacterium | reverse complement strand
AAATAAATGCAAGTTACCTAAAAGATAATTACTGTTCCAGGAATGATGTGGTTTGCATGACTCATATCTTCCGTCTGATTTTTGTTCTCTGAGAAGGCCGTAATGCTCAATATAGTTCGCACTTGTTAATTGCCACCACGCAAATAAATTGTGTATCAGCAAGAAAGGAATCATTTTAATGCCAAACAGCATCAACAGAGAAATCTGAATTAATAAAGTAATCATAAAAGAATGCAGCATCTGATTTTCTCTTGACCAAAACGATTTACCTATTCGATGTAAGCGTGTTGTTTCAATTTCGATTGCATTTAAAAAGGATTTTGGCATTTCACGTAAAGCAAACTCATAGATATTTTCTCCCATCATTGCACTTGCGGCGTCTTCCGGTGTAGACACATTACTGTGATGACCTCTATTGTGCTCGATTGTGAAATGACCATATGCAGGTATAGCGAGAGCAATTTTAGCCAGATTTCTTTCTAATTTAGTCTTTTTGTGTCCCAACTCATGACCTGTGTTGATTGCCAATCCGCTCACAAGCCCAGCTGCGATAGAAATCAATATTAGTTCCCACCAAATTAATGTCTTTGTTCCAACATAGTAAGCAGATATAAAAAATACGACGACATGTATTGGAACTGCAATAAATGTCAAAAACTTATAGAAAAATTTTTGATTTAATTCTTCTTTGAATTCTCTTGGATGATTTTCGTTGTATTCGCCGACAATTAAATCTAAAAAGGGAGTGATAAGATAAGTAACAATGAAAGGATAAAAAAGAAAAAGCCCATTTTCTGTTTGATGGTGTAAGTAAATACCCGGCATGCTAACGGTCGGATATATCACTGATAACATCCATAGCCATCTCATTTTATCTTTGTATTTATATTTCATTTGCATGAATTCCATTATTTAACTTTTCTTAAGATGCATTTCCGAGTGATCATTTCAAAAAAAAACGATATTATGAAAACTTTCTTATTTCAAGTTTAACAAAATAATTGAGAGTGAGTATGGCCGGTCATAGTAAATGGGCTAATATCCAGCATAGAAAAGGAGCTCAAGACAAAAAAAGAGGTAAGCTGTTCTCGAAATTGATCAGAGAAATAACTGTAGCTTCTAAACTGGGTGGCCCCGATTTATCCTCTAATCCAAGATTAAGACTAGCTGTCGATAAAGCTAAATCTCAGAGTATGCCAAAAGATAATATTACTCGTGCTATAAAGCGTGGGTCTGGAGATCTCGATGGCGCTGATTATCAGGAGATTCGCTACGAAGGATATGGTCCAGGAGGTGCCGCTGTAATTGTGGATTGTCTGACAGATAATAAAAATAGAACAGTGTCAGATGTAAGGCATGCATTCAGCAAATTTTCTGGGAATTTGGGTGCAGATGGTTCTGTATCGTATATGTTTGATCATGTTGGGATAATAATTTTTGAGAAAAATACAGATGAAGAGCAAATAATGGAAGCAGCCATTGATGGAGGAGCAGATGATATTATTACAGCATCAAATGGTGACATAGAAATAATTTCTGAGCCCAGCAAATATGAAGCAGTTCTCGGATTCATAAAAAAGAAGGGATTCAATCCTAATCACAGCGAAATAACAATGAGGTGTTCGACTGAAGCGAATTTGAGCCAAAGCGAAGCTGAAACCATGATAAAGCTTGTCGACACCCTTGAGGACCTTGACGATGTTCAAACCGTCTATAGTAATGCAGAAATATCCGATGAGATTCTTGAGAAGATATGAGTAAAGAAAACAAGCGAGTTCTTGGAATTGACCCAGGCTCAAGATACACAGGATTTGGTGTCATTGATATTAAAAATAATAAGCCATCATATGTTACAAGCGGAATAATAAAGAGCTTGAAAGGCGACTTTCCTGCCAGACTGAAAATAATTTTTAGGTCAGTCTCATCCATTATCAATGAATACAATCCAAATATTATTGCAATCGAGAGTGTTTTTGTTCATAAAAATGCTGGAAGTGCATTAAAATTGGGTCATGCAAGGGCAGCTGCTCTATCTGCTTCATTTGATAGGGAAATAGATGTCTATGAATTTGCCCCAAGAGAAATAAAAAAAGCTATTGTAGGTACAGGCTCTGCAACAAAAGATCAAATTCAACACATGATTACATCATTATTGAATCTCAGTAAAAGCCCATCTGAAGATGCTGCTGACGCAATTGCTGTTGCGCTTTGCTATAGTAATCAGAGTAAGTATCTAAACGAACTTAAAAAAATTGGAGGCTAAACTAAATGATCGGCTCAGTTAAGGGTATAGTCAGACTCAAAGAGCCTCCCATTGTGATGGTAATTTGTAATGGCATAGGTTATGAGATTGAGGTATCGACATCCTTATTCCATCATTTGCCTGACAAAGGTTCTTCGATTGAGCTTTTCACTCATCTTCAAATAACTGAGAATTCACATACCCTGTATGGATTTGAAAACTTAAGAGATAGATCATTGTTTAGATCATTGTTGAAGATTAATGGTGTAGG
>CABYDR010000065.1 GCA_902517795.1 uncultured Woeseiaceae bacterium | reverse complement strand
AGAAGAACAGCCTGATGTAATTATCTTTGGCACTGGTAAGAACTCAGTGACACCTAATCGCAATCTTGTTTTCGACCTTGCAAAAAAAAATATTGGCATTGAAGCTATGACAACAATTGCAGCATCTAAAACATATAATATTCTTATATCAGAAGGAAGAGACCCGGTTGCAATTCTTTTAATCGAATAAGAAACTAAGAACTTGAGAGTAGTATAAGAGGATCAATAGGCTTTCCTGACCGTCTTATTTCAAAGTACAAACAAGGCGCTTGATTTGAATTTAACCCCATGCTCGCAATTTTTTGACCTTTTTTGACATTTTGACCCTCATTCACATAGACATCCTGATTGTATCCATAGGCACTCAGAAAAGTTTCGCTGTGTTTTATTATTATTAATTGCCCAAAACCGGGTAGATCATTGCCAGCATAAACAACCTCGCCACTTGATGAAGCGAGAATATCTTGTCCAATAACACCATCAACTAGAATACCGCTCATTGTGGCTGAATTACTATTATACTTGCTGATTATTTTCCCATCAGTTGGTAAATCCCATCCATCACGATTACTCTGAATACTATCTTTTATTGCTTGTACGGCGGGTTTTTTCTCATTCTCTTTTTTTTCTATTAACCTGGGTAAAGTTTTGAGGTGGCTCTAAGTCTAATATTTGCCCTGGGTATATCAATCCTTCATTTGTAAGATTATTCCAACTGATAAGATCTTGATGATCAATACCATACCTCCAAGCAATAAAAATTATTGTTTCACCATATCTTACAAAATGTTTTTTTGATTGATCACGATCAATTTGATTCGACGCGCATCCTGAGATAATTAAAGCAAGAACAGTTACTTTTAATAAATTTTTCATACTCACATGCAATTAATTATAAAAATAAAAAGAATATTAATACTATAACCACGATAAACCATCCTAGAATATTAATGTATTTTTCTATTATGTGTTTGAACGCATCGCCGCCCATATAAATTAACGCAGCGATCAAGAAAAACCTCGCTCCTCTCCCAAGAATAGAAAACAGAATAAAACCAAAAATATTTACTCCAGTAATTCCTGCTGCAATAGTAAAGATTTTATATGGAATAGGGGAAAAACCAGCAAGCAGCACAGCAAATAAACCCCATTTATCAAACCATAATCTAGCTGTTTCATAAGAGGACCAATAATCTGAATTTATTAACCATGCTTCGATAAGATCAAATACTAAATAGCCTAATAGATAACCTAATACACCTCCCAATACTGAGCTTATTGTTGTTATTCCTGCCAAATACCATATCTTACTTCTGTTGGCTAAGCACATAGGAATCAACATGACATCAGGCGGTATAGGAAAAAAGGAAGACTCGGAAAAACTTAATGCAAATAGATATCTATCTGCATTTGGCATTCTTGACCAATTGATTATCTTCTTATATAAAAAATCAAATATATTCATGTACTATTATCTACTTCTTTCCCTTTACGAGAGGGACAAAGCTTACTGCCCCTAGTCTTTTATAATCAAAAGTATCGCCATCTCGATAGACAATCACTAGCTCTTGTTTTTCTTTTTCGCCAAAAGGCATTATCAATATGCCTCCAATCTCAAGTTGTTGCAGTAATTTTTCGGGCACCTGCGGAGCTGCAGCTGATACTATAATTCCGTCATATGGGCCATATTTTTCCCAACCATTCCAACCGTCATCATGACGATAATTTACATTATAAATACCCAGAGATCTCAATCTCTTCTTTGTTTTAACTAAAAGAGGATTGATTCTTTCAACGCTGTATATTTTTTTAAAAAGTGGCGATAACACTGCTGTTTGATATCCACAACCTGTTCCAATTTCAAGTATTTTATTCCCATTCACGTGATTCAGTAGAACTTCAGTCATCCTTGCAACAATATAGGGCTGACTGATGGTTTGACCATGGCCAATTGGAAGTGCAGTATCTTCATAAGCACGGCTAGATAACGCCTCATCGACAAAAATATGTCTTGGGACTTTTTTTATCTGATCTAATACAATACCAGACTTAATTCCCTGTTCTTTTAGTCTATCAATGAGTCTTTCGCGCGTTCTTTCTGATGTCATCCCAATACCACGCTGTGATTCATCAAATTTCATTTTCTAGACAACCACCTTTCCGTATTATTAAAAATTGCATGATGAGTCATATCTATATGCAGAGGAGAAATTGAGACAGAGTTGTGCTGTATTGCATAAAAGTCTGTTCCGGGCCCTGCATCACGACCCTTTCCTGGTAACCCAATTTGAAAAACTCTCTCTGACTTATCTTTGGAAACTTTTTTAATTGGATAAGATCTATGACGATTGCCCAACCTGGTAATGCAAAAACCATTAATTTCATCATAATTTATTGCTGGAACGTTGACATTTAAAATTGTGTCTTTAGGTAATGGGTATTTTTTTAGTCTTTTTATTAGTTCAATTGTGACTCTAGCGGCTACTTTAAAATCTCTTTCTGTGTTTCCTAAAGAGGAAACAGCAATTGAAGGCATATCAAGAGCTCTCCCCTCAATCGCCGCAGCTACAGTGCCTGAATAAAGTATGTCTTCCCCGAGATTTGCACCATGATTGATACCTGATACAACTAAATCAGGAGTGACATCTAGGAATCCTGATAATCCCAGATGAACAGTATCTGCTGGAGTTCCGTTAACAATAAAAATATCTTTTTCAATTTGTTTTATACTGATATCTTTG
>CABYDR010000064.1 GCA_902517795.1 uncultured Woeseiaceae bacterium | reverse complement strand
GCGAGAAAGATACAACAAACAATAGAATGGAGATGATTGCAGTTATCGAAGCATTAAAATTAATAAAATCAGATTGTGAAATTTCATTGTACACAGATTCTAAGTATGTCATGGATGGTGTTAATAAGTGGTTGTCAAGCTGGAAGCAAAAAGGTTGGAAAACCTCGAATAAAAAACCCGTCAAAAATCAAGATTTGTGGGAATCTATTGATGAGTGCATCACGAAACACAATATTGAATGGCACTGGGTAAAGGGACACGCAGGCAATCCTGGTAACGAATTAGCAGATGAATTGGCAAACAGAGGAATTGATGAGTTAATAATATAGTTAGCAATGAGTAAATAGTATGAGACAAATCGCTTTAGATACAGAAACAACTGGGATAAGCACGGATGAAGGGCATAGAATTATAGAAATTGGGTGCATTGAAATAGAGAACCGAAGAATTACCGGCAATGAATTTCACTGTTATCTAAACCCAGAAAGAGAGATCGATGAGGGCGCAACGAGAGTGCATGGACTCACTCTAGAGAAGTTATCTAATGAGCCACTTTTCAAGGAAGTTGCCAAAGATTTCTTAAATTTTGTTTCTGGTGCTGAGCTAATAATCCACAACGCAACATTCGATGTTGGATTTATTAATAAAGAAATTTCTTTACTTGAATGGGATGAGAACTTAATTGAGGATCATGCTCTAGTGATGGACACCTTGAAGATGGCAAGAGAGATGCATCCGGGAAAAAAGAACAGCCTGGATGCTTTATGTACTCGTTATGAAATTGATAGATCTATGAGACAAGTGCATGGCGCTTTAATTGATGCTGATCTCTTGGCAAAAGTGTACTTAGCCATGACAGGTGGACAGGATGCACTTGATTTGGATCAACCTGTTCTGAGTAGTCAAGAAACACAAACGAAAAATAAAGAAAATAAAAACATATCCCTCAAAGTCCAGAAAGCAAGTATTGATGAATTATCCGAACATGAGGATTTTCTCTCTATGATGAAAAAAAATGGAGAGTGCCATTGGCATGAATATAATGAGGACTAAACTCTATTCTTTATTGAAAGGATGGGATATTTTTTATTATAATTCATGATTGATACAAAATCTGTATCAGTAATTTTAATCCTATTTGGAGCATTGTATGGATAGTATGCATTTAATCGAAATGAGTGAAGGAATGATGATATCTGGTGTCATTCTCGCAATCACTTTTATTGGAATTTTTACAGAGACCATTCACGGTTTTCATAGAGTAAAGGTAGCTATGTTAGGTGCCGCAGTGATGCTCGTTGTTGGTCAATCTTATGGATTTTACTCACCTGAAGGTGCATTTGAAGCAGTCGACTGGAATGTTGTATTTTTGCTTGGTGCCATGATGGCAGTTGTAGCAATAATGATAAATTCTGGCGGCTTCGAAGTGCTTGCTGCAAACATAGGTAAAATAGCAAAAGGCAGACAATACATGCTCCTTGCATTGCTTGGGACTGCAGTAACCGTAATTTCACTGTTACTTGATAATGTCACCACAGTTGTTATTTTTGGACCTCTGATTGTATTGATTTGTCAAAAAATGAGGGTGACAGCAATTCCATATCTAATGGCTGCAGCATTGTTATCCGATACCGGGGGTGTTGCTACACTTGTAGGAGATCCACCTAATTTAATGATTGGCTCTGCGTTTGACATCGCTTTCATGCCTTTTGCTTACAAGATGTTTCCAATCGTTTGTGTTGCTTGGATCGCAACATTGATTTTTATGAGGTATTTATTCAAAGAAGAGCTTGCAATTGTCCCAGAAGGGAAATTTGAAGATACCATACAATACAAAGATAAGGGACTTTGGAACAAAGCTCTTTCTGTTCTCGGTTTAATGGTCGTGTTATTTGTGATTCATAACAAAATTCATTGGGAACCTTGGATGGTTGCTGGAACAGGTTTAATACTTTTGGTGATCCTTGCCAAAGAAATTGAATTTGAAGACGTGATGACGAATATGACTCACGAAATTCCTCTTTTGATGTTTTTTGTGGCATTGTTCATGATTGTTGGTGGAGTCGAAGGAAGCAAGTTCCTTGAGTATCTTGGGCAGTATATTATTCCATTCTTAATTGATCCTGTGAGCGGTGAAGTTATTCAAGAAAACTTCATGATAACTTGCATAGCATTGATGTGGGTATCAGCAGTCATGTCAGCTGCTATTGATAATATCCCATTTACAGCAGCAATGATTCCAATCATAGCCTCGTTGGAGACAGTGGGTGTTAATATCGCTGCATTATGTTGGTGTCTTGCGATAGGTGTTGGTATGGGTGGAAACGGTACGCATATTGGATCTACAGCCAACGTTTACATCGTAACAGTTTCGGAGAAACTGGCTAAAACAACCGGTAATCCTGATTTGGCGATAACACCTCTTAAGTGGGCAAAGAAGGGGCTGCCTGTCATGTTGCTGACCCTAGTCATATGCACAATCATTATGATTATGTTCTTCGACTACTACGCATTACCACTTCACGGATAAGTCGCACCTTTAATATTTTCCATCATTGCTTAGCGAAACCCTCACTAAGTAATGGTGGAAATATTCATATGAATCGCGTTATGGTGGGGCATGCAAAAAGATAAACTCAGCAAGCATTATCCTCGCAACCTTCCAAGCTGGAAAAAACTGTCAAAGAATTATCGATCAAATAAAAAAGTAAAATCGATAAAGTCATTATTCAAATCAGACCATAAAAGATCTAAAAAGTTTTCTATCGAAATCGGGGATCTTTTTTTAGATTACTCAAAAAATTTAATTGATACAAAAACTATTGATTTATTTAGTCAATTAGCAAGTGAAGCTAATCTAAGTGATGCTATAGAAGGGATGTTCACTGGATCACACATAAATATTA
>CABYDR010000063.1 GCA_902517795.1 uncultured Woeseiaceae bacterium | reverse complement strand
TTGGATGAACAAGTTTGCTTGTTATTTCCCATTCAGCTCTAAAATTATTAACAGCAGAAATATCTTCTGAGAGTTTTTCGGATAAAAATTTCAGAGCTACATCGCTTTTTAATTTAGTATCTCTAGCGAGCCAGACACTCGCCATTCCTCCTTGATCAAGCAATCGAATTAAAAGATAACGATTACAGATGAGATTAGCTTCTTGCAAATTATTCACCTAATTTAATTTAGTACCTCATTACTTGATCTCTGTGGCACACCCACTATGGATTCAGAAGGTATCTGATTTTCCAGTTGATTAACCTCCTTAAGTATTTTCCTCCAACCTTCATATTGTGATTCTGCCGTACCGATTAAACGCCTAGATTGACCTTCAACCTCTATAACCATGGGAGCAGCCTCGGCAATAAAAGATTCGGATAATTCGCCTATTTGATTTCGATATGATCTGGTTGATTCTCTTAATTGCCATGCATCGATAATTGTTCTTATTCCTCTGTCAATACCAACACTTCTTGTCGCTGCTTTGATATTTCGTCTTGAGCGACTGGTATCTCTCGTGTCCATATTTATTGAACCAGCAGTAACAGCAACGCCAATTAGAGCCCTAATTGAAGCCGCACGCTTTGTATCCCTTATATCAATTTCATTTTCTCTGGCTCTTCTTCTCCATCCCTCATATGGTATTGCGATGCCATAATAATAATTTGCGTAATGTTCATTAATAGAGTCTATAACAAGTCTGTCACGCTCCCTTATTCCCCTCAATCTCTGTACCATTGGATCATTCTCTGCTGGTAGCCTCAATATCGTAATTTGATCATTTTCTTGAGAAAAATAATCTTCATAGACGGAAGGAATCATGTCCGCAAAGAAAAGAAGTTCTGATGTCTCTTGAATTCTTCTGTTTTGTGAGCCATGAAGGTCGGAAGCATAAATTCTTAGATCATTTGCAAAGTCATTAAATATTTTCTGATATGGGTCTTCAGATCTATCTCTACTCTCAGAATATGAGCGCAATCCAGTTTGAATTGAATAATCCCTCATAAACCAGCTTTTTCCAGTGGAGTCACTGGCGCCTATCTGCATAACTGCGTATTCGCCATCAGAGCGTAATATTTTCCCAAAAACTAACACATCGGTAATAGCCTCAGTGGATGGAATCACTCTGACAGACCCCCAATATAAACTCTTTTCAAGTGTTGTCTTTAGGTGGTAAGGAAAGTATCTGGATTCGGCATTCCTTATGTCCGGAAATATCCCAGTTTTATCTGGATCATTTTTCTCTGATACACCAGCATCAAACATCAGAATACCAACGTCCAATAATAAATCTTCTTGAATATTCAAGCTGGCAATATCTAAATTGGTTCTCTCTGCATCAATAACCTCAGAGACAGTGCAAGCAGAAAAAACTCCAGCGGAGAGTATGACGACAATCAGCTTATAAAATTTCCGTGAATTAAACATAATAGTTCATATAAAGAGAATTAAAATTTATTATAGTTACGGTACTCCTCCCATAACCTCTCTCTTAACTCTGGATCGTCCTCAGATAAAGCAGCTTCTCTGAGCTGTTTTGATACCACATCCTCACTTACGAGATCCGGAATATCATCTGGTGTTCTTGCTTCAATTTCTGCCTCACTCAGGCCACCTATTGAAGCTTCTCTAGCACTATTATCCGTCGACCTTGATGGGCCACCTCTTTGAGTTCCTCCTGTAGATTGCCTCCCCAGACCGACTCCACCTCTGCTGGCACTTCCTCCAAAACCTTCGGTATTTCTTCCAACAGACTCAATTTTTCTTTGCTCCTGACCTAATACCTCATCTAAACCACCAACAGACTTTTCGAGCTCACCTTCTAAACGTTTTTTTCTTTGTGAATTAGTTTCCCCAGGATAACTGCTCGCTCCTGATTGACCTCCCATTCCTCGAATGATATCTCCACTGCCACTCATACCACCTGAAGAGCCGCCGCTCATACCACTGTATGTTACACCGCAACCTTGAATAAAAAATACAAAGAGGTAGATTGCTGTCAGACATAAACTTTTATTTAACTTTTGCATCAGTGTTTTATCCTCAATTTTCAATAATGATAAAGCCATACTTTCTCGTTTAAATTATAAATCTTTTTTTTAACTTCACCAATATATGAATTAGTGTGTCCATTTAATGAAAATAAAACCTCTTTTTATTTTTATCTGTAGTACTTCTCATAAGATCGTTTTTTATCTTTTTCTTTTTGGTCAAGGAATTTCTTTTATTGTTAAGAAATGTTAAATAAATAAATGATTAAGAAAAGATTCTGTAAAGTCATTTAACAAACTGAGTAAAATTCGACGTATAAAATGGAAACTTATAAAATATTATTAATCGATGATGATGTTGAGCTTGGAAATTTACTTAGAGATTTTCTTTCTCATCATCAGATTGACCTCGAAACCACCAATTCTGGTGAAGATGGTTTAGAACTAATTGAGGAGCGCCAAACTCCAATTAACTCATCATTTGATTTGATAATTTTAGATATTATGCTACCGGGAATATCCGGCCTCGAAGTGTTGAAAGAAATTAGGAAAGAGAATAATATCCCGATAATTATGCTCACTGCCAGTGGCGAGGACCATGATCGTATCCTGGGTCTTGAGCTCGGTGCAGATGACTACCTTCCAAAACCATTTAACTCTCAGGAATTAGTTGCAAGAGTAAAAGCTATATTAAGACGATCCAATAACCATCATAATGATAACAATGATAGATTTGGTGATATCAGAATTTCACAAGAGAATAGAAAAGCTTACTACAGTGATAAAGATCTAAATTTAACAGGCACTGAATTTGAAATATTATGCTGTTTAACTATCAGTCAAGGAAAAACAGTATCTAAGGATAATTTAAGTGAAGAGGCTCTTGGCAGGCAATTTATTCCTTATGACAGAAGTATTGACACCCATATAAGTAATCT
>CABYDR010000062.1 GCA_902517795.1 uncultured Woeseiaceae bacterium | reverse complement strand
TTGCCTTCATCATTCTGTTGCCTTTTTCTCGTGACATATTCACGCTCGTTTCAGAGCCGCTTAGAGAAGTACTGCCAGGCAACGCTATGATTGCAACCGCTGTTGCTTCTCCATTATTAACACCATTCAAATTGACATTTTTTGCGGCACTGTTTCTTGTAATGCCGGTGGTTTTATTTCAGGTATGGAATTTTATTGCGCCGGGACTGTATAAAAATGAAAAAAGATTTGCAATTCCCTTATTGGCGACGAGTATTGTATTATTTTATTTAGGCATTGCTTTCGCTTACTTCGTTGTATTTCCATTGATATTCGGATTTTTCACGTCAATTGCACCTGAAGGAGTAGAAGTTCAAACTGACATAACGCAATTTTTAGACTTCATTACAACAATCGTATTTGCTTTTGGCATTGCATTTGAAGTTCCAGTAGCAACAGTATTAATAGTATGGGCTGGACTAACGAATATAGAAAAACTTGCCAAGGCAAGACCTTACGTCTTTCTTATGGCATTTATCGCTGGAATGTTTTTAACTCCGCCTGATGTGATTAGTCAAAGTTTATTGGCGGTGCCTGTCTATTTGTTGTATGAACTTGGAATCATTATGTCTAAAGTATTCGTAAGCAAAAAATCCGAATCTGATTCTTCATGAAACCAAACAGAGAATTTCTTGGGCATCCTATTGGCCTAGTCACTCTATTTTTTACAGAAATGTGGGAAAGAATGAGTTATTACGGAATGAGAGCTTTGCTTGTTCTGTTTATGACAGATCAAATAAATAGAGGCGGAATGGGCCTCAGTGATGAAAAAGCCACAGCAATATATGGCATATACACTGCTTTTGTTTATCTAGTTGCGTTACCAGGCGGATGGGTTGCGGATAAATTTATCGGCGCTCAAAAAGCTATTTTGTATGGTGGCATTATAATTATGTGTGGTCATTTCGTTCTGGCAATTCCGACAACAAATTCATTTTTTATAGGACTACTTCTAGTAGTAATTGGTACAGGTCTCTTAAAACCAAATATCAGTGCAATTCTTGGTGACCTATATTTGCCAGGAGACCCAAAAAGAGATTCAGGATTCTCCATATTTTATATGGGAATCAATATAGGTGGGATGTTAGGGCCGCTAATCTGTGGTTATCTTGCTCAAAATGAATCATTTGGATGGCATTATGGTTTTGCGTTTGCTGGCATTGGAATGCTTTTCGGTGTTGTGCAATTTTGGCGAACAAAATCCTATCTTGGAGACGCTGGAAAAGAACCTCAAGCAATCTCAAGAAATCAAAAATGGGGATTCATCATTTTTTCTCTAATACTTCTAATACTGTCAGTATCATTTTTGCTTTTGTTTCAGTCCAATATGCATATGTTTAATTTTGTTAAATTTTCAGAAATAACAACATATTTAATTTTATTTGCCACAATAAGTTTTTTTGTTTATGTGCTTTATTTCTATGGATTAGATAAATCTCAGTTTGATAGAGTTTTGGTAATTATATTTTTGTTTCTTGGTGCCGCAGTATTTTGGTCGGGATTTGAGCAAGCTGGCTCTTCTCTAAATTTATTTGCTAGCAGATATACGCAACTGGAATTCACATGGTTCACAATTTATTCTTCTTGGTTCCAATCAGTGAACTCAATTTTCATCATTTTGTTTGCGCCCGTATTCGCTTATTTATGGGTAATATTGGCCAAGAAAAATCTTGATCCTACAATTCCAACAAAATTTGCAGCTGGATTGCTGTTCCTTGCTTTGGGCTTTCTCATGATGATGTTTGCGTCCATGATTGTTGCTGGAGGTGAAAAGGCAATGCCAACATGGCTCTTGATGACATACCTTTTTCACACTTTTGGTGAGCTGGCCCTATCCCCTGTTGGTTTGTCAGCAATTACTAAACTATCCCCTAAAAAACTCATGGGTCAAATGATGGGCATGTGGTTTGTTGCTTCTGCTCTCGGAAATTTAATTGCAGGACAGATTGCTGGAGAGTTCAAAGAAATTTCTAGCTTCCCAGGTCAATATCTAAATATTGTTATTATTCTCTCAATTACGGGTATGGCATTTCTTCTAATGAGCAAAAAACTGCAAAAATTGATTGATGGTGATCAGTCCCAATCGGACCCCATAAATCTGACAGGTGCTCCAAGAAATCTGAAATTCCGCTTATCAGTCCAGCTAAATATTCTAATAGTACTCTTGCTAACGATAACGTTGTTGCTAGTAGTCATAGAATTTAGTGGTAGAGACCCAGCTATTCTAATCTTTAACGAAATCAATCAAGAAAATAGTACTAATATTAATCAACAAATTAACTAAATACTTGTTTGCTGGGAAGGCTTTGGCATTCTTGACGTCAATGACTTTGTAGGGGGCACCGATTAATCAATTATTTTATCGCGATTGTCCAAAGCACACTCCCGCATAGGCAAGCTCAACACCAGCATTATCCAAAAGACACTTATTGTCGTATGTTCTCTGGTCAATGCCGCAGACAGGCATGTATATCTCTTCACAAGCTGTTCCTTGCTCAGCACACAAACCGGCGTATTGAATCCTTGTCCCTGATCTTTCTGCGATACAAGCATTCAAGTACGTCATGGAGTTTTCGCCACAAACAGGTGCGTATGTTTGTGTACAAGCTCTAGAGTCACATGCACCCTCAACAAAGGCACTGTATCCAGCTGCTTCCGCTTTACATGCGTTATTGAATGTTTGTCCATCGACACATACAGGCGCAATAATTTCCGGGCACATGTTTGTGTTACAAACACCCAAGCTCTCAATGATCATTCTATTTGAAGCTGCGATACATCGATTTTTATATGTCTGTCCATTTATTCCGCAGACTGGGTTAATTTCTTGCTCGCATGCATCAAAACCCCCACAAATTCCTGATTTTACTATTTCAATTCCAGCAACTGTTGCCATACATGCATTATCATAGGTTTTTTCATCTATGCCGCACACCGGATTATATTCCA
>CABYDR010000061.1 GCA_902517795.1 uncultured Woeseiaceae bacterium | reverse complement strand
CCTTCAGTAAATTTAGAGCCTTTAGTTTTTAACTTAATATCTCCTTTGTTAGCATTTTCGGCCAGAACTGGTAACATTTTGTTAGGTGCTTGAAGAAGAGGTATGGAAGCAGAAAATGAAGACTCAATCATTGAGCCTTTTTTGCTTCCAAAAAATCCAACATATTTCCTACCGTATTTGTCTTTTTTCTCCTTAGCAAAAAAGGAGTCTCCCCAATCAAGAACCTGAGGTGGAAATATTGATGATTCTCTTCCCATGTATAAATTTTTTGTTTGAGAGCCACCAAGAGAGAGAGTTGCCGTTGCACCAATAATCTTTGGTTTTTTTCCATCTTTCTCTAATAGTTTTAATAGTACTGTCTCATATATCCCAACCATGCTTCCAAGAGGACCAGAAATTAGATGCAGCTCATCTTGTATAATCAGTTCCGGAGGAGAAAATTGATTGTTATGAAAAAGATCTAGTGTTTCATTGGGATCATTATTAATTGTCCATGCCATTTTTGCAAAATTGTCTATCGTCCCTAAAAGAAGTGTTGGCTTCTCTTCAAAGATAGATTCTTGCCATAAAAAAACAGGCAAGGTTTTGTTAAAAAGACATTTTTCATCTGGGCAAAAGAGCAACACTTTTCCTCTTCTCTTTTCATATCCTGAATCATTTGGATCTGTCATGTGCGTTTTGCACCAGGGACACTCGTCCAGCATAAACTTTTGATTTCTAGATCGGTCTAGATCGTTAAGTGCATATGCTGCGTCTTGGTGTGTATTGGGATTACCCTTAGATCCAATCCATAATCCAATACTGATCATTTTACTTCCAAGATTAACACCCAGAATCTTATTCTCTCTTATGTACTCTAATGCGCATATCAATGACGCTGAGCGTCTAAATTGATCTGCAGTTAGAAGTCTCAGAGTGTATCTCATAATGGCTGTAACACCAGCATTATCAGGATCGAGTAATCGTCTGTAAATAATTGAAAAGGCAATGACTCCAAGATAAGCCTCGGTTTTGCCTCCTCCTGTGGGAAACCAAATCAGATCAACTTGATCTCGAAAGTTATCACTACCATCTGGATTCACGATATCATCGATCATTCCAAGTATGAATGCCAGCTGAAATGGTCGCCAATTATAAGGATTTTTTTTGAAATTATTTTTTTCATATTCATTGGCATTGTTTTTTTTACACTTTAACTCCTCATTGAATTTTTTGCTTTCAAGGAAGTTCAGTCGATTGAATTGAATTAACATCGCATAGTTAGTTAATCTAAAAGCAAGAAATGCATCCTGATCATTTTTTATGATTTTAATGCCTTCACTGATTCTTTTGAGCCAGCTTCTGGCTGATTTTATATGTTTATCTGCAGCTGCAAGATGATCATCATTATTGAGATCATGTGAATTATCCTCTTGTAATTGGATCCAATCACTGTATTTTTTGGTCATCTCATCCAACTGCTCGAATATGTCGCTTTCATCAAATTCATTGTTTATGTTTGCAAAAAGATTGCTGTCTAATGAAATTTCTGAAGTTGGTTCGATACTTTTTACCTCATAAGTAGGAAGAAATTCTGTCCAAACTTCACGCACATCATTTTTGTCTTCCCAGTCTGTAGCGCAACCATTACCAGTAGAATAACTTAATTTTTTTCTAAACAATAAATCGAGAGACTTGGACTCAAGACCTGACCCTGATTGCAGCGGAGTGTGAATCGGTAAGAATGCTCCATTTATTGTTTCTACCTTGATTCCAACTTGAAAGTAACACTCACTCAGTAATATTTTGTCGGTATCTCTAGCTTCATTCTGATGCGATATAGAGACAGTAGATATAATTTTATTTGATGATTTTCGAGAATCTATTCTTAGTATAAGATCCTCATTAATTTTATGTTTTTTAATTTTACAATCAGCAGTTATTTTAAATTTATTGTTGTCTTTAAATTTGCTCTGCTCATAAATATCTCTCTGTGAATTAGTGTCACCTGCATTTTCTTTTTTTTTATACTGTGAAAATCCATAGCTGACATTTATTTCTTCATCGATTGATGTTATAAAATTAATTCCAAATGATGATTGTTTGAATTGTGTCGATTGATCGATAATATTCTTCTCTTGCAAAGGATTTTCATCTCCATCCTCAGAATTGGAATTATTATTCGAATGAGTATTTGTATCAATCTCACTTTCATCCTCATCGTGATCATCAGTATCTAAAGTATTTCGACCTGTTTCCCTTGAAGCTTCTTGAGATGAAATATCTGCATTGGCAGAGAGAGGAAAGAGTATTCCCGATACAAAGTGTGAGAGGGGGTCAAAGTTTAGATGCTGAGCTTGATCTGAATTCCAATCACCCCCAATTGCTGACTTTTTTAAATCTGTGTAAACTTTTTCTCTAGCCTGCTCGTACTGCTCTGTGGTGGGATGAATCATATTTATTTTTTATTGTCTAAGTTAAGATCAGATATATGTTTCTATGAGCTCTTGTAAGAGCAGTGTAATAGAGGTTGTCTTTCATATTATTATCGTAGTAGTTTTTTGGCCAATCCACAATTATATCGTTATTTTCAAGGCCTTTATAAGCAGCGATATTTGCGACTTTAACAGTATTTCTCTGCTGAATATTGCGATTCTCATAAGGAACAACTTGAATTCGATCTTTGGGTCTTTTTGCGAGGTTTTTTAAATAATCGTGATCCAGTGATTTTAATAAATCCTCTGATTTTTTATAGGTGAGTAACACGGGATTTCTAATTCCACTTATTATGATATCCTCGATGCAATTCTCAATGAATTTATCGTCATTATTGGAATTAATCAGTACAATTACTTCTCCCTTTAATTGGCTCCTACATGTTATTGGCTTTATTGACGCATAAGTTGATGCATTCTTAATCACCTCTTCTGAATTTCTATAATTAATTTTGTTGGTTGCCTTAAATTCAGCGAGATTTTGGATCTTTTTAAGGGTTTCTTTTTCCATCCTATTGTGCACTTTAGC
>CABYDR010000060.1 GCA_902517795.1 uncultured Woeseiaceae bacterium | reverse complement strand
CTTTATCAATCTCATGAAAAGTCTTTCGTTCTTTGATAAGAGGATCAAAGATAAGTTATAATGCGATTAATTTGAGAGCAAACCAATGAATTATTGCCATCCACATAACTCCAAAAATAATAATTCTTCGAAAAAAAAATACGGAATAAAAATTATGCTTCCGCCTGGAGATTGTCTCGGGAATATAATTGGTTCAGATTGGTCAAAACAAAGGTGGTTCGAATCAGAAGAAATAAGAGATGTCGCCTTTGAAAATATGATGATTCGACATGGTTACTACCGAAAAACTGATAATCCTACACAAATCATCAAAAAAATTTCCAGATAAAATTCCTTTAAAAAAGTTTAAAATGTCTTTTCAAGCCAGAATGATTTATACAATAACGGATGAGGCCCCAGCACTCGCAACACACTCTCTGTTGCCAATCATAAAATCATTTCTCGGTGAAGCAAATATTCAAATAGAAAAACGTGATATATCACTAGCAGGAAGAATAATTTCAAATTTTCCGGAAAAGCTTACAACTGAACAAAAAATCAATAATGACCTCTCTGAGCTCGGCCAACTTGTCGAGCTACCAGATTCAAACATCATCAAACTTCCAAATATCAGCGCCTCTATACCTCAACTAAAATCAGCAATACTGGAGCTACAGTCACAAGGATATGACATACCTGACTATCCCGAAAAAATTAAAAATGAAACTGATAAGGACATAGAAATACGTTATCAAAAAATACTTGGAAGTGCCGTTAATCCTATACTAAGACAAGGAAACTCAGATAGGAGAGTTGCAAAAGCTGTTAAGGATTTTGCCAAAAAGAATCCGCATAAATTAGGTGACTGGGAGAAAAACTCTAAAACAGAAGTTGTTCACATGACAGAAGGAGATTTTTTTTCTTCAGAAAAATCAGAATTAATAAAAAATACTGATAACCTCAAAATTAAGATGATAGGTGAAGATGGGGCTTGTCATATTTTAAAAGAAAAAATAGACGTTAAAGTTGATGACGTCATTGATGCAGCAAAAATTGATATTAAAAAACTAAAAGCATTTTTTGATAATGAAATACAATCTGCCTTAAAAGATGAGGTGCTTCTATCGATTCATTTGAAAGCCACAATGATGAAAGTTTCTGATCCGATTATCTTTGGGTATGCCGTCAAATCATTTTATTCTGATATTTTTGAAAAATACGCAATAACTCTCGATGAGCTTGGAGTTAATGAGAGAAACGGAATTGGTGATCTCTATACGAAAATAAAAGATTTACCTGAAAACAAGAAGAAAGCAATCGTTTCTGATATTGAAAGTTTATATAAAGAACGACCGCCACTCGCTATGGTCGATTCTGATAAAGGCATTACTAATTTGCATGTACCAAGCAATGTAATTATCGATGCTTCAATGCCTGCAGCTATCAAATCATCGGGAAAAATGTGGGGGCCAGATGGGAAGCTTAAAGACACAAAAGCTATTATACCCGACAGATGTTATGCCCGTATCTTTAGTGAAATAATTAATTATTGCAAAAGAAATGGGGCTTTTGATGTAACAAGTATGGGCAATGTTTCAAATGTAGGTCTAATGGCAAATAAAGCTGAAGAATATGGATCTCACGATAAAACATTTGAAATCCCTTCCAATGGAAATATACAGGTATGTACCTCCTCAGATGAGGTCCTGATTGATCATGAAGTTCAAAAAGGTGATATATGGCGGATGTGTCATACACAAGATGAGGCGATAAGAAATTGGATTGAATTGGCCATAAAGAGAGCCCAAATAACTGGTGTAGACACCATTTTTTGGTTAGATGATGAGAGAGCTCACGATAAGGTATTAATATCAATAGTCAAAAAACTTACCCAGACGACTGAAGATACCTCAATTCATATTTTATCACCTCACCTAGCGATGAAGAAAACGCTTGATTTAATTAAAAATGGTAAAGATTCCTTATCAGTGACTGGTAATGTTCTCAGAGATTACCTAACAGATTTATTTCCTATTTTAGAACTCGGGACTAGCGCAAAAATGCTATCTATAGTTCCTCTCTTATCTGGCGGTGGATTATATGAAACAGGTGCTGGAGGATCTGCTCCAAAACATGTCGAGCAATTCATAAATGAAGGGCATCTGAGGTGGGATTCACTCGGTGAGTTTCTTGCTATTCAGATTTCATTAGAGGAACTAGCCAGAAAGACTAAAAATAAGAAAGCCAAGATAATTGCTGAAGCTCTTGATGAGGCTAACTCCATGATTTTAGAAAATAACAAATCACCTTCGAGAAAGGTAGGTGAGCCAGATAACCGTCATAGTCATTTCTACTTGGCTTTATATTGGGCAAAAGCGCTATCCTCATCAGAAGATCCATCAATCAAAGAGAAATTTAAGGATGTGTATAAAAAATTGATGGAAAACGAAAAAAAGATTAATGATGAACTCAATAGTAATCAAGGGGAAAATATTGAAATTGGAGGTTACTATCATCCAAATGCAAAGCTTGTGGAATCAGCTATGAGGCCGAGTGATACTTTTAATGAGATAATTAACTCTCTCTGAAAATATCATCAAGATCTGACTTGACCATTCCCTCTTACGGCGTATTTGTAACTAGTAAGTTGCATTGCCCCAACAGGACCTCTAGCATGGATTCGCCCTGTGGCAATACCTATTTCAGCTCCCATTCCAAACTCACCGCCATCGGCAAATTGAGTCGAAGTATTATGCATTACTATTGCACTATCGACTTCCTTTATAAATTTATCAGCAATTTCATCGTCCTCAGTCACAATACTATCCGTGTGTCCTGAGCCATATTCTGAAATATGAGAAATTGCTTCATCATGATCTTTCACAATCTTCATAGAAATAACAGCATCCAAATATTCTGTAGACCAATCCTCTTCTGAGGCTTCAAGTGCTTGGCTTGAAATATCTCTTATTTCGTCGTCACCTCTAATCTCACAGCCAGCTGAGTATAGATCATCAACTAGATCGGGAACAATTTTTTCTGCTATGTTCTTATCAATTAAGACG
>CABYDR010000059.1 GCA_902517795.1 uncultured Woeseiaceae bacterium | reverse complement strand
ATAATATGCAAGGCAGCAGTGTGTTTTTTGATATAAATTATTCTTGGTAAAGAAAATGGGAAATAGACTCACAAAAATATACACGAAAACTGGAGATGATGGTTCTACAGGTCTTGGAGATGGATCCAGGGTTTCGAAGCATGACGCTCGTGTCGAAGCATATGGAACAGTTGATGAGACAAATAGTGCTATTGGCGTTGTTTTGTCATGTGAAAACGTGCCAGATTTAATAAAGGGTTACTTAGCTAATGTTCAACATGATCTATTTGATCTTGGAAGCGAGCTCTGCATTCCAGGGCATGAAGTAATATCGAGTGATTTTATTCTCCGTTTAGAATCTTATCTTGACAATCTAAATAAGGAGTTACCGGCGCTTAAAGAATTTGTTCTTCCGGGCGGTAATCCTGCCGCAGCGCAGTGCCACTTGGCCAGGACAATTGTCAGAAGAGCAGAAAGACGTGTGAGCGAACTGATGCAGAAAGAAGAAATTCGCATAGAAGTATTGAGGTATTTAAATCGACTCTCAGATTTGTTGTTTGTGGTTGCAAGATTTCTAAATCAGAGTTCAAACAATAATGAAGTCTTATGGGACAGAAAGAAAATCAACGATTAAAAATAATTTAATTTCTTACAGTCGTTTCCAGTTTCAATCGAGCTTCTTCTAGTTTCTTACACAATTCCTCACCAGCTGAAATAATGCGAGTGGTCGGCCTTTCAAGTGCATCTGATTGTAAATAGTAAAAATTATCATATTTATTTGCAGACAAATTTCCAAATTTTTTCCAGAATTGAAAATTGTTATGACTTTTTGCTTTTGCCATGCTCATAATTACCTGTGGGTCTCTTGCGATTACTGATTCGACTGAAACTGATGGCGCTAATTGTTCTAATTCTGAAAACACATTGGTGCCAGCACACACCCCTATCATTTCACTGATAAAATGATTTCCTCCAATAGTAAATAATGGTTGCTGATCTATTTGAAAGAATACCGTCACCTTCTGTTTATTCTTGTATTTTTCCTTTAAGTCTTTTAGCTGACCACTGTATTCTTTGATAATAATCCTTGCTTGCTTCTCTTTATTAACGATCTGGCCTATTTGATCTAATGCAGCACTGATCTCATTTAGATTTCTTGATTTAATGATTTCTACTTGGTAGCCCAGATTTTCTAATTCTTCAACAACTTTTCTGGGCGTTCCACTCTCCCACGCCAAAATGACGTCTGGATCGAGTAATGCCATTCTTTCTAAGTCTAGGATAAAAGCATCACCTATTCTTGGGATGGATTTTGCGGATTCAGGATAATCTGTAAATGAACTGACGCCCACTAGACTTGATTCTGAACCCAATTCATAAATCATCTCTGCTAGGTGTGGGGAAAGTGTAACTATCTTGATGGTTTCATCCTGATCTGAGGAAGTATTGTTGGCATTACCCTCAAAAGATGCGGAAGAGAGAAGAATCAAAATTTTCAATAATGATTTTTTAATCATGATTTTTAGATTGGCTTCTAATTTCTGTGTACAGCCTCTTCCAATTAAAAGCAGGTCCTGGATCGGTTTTTCTTTTTGGTGCGATATCACTGTGACCAACTATATCCCGTGCAGACATCCTTGGGTAAAACTCAAAAAGTGCATTGATTGTTTTTGCTAAGCACACGTATTGAATACCTGAATACTCATCGTTATCTTGCCCTTCTAGTTCAATTCCAATGGAAAAATGATTGCACATTTCTCTTCCTCTATAAACCGATTCTCCTGCATGCCATGCTCTCGAATTAAAAGGAACAAATTGAGTCACTCTTCCCAGCCGATCAACAAAAAGATGTGAGGATACCTTTAGGGTGGAAATCTCTTTAAAATATTCACACACTGAGATATCCAACGAATTTAGAAATAAATCGCTGACGTAACTGCCACCGTATTCACCTGGTGGCAAACTGATCCCATGAATTACAATTATTTCAGGATCTTGCCCATCACGGCGATCATCCTGATTCGGTGAATTGAGATATTCCGCATTTTTTAAGAGGTAAGATTGCTTATCTATTCGAAAAGATTGATCTTTAATTGGATTGGCTTCGTTAGTCATGGATGAATGATATAATGTATGGAAAATTTTTTTATGAAAATTCGCATCATATTGCTTAAATTAAAAAATATTCCATCATGTCAAAACACCGTTTCTATATAGATAACCCTCTAGATCCAGGAAACGAGATAACATTGGCGTCAAAAGCCCATTATATAATTCATGTATTAAGGCTTAACGTCGATGATAATATCAGAATATTTAATGGTAATGGGCATGAACATACCGCCAAAATAACCAAAATAAATAAGAATAATGTCTCACTGTTAATAGGCAGTTCGGCGTGTTATGAGGAAAAACCATCAACAAAAATTCGAATTGCACAATGCCTAATAAAAAAACCAAAAATGGATCTTTTGTTACAAAAAACGACAGAATTAGGTGCAAATATAATCACTCCAGTCAACTCAGAGTTCTCCGTTATCAAAATAAAGGATGATCAACTTAGAACAAAAAAATCACACTGGGAAAAAATTACACAAAGTGCTTGTGAACAATCAGGACGTAATTATATCCCCTTAATTGAAGATCCAATCTCAATAGGTAAATTTCTTTGTGAGAAAAATGACAATTTAAAAATAATGCCGGACCCTTCGGCAGATATCACAATAGGTGATATCAAGACCACCAAAAAACAGATTGATATCTTAATTGGTCCAGAGGGAGGTATTTCAAATAACGAAAAACATCTAGCATATGAAAATGATTTTATTGGTGTATCTCTCGGCCCCAAGATATTAAGATCTGAGACAGCAGCAATTGCTATGCTTGCTATAATTCAATCTCATTGGGGAGATATGCGTGCTGACTAAACAAAGAAGAAAAGATAGGATTAAGTTATGAAAAGGACAAAATATAAGCTGGGTATTGTAATGGACCCTATCTCTGCTATCTATCCGAAAAAAGATAGCTCTTTGGCAATGCTTATTGAAGCCGCTAAGCGAGATTATGAAAT
>CABYDR010000058.1 GCA_902517795.1 uncultured Woeseiaceae bacterium | reverse complement strand
TTCTCAACCTTGCTGTTTTTAGGGGATTTATTGTAAAGAAATTGATCGCACAAGTTTCTTCGAGAGCTAAAATAAAACACTATCCATCACCTTTCGCAATGATTGATTTATGGCATAAACATGGTGCCAACGAAAATTCAGCTTATGAAGCCGAAGCAAGATCCATGGCGAAACTAATTTGCAGCTCCACTGGAAAAAATCTTGTCAGGCTTTTCTTTCTTCAAAATAAATTAAAGTCACAGTTCAAAAAAATAAATGCTGAAATTAAAAATATTCATGTAATTGGTGCCGGTGTTATGGGAGGTGATATAGCAAGTTGGTGTGCTCTCAAAGGCTTAAATGTTACTTTGCAAGACAGATCCAGAGAAGATATTGAGCCTGCACTAGATAGATGCAAAAAATTATATAAAAAGAAAATAAAAGATGAAAAGAAGCGAGAAGCTGCTTTATCAAGATTGAAAATAGATATTGGTGGAGAAGGAATATTAAACGCAGACTTAATTATCGAGGCAATTTTTGAAAATACGCAAGCAAAAAAAGATCTCTATAAATCATTAGAAAATAAAATGAAACCGACAGCGATTTTAGCTACAAATACATCAAGTATTCTCTTGGAAGACTTAAGAATTGATCTTTTAAATCCAAAAAAATTTATAGGCATTCACTTTTTTAATCCTGTTTCACAGCTTCCCTTGGTTGAGGTAATAAAATGCGAAGATACCGATCAATCAGCTGTTGATATTGGATTAGAATTTGTTCGCAAAATTGGTAAATCACCTCTTATCTGTAAAAGCTCAGAAGGATTTGTCGTAAACAGACTCCTTGGTCCGTATATGGCAGAAGCAATGCACCTTTCAAATGACGGAATATCTAAGGTAGATATAGATCAAGCAGCCATTGATTTTGGAATGCCTATGGGTCCTGTAGAACTTGTTGATACTGTTGGAATTGATATTGCTTTGAATGTCTCACAAGTTTTAGGCAAGGCTTATAATAGGAAAGTTCCATCTGAATTAGTAAAGATGGTTGAAGATAAAAAACTTGGAAAGAAAACTGGTCACGGTTTTTATAAATGGAAATCAGGCAAAGCAATTAAAGAAAAGCCTTCTCATCCAGATCAACTTCCAGAGGATATTCAAGATCGATTGATATTACCCATGATAAATGAAGCGGTCAGCTGCCTTAATGATGGTATAGTGAGTGATGCTGATCTACTTGATATTGGTGTTATTTTTGGGACAGGATTTGCACCATTCAGGGGAGGCCCCATTCAATATGCCAAAGAGAGAGGTGTAAATAATATTATTGAAACTCTTAAAACACTTGAAAATAAATATGGTGATAGGTTCGAGCCATCTATCGGGTGGAATATGATCAGTCAAAATGAAGGCAAGGATTGATATTTTACTTCAGATGAATCTAAGTCCTTTAAACCCCTACTCCAATCAATAAACAATTCCTCAAGAATCATTCGAAAGTTGAAACTTCCTTTGGGTTGATTACGAATTTTATTAATTTTATCAAAATAGATAAATAAATTGCTTATATCTAATTTATTTAGAATTTCTTCAAATTTGCTTTGTTGCTTATTTACTTTATGGGCATTTCTCACAAGGGAATAAACAAAATACGAAAACCAGTCCAGAAAAATTTCGGCTTCTTCGACAGATAGTCTCGCTGCGATATCCAGAGGTGAATTTTTTTTATTCAACATATTCATCAAATCAATAACAATCGATTCAATATTTTGAGAATGATTATTTTGTTCCCGATATATCAATGGAGAAACAAGAATATAAGGATCTATTTTTGCAATATTTGCATCAGGGTGTATGTGATTTATAAATTCTCTGCTTTCATCTTCTTCAGGAGGATAAATTTTTATATGTTGGCATCTACTAATAATCGTCGCTGGAATGTTTTTAATCTTATCCGCGATTAAAATTATAAGTGTATTTCCAGGAGGCTCTTCTAATATCTTAAGTAAACTGTTTGCTGAGCTTATATTCATTTTATTCGCTGGCTCGACAACTGAGACTTTACCGATACCTTCATAGCTGCTCATTGTAAGATCATCGATTATTTGACGAATTTGATCTACACCAATATCCCGCTTACCTTCATTAGGGCTTACCCACTTTAGGTCAGCATGAGATGGAACATCGAAAGGATAGATGCAACTCTCATATTTTTTTGTTATATCTAAATGTTCAGTTGCTAACCAAGCTGCAAAAGAGCGCTTACCAATGCCTCTATTACCTGATATTAAGATTGCATGGGGGGTTTTGTTATTTTGTATTATTTTTTTCCATGATTGCTCATAGGAGTTTAACCATGGGATCTCTGTTTGATTACTAAATAAATCACTCATAATTAAGCTATCTGAAACAACGAATCTAAATGATTTTTTATATCTGCTTGCACTTTCTGAAGTGATTGAGTCGAATCAATAACCTGGAATCGATTGGGTTCCTCACTGGCAAGATTTAAATAACCCTTCCTTACTCTTTCATAGAAAGAAATATCTTCCGATTCCATTCTGTCACGATAACCTCTATTCATAGTTCTTTGCATGCCTATGTCAGCAGGCGCATCTAAAAGTATCGTAATATCGGGCTTTATATCCGCTAATACCCATGAAGACAACATATTTATTTGACTGATATCAAAACCTCTTCCATATCCTTGATATGCGATGGTAGCGTCAGTGAATCTATCACAAATAACACATTTGCCATTTTGTAACGCAGGAATGATTACATTTGAAACATGAAATGATCTTGCAGAAAAGAATAAAAGCAACTCAGCAATTTCAGGAACTTGCTCATTATTTGGATTTAACAGTATGTCGCGTATTTTTTCTGCATTCTCTGTTCCTCCAGGCTCTCTTGTTACGATTGAATCAATACTGTTCTCATTCAAGTAATTTAATATGAATTCAATATTAGTAGTTTTGCCTACCCCTTCTGTGCCTTCAATTGTTATAAACTTTGCTTTATTTAACATTTTTTATTATTGATTAATTGGCTTTTATTTTAGAGAGATATTCTCTTACTGCTAGATCATGTTCTTCTCTTGTTTGAGAGAATTTATGACGACCATCTTTATCACCTGTAGCGACAAAATATTTATTTTTTTCATTTGAAGGATTAAGGGCCGCGGCAATTGAATTTCTTCCTGGAAGTGAAATTGGTGTAGGAGGCAATCCATATCTTGTGTAAGTATT
>CABYDR010000057.1 GCA_902517795.1 uncultured Woeseiaceae bacterium | reverse complement strand
TGGAATGAGTTAAATGAAGGTTATGCCCAGTTTTTTAGATCCGCATAATAATCTGTGTATTGCTCGGGAAGGTTTTTGTATTTTTTGTGAAGCCAATAATATTGTTCTGGGCACACTTTTATGTGTTTCTCGAGCAAATCGATGTATTTTTTTGTATCTTCAACTGGATCATTACTCGGAAAATCTTCAAGTGGTGCCTTAAAGGATAGGACATAATTGCCGTTCTCGAGTCGTCTCGGAAAGAATGGCAGAACAACAGCATTTCCTAATTTGGCGATGGTCGATGTCGCTATATTAGTCATAGATGGCACCCCAAAAAATGGTATCACAGAAGATTGTTTTCTATTGTAACTTTGATCCGGTGCATACCATACAGTACCTCCATTTCTGAGGCTTCTAATCATATTTTTTATGTCACGTTTTTCTATGGCTTTTTTAGCGAAACTCTCACGAGTTGTCCGAAAAATTTCTGTGATAAATGGATTTCTGTTTTTTCTGTACACAACTTCGAAACCCGGAAATTCAAATTGCAGTAAAAGTCCACTCACTTCAAGAGTGGTGAAATGTGCGCTTAGGAGAATTATTCCTTTGTTAGCCTCTCTGGCCTTTGCAATGTGTTCTTTTCCTTCCCAAACAGAATTCTCATAAAGAGTTTTCGATTTTCCCCAGCGACATATCCCAAGTTCAGCAATTGATGCTCCCACGGATTCAAAATGTTCAGCTGTTATTTTGTTTATTCTCTCTCTTTTTAAATTTGGGAAGGCAAGGGAAAGATTTTTACGAGAAATTGCTCTTCTCTTGGCAAGAAATTTATGTAGAACTCTACCTAAAAATTTTCCATTATTAATCTGCATAAGATGAGGCAAAAAACTATTTACTTTAAGAAGAGCAAATAATATCCATATATGTGTATTTGATGGTTTTAAGAACTTATAAAGAGGTGTTTTATTATTAGCAGTCATATTCTAAGTGTTTTTGAGAATACAAAATTGAATATTTAGGATACAGCAAATTGCACTCTTTTATAATATCAACTTATTTCCAATGAATATTCTTTAAATTCATATACACTGATATCAATGTTTTCAAAGGTTTAAAGATTAAGGCATTGAAAATGCTCCGAAAGCCACCAATATGAACTGTATCGATTTAAAACAATGAAGGTGACAAATTGTCTAAAGTAAAAACCAAAGAAAAATTGGGGTTTCAAACAGAAGTCAAACAATTACTGAATTTGATGATTCATTCTCTTTACAGTAATAAAGAAATATTCCTAAGAGAGTTAATATCCAATGCATCCGATGCGGCCGACAAACTTCGATTTGAATCTCTGTCAAATGCAAAGTTGCTTGAGGATCAACCCGAACTGAAAATTTCAATCTCCTGTAATTCAAAGAAAAATGAAGTGACTATTTCTGATAATGGCATTGGCATGTCAAGAAAGGAACTGATCGAAAATTTAGGAACAATTGCAAAATCAGGCACGGCTGAATTCTTAAGTAAACGAACGGGCGATGAAAAGAAAGATGCTCAATTAATAGGTCAATTTGGTGTAGGTTTTTATTCTGCCTTCATTGTAGCTGACAAAGTTACTGTTGAGACACGACGTGCTGGTAAAAAAGCATCAAATGGATGTCGATGGAATTCTGACGGACAGGGAGAGTTTACAGTTGAAGATATCGAAAAGTCAGATAGAGGAACAAAGATAATACTTCATCTCAAACCTTCTGAGTCTGAATATTCTGATAGGCTGAGATTGGAAAATTTAATAAAAAAATACTCAGACCACATTGCTTTTCCAGTTGATCTTTTTGACGAAACAGACAAAGAGAAAGAGACAAAGGTAATCAATAGTGCGACAGCACTTTGGAACAGGCCCAGAAAAGAAGTAAGTGATGAAGAGTACAAAGAGTTCTATAAGCACATAGCACATGATTTTGCCGATCCGGTGCATTGGAGTCATAATCGTGTTGAGGGCAAGAGGGAATATACGAGTTTACTCTACATCCCATCGCGAGCTCCATTTGATCTCTGGAATCGAGAAGCTCCCAAAGGTTTAAAACTCTATGTTAAAAGAGTTTTTATAATGGATGAAGCGGAACAGTTTTTGCCGCTTTATCTCCGTTTTATAAAAGGAGTTATTGACTCTTCTGATCTCCCGCTGAATATATCGCGTGAATTACTTCAAAAGAATCCAGAGATTGACGCAATAAAATCCGCTTTAACCAAGCGTGTTTTAAGTATGCTGGCTAAATTAGCTTCAAAAGAAGAGGCTGAAGACAAATCAATTTATGAGAATCTTTGGAATGAATTCGGTCAAGTAATAAAAGAAGGTTTTGTTGAGGATCCAAAAAATATTGAAAATCTTACAAAGTTACTCAGATTTTCTTCATCTAAAACACAATCCAATCAGCAAATAAGATCGGTTCAAAATTATGTTGATGATATTAAAAAGGATCAAGACAAGATTTATTATCTCCTTGCAGACAGCTATCAAGCGGCAAAATCAAATCCTCATCTTGAGCAACTTCAGAAACAAGGAATTGAGGTTCTGTTCTTTACAGATCGAATTGATCCATGGATGGCAGAGCATCTAAAAGAATTTGATGGTAAAGAATTTCAGGACGTGGGAAGAGGAGATTTTTCTTTACCTAAGGCAGATGAGAAAGACCAGGATGCTGTCAATAAAAGGCATAAGAGTTTTATAGCAAAATTGGAAGAAAATTTAAAAGACAGAGTTGAAAAGATTAACGTGAGTCAGCGACTCGTTGAATCAGCAGCTTGTGTCGTTCCCGGAGATAATGATTTGCCACCTCAAATGAAGAGAATGCTTGAAGCGTCCGGACAAAATCTTCCAGAAACAAAACCAATTCTTGAAATTAATATGAAACACGATTTAATGAAGAAGCTTAATAAACTAGAAGATGAAGCAGCATTTTCAGATCTGGCAAGTACAATACTTGACCATGCGCTATTGTCAGACGGAGAACAGCTTCAAAATCCTGCAGATTATGTGAAGAGAATCTCAAATTTACTGATTAATTCACTTGATGCAAAATCATCAGCTAAGAAAAAAACAAAGAAGAAGGTTGCAAAAAAACAAGGAAAGAAGAAATAAACCAATTGATACCAAGTTATAGAAAGTTATGAATAAAGAAAAAGATTCTTTGAAGAAGAAGCTTTCTCCAGAAGAATATCGAGTTACTCAGGAGAAAGGAACAGAGATGCCATTCACCGGAAACCTTTTGAATGAACATCGTTCCGGAGTGTTCAAATGTATCTGTTGCGAACTTATTCTGTTTTCATCAGAACATAAATTCGATTCAGGAACTGGATGGCCTAGCTTTTTTGATGTGATTTCAGAAAAAAATATCAAAACAAAAGATGACCCAAAACACATAAGACCAGATGGGACGAGCTCTGGTTTAGAAG
>CABYDR010000056.1 GCA_902517795.1 uncultured Woeseiaceae bacterium | reverse complement strand
TGCGATGCTCTTATCATTGCTACTGGAGCCACTGCAATGTATCTCGGCCTCCCATCGGAAGAAAAGTATAAAGGTAAAGGTGTTTCTGCGTGTGCTACATGTGATGGTTTTTTTTACAAAAACAAAAAAGTAGCGGTAATTGGCGGAGGTAACACGGCTGCTGAAGAGGCGCTATATCTAAGCAATATTGCAGAAAAAGTATATCTCGTTCATAGAAGAGATCAAATGAGAGCAGAAAAAATTCTTCAGGACCATATATTCCAAAAACAAAAGGAAGGAAAAATATCCATTCATTGGGATCATGTCGTAGATGAGATTCTTGGTGACGAAAGCGGAGTAAATGGCCTTAAGATAAAAAATGTAATCAATAGTAAGGAGACGACAATTGAGCTTTACGGTGTATTTATTGCTATTGGTCATAAACCAAACACTGAATTATTCAAGAATCAACTAGATATGAAGAATGACTATATTAAAATCAAATCTGGTCTTAATGGAGATGCAACTGCAACAAGCATCAAAGGTGTTTTTGCTGTAGGTGATGTGTCAGATCAAATATACAGACAAGCAATAACATCAGCAGGTGCTGGATGCATGGGTGCATTAGATGCAGAAAAATACCTTGATTCATTGAATATTTCAAAATCTTAACTAAAATAAATTTAACTAGATTAACTATCTAAAAATACAGATAAAAAAGGGGAAATTTTGGCTAAAGAAGAAGCAATTGAAATGGAGGGCATTGTGACAGAAGCACTCCCTAACACGACATTTCGGGTAGAGTTAGAAAACGGTCATAACATAATCGCTCATATCTCTGGAAAGATGAGAAAACACTATATAAGAATTTTAACTGGAGATACCGTAACAGTAGAAATGACTCCTTATGATTTAACTAAAGGTCGAATTACATTTAGAGGAAAATAGTTATTTTTTGCTTCTTCTTAGGCAATCTATTGTAACTTTATCTTTTTTAACTGAAACTTCGACAGTTCCGCCCTTTTTTAAGCGATCAAATAATAATTCATTTGCAAGTGGCTTCTTTATATATTTGTTGATTATTCTTGATAGAGGTCTTGCACCCATTTTGTTATCGTAGCCTTTTTCTGCAATCCATGATTTTGCTTTTTTATTTAAATTTATTGTTATCTGATCTTTCTCTAACTTCTGCTCTAACTCGATTATGAGTTTATCTATAACTCGGTTAATTGAATATCTATCGAGAGCAGAAAACTCAATTACTGAATCCAGTCTATTTCTAAACTCTGGCGAAAAAATCTTCTCTAATTCATAAATACTGTCTTTAGTATGATCTTGATTAGTAAAACCCATAGAAGATCTGCTCATTTGCTCTGCGCCAGCATTCGTCGTCATGATAAGCAAGATACTCCTAAAATCAATCTTCCTTCCATTACTGTCCGTTAAAACACCATGATCCATTATCTGCAGCAGAATATTAAAAATATCAGGATGTGCTTTTTCAATCTCGTCTAACAGTACGATGCTGTGTGGGTTTTGATTAACCGAATCAGTCAGCAAACCTCCTTGCTCATATCCAACATATCCAGGTGGCGCACCAATTAATCTGGAGACGCTATGTTTTTCCATATATTCAGACATATCTATTCTGATTAAATCTATGCCCATCAAAAATGATAATTGTTTTGATATCTCTGTCTTTCCAACACCTGTAGGGCCAGAAAACAAGAATGAACCAATTGGCTTATCATCATCAGATATTATAGAGCGAGAGATCTTGATTGATGAGACAAGTGATTCAATAGCCTTATCCTGACCGAAAATAACTAATTTAAGATCTCTTTCAAGTGTTTTTATTATATCCTTATCAGATCGCGAGACATTCTTTGATGGAATCTGAGCCATTAAAGCTACTACATCCTCGATATTGGATCTTGAGATTGTAGTTTGATTTTTTTTATTGGCTTGGAGCTTGAAGTGTGCTCCTGCTTCATCAATTACATCGATTGCCTTATCGGGAAAATTTCTGTCATTTAAATATTTTTCAGACAGTTCCACAGAAGCATAAATTGATTCCTGTTCATATTTGACATCGTGGAATGATTCAAACTTTGAAATAATACCCTCGATTATCTTTATAGTATCTTGAGTTGATGGCTCATCTATATCAATTTTTTGAAATCTCCTAGAGAACGCATGATCTTTTTCAAATATCTTTCGATATTCCAAATAAGTGGTAGATCCAATACAGCAGACATCACCATTAGTAAGAAAAGGTTTTAGGATATTGGACGCATCCATCACGCTTCCGGATACTGCTCCTGCCCCAATTACAGTATGAATTTCATCAATAAATAAAATGGCTTTTGACTTTTCTTTTATTTCTTCTATTATATTTTTTAATCGTTTTTCGAAATCTCCTCTATATTTTGATCCCGCAAGAAGAGCACCCATATCCAATGACAGTATCTCTATACTCGACAATGATTCATGCGCCTTATTCTCAGAAATTAATCTTGCTAATCCTTCAACAATTGCAGTTTTGCCCACACCAGTATCTCCGACCAATAAGGGATTATTTTTTTTGCGTCTTGATAGGACCTGAATAATCCTATTCAGCTCATCTTCTCTTCCAATGAGAAGATCATTTTTATTTTCAGTAACTAGCTGATTAAGATTAACAGTGTATTTCGACAGAAAATTTGTATTTTTTTTTGTATCCTTTACTTTGGTTTTGTCACTCTCGATCCTGTATTGCTGCTTAACATCATTTCCTTGAGATATATAACTCACAATATCAAAACGAGTGATGTCTTGCTTAGATAGAAGGTATGCAGCCTGGGATTTTTTTTCGCTAAAGAGGGCTACCAACACATTTTTCCCTTTAACCTCTTTTTGCCCTGAAGATTGAACCTGAAATACAGCTCTTTGAAGTACTCTCTGAAAACCCAGAGTTGTCTGAATCTCTTGTGATTCATCGTTTTCAATTTTTGGGGTATTCTTACCAATAAAACTCTTTAACTGCTCTCGAAGCTGACAAATATCCCCATTGCAATTTTCTATTATCTCCGATATCTCAGGCATATCCAACAATGAGAGCAATAGGTGTTCCAATGTCACAAATTCATGATGTTTGTTCTGCGCGCTAAGAAAAGCCTCATTAAGATAAAATTCAAGCTCGTTACTAATCATATTTGCATTAATATCACGTATTTATTCTTTTTCCAATGAGCACAACAATGGATACTGATTATCCTTGGCCATCTTCTTAACTTGAGCAACTTTTGTCTCAGCTATTTCATATGTGTATAAACCGCAAATTCCTTTTCCTTTCGTATGCACATTAAGCATAGTCTTTGTTGCATTTTGTTTATCCATATGAAAAATACTCATCAAAACATCAACAACAAATTCCATCGGAGTAAAATCATCATTTATTAGTATCACTCGATATAGAGTGGGTTTCTCTGTTTCCATCTCTTGCTTTGAGAAAAGATCACTTTGACTTATATTTATTAGGTCTTTATCGTTCATTTTG
>CABYDR010000055.1 GCA_902517795.1 uncultured Woeseiaceae bacterium | reverse complement strand
TAATAATCTTATAGTCTGTCATCTAAGCTTTCCTAACCAATTCTTCAATATCGCTCAGCCATTTCATATCACTTTCAATAAGTTCAACTTCGACAGGTACATACCATATTTTTTTATTATTAAAATCTTTGCATTTAACCATATCTTTCTCTGTCATCAGGATATCAAGCCCATCATCGAATTCTAACTCCAAGGAATCATAATTGTAATGATCTTCAAATGGATGCCTCTTCACTATTATCTTTTTCTTTTCGAGAAAATTAAAAAATCTATCTGGGTTGCCAATGCCTGCAACAGCATGAACTTCATGCCCTTCAAAATCTTCAATCAATCTTACTTCATTGGTGTGTACATTGATGACTTTTTTTCCTACTAAATTAAATGAATTGCCCTTTGTTGATTCTTGGTTTGAATTATTTATAAGAGAGATATCAACCTCCGATAATCTAGAAATTGGCTCTCTTAGAGGCCCAGCTGGAAGCAGGCATTTATTACCGAACCCTCTGTCACCATCAACTACAGCAATCTCAAAATCTCTTTCTAATTGATAATGCTGCAGGCCATCATCACATAGAATCAAATCAAATTTTCTATCATCTATATATATTAAAGACTGAGCTCTTGATGGATGAACAATGATTGGACATTTTAATTTAGACGCCATAAGTAATGGCTCATCTCCGACTATACTTACATCCGTGTTTCTTGATACTTCAATAGGACGATCTCCTACCTTGCCTCCGTAACCTCTTGATAATATTAATGGTTTATACCCTTTTGATAAAAAATAATTTGCAAGCCATATTGTTATCGGTGTTTTTCCGGTTCCACCAACAGTAATATTCCCTATTACTACGACAGGACATTTCGCCTTATATATCTTGAAGAGACCTATCTGGTAAGCTTTTTTCCTTAGAATCAAGCAAACATGAAATGCCCAGCTTAAAGGCATAAACAAGTACTTAAAAAAATTGTCTCGATACCATATTTTCTGAAGAAAAAATTGAAACATAATTTGAATTAACTGCTCTTAAATTGGAGTCTGTGTAGATCTGCGTAATGCTCCCCCCTCTCTATCAACTCATTATGAGTGCCTCTTTCAATAATCTCACCATTGTGAAGAACTAAAATTAAATCCGCATTCTCGATTGTTGATAATCTGTGAGCTACAACCAATGTTGTTCTATTTTTCATTAATTCTTTTAGAGCTTCCTGAATCTGGCTTTCGGATTTTGTATCTAATGATGAGGTTGCCTCATCTAACAGCAAGAAAGGTGAGTTTTTCAATATGGCCCTGCCAATTGCAATCCTTTGTTTTTGACCGCCTGATAACATGGCACCTCGGTCACCTACTATAGTATCTAATCCTTTTGGAAATTCGCTAGTAAATTGATCTATTTTTGCTAACTCAATTGCAGTTTGAATCTCTATTTCAGATTTGTGCCTTAATTCACCATAAGTAAGGTTATTAAGTATAGTGTCATTAAATAAAATGATGTCTTGATTCACAATACTTATTTTTTCTCTTAGATTCTTAATTTTAAAATCTTTGATTGAAACTCCATCAATCAAAATCTCTCCGTGCTGGTAGTCATAAAATCTTGGTAAGAGATTAATAAGTGTTGATTTTCCGCTTCCCGAATGTCCTACAATTGCAACAGATTGCCCTTTTTTTGCTGTGAAAGATATTCCTGAAATAACATCTTTATTAGCTTTATCATCATAGGAAAAAGTTACTTTCTTAAACTCCAAGGTTCCTTTTGATGATAACTTTTCAAGAGCCCCTTGATCTTTCTCAGCAGGTTCATCTAAAACAGAAAATAAACTCTCACTTGCAGCTATTCCTCTCTGAAGAACAGCATTAACATTGGTTATTCTCCTTATTGGTTGAAGCATAAGCATCATTGCTCCAAAAAACGACATAAAACTACCTGGACTCAAATTTCCATTAATAGATTCATTTCCAGCAAAATAAATTACGGCTGCAACGCCAATCCCAAAAACTACTTGTGTTATCGCAACTCCAAGTGAGCGCGATCTGATTAATTTAATATTTTGAAGTCTATTTTTTTCGTCGACTTCATTAATTCTATTCATTTCAAAATCATAACCATCAAAAATTTTAACTATTCTCTGACCGCTCAATACTTCCTGTGTTACTTGTGTGACCTCTCCAACAGAATCTTGAATCCTCTCACTGTATCTTCTAAATACTTTTCCGAGAAAATTTATGAGTATGGTTATAACAGGAAAAATAACAACTACAGATACAAAGAGCCTTGGACTCTGATATATCATGAGACCAATCGCAGCAATCACGGTAAGGATATCTCGAATAAGAATTGTAACAACGTTGGTAACCGATTCAGAAATCATCTCAACGTTATATGTCATCTTAGAAAGAATGCGGCCATTAGAATTTTTTTCGAAAAATTTTACAGGGAGTTTCAAAAATTTTTCAAAAACCTCTCTTCTAAGCGAGCTGATCACACCTCTTCCTATCCAGCCTAGAGAGGCCTCTGTAGCAAAGCCTGATATACCTCTCAACAAAAAAACAGCAATGAAAGCAATAGGAAGCCATCTTGTGGCTTCTATATTTTTTGCGACCAAAGCCTCATCCATAAGTGGCTCAATGAGAGCAACCATTGTCATTTCAATCAATGCTGTTCCAATCATAGCCATTAGAGATATAAAACCAATTAGTTTGTATGGCTTAACATAACCCCATAATCTCTTGTATGTTTCTAGCGCTTCTCTTTTAAGTGATATTTCCATTGACCTAAGGATAATCTGATAATTATTTTTTTAAAATAGTCTTATATTACGATACATCAGTTATTTATTGATAGCGATCAATTGTTGTCATACTCTATTGCTTATGAATTGTGAAAATACACATAAAGACAAAAAATACAATGTTGTCATACATGGTGCTTCAAGCTTCACTGGTCAGATTATCCTCGAATACTTTCTTGAAAATTATCCTCCAAATGGAAGATTAAAGTGGGCTATTTCTGGAAGAAATTATGACAAATTAGATACATCACTCAAAAAGATCATCGGTAATAAGTCACTTGATAAAAAAATTCCAATAATCATTGCAGATAGCAAAGATAGAGCGTCACTTGATGAATTAACAATGAGTACTGACGTGATCCTATCGACTGTAGGTCCTTATGCTAAGTATGGCAGTGAACTTGTTTCAGCTTGCGCTAAAAATGGCACCGACTATTGTGATCTCGCTGGAGAATCGCAGTGGATCCAAAAAATGATTAATAAAAATCAACAAATCGCTGAACAAACTGGATCAAGAATTATTCATGCTTGCGGTTTTGATTCTATACCGTTTGATATCGGGGTATTTGCTCTTCAGAAGCATGCAATCGAGAAACTTGGCGCTCCACTTAAAAAAATTACAACCCTTGTAAGGGCAATGCGAGGGGGAGCTAGTGGAGGAACTATTGCGAGCATTCTTAATATTATTGATGAAACTAAGAATAATCGTGATATGGCAAAATCAGTGTCTGATCCTTATGCACTCAATCCTCCAGATAAAAAAACTGGTCCAGATAAGAGAGACGAAAAGACTTATAAATATCATAGTCAATTAAAAACATGGGTTGCCCCTTTCATCATGGCGGGAATCAATACTCGTATTGTTAGACGAAGTAATGCATTACTTGAATACATGTATGGTGATAATTTTTCATACACGGAGTTCACTGATTGTGGAAAAAATACAAAAGGTAGGCTCAAGGCTATATTGATTACCACTTCACTAGGTTTGTTTTTTTTATTTAGTACATTCAGTACAACAAAAAAATACATTGTGCAAAGATTTCTTCCTAAACCTGGTGAAGGGCCTGATAAAAAACAACGTATTAATGGATTTTTTAAACTCAAAGTATATGGAGAGGCTCAGTCTTCTGAGCTATTGAGCATGACAATTACTGGCAATCAAGATCCTGGTTATGGCTCAACAAGCAAAATGATTTCAGAAG
>CABYDR010000054.1 GCA_902517795.1 uncultured Woeseiaceae bacterium | reverse complement strand
CAGAAATCTTGCAGCTACCGAAGTCGCTGATTGAATAGCCTCCATTTCGGGCATGCCGCCTTGAACCATGAGCGCAAACTCTTGAGCATTATCCCCGTGCGCAGATACACCTGTATCGGTACCAAAAACGATGGGAACACCATAGCTGTATGCGTCAGTGAAGGTGCCTAATGCAACTGGCCCAATTTCGGCAGCTTTCGGTCTGACGAGTTCTGGAAAAAAACCATCAATTTCTGCTTTTTCTGCAACCCAATCACTTGCCAGAAGTGTCGGAACATAATAGGTCCCTTTATCAATCATGAGGTCCATTATTTCTCTGTTCATGTATGTGCCATGCTCAACAGAAGCTACCCCTGCTAGAACGGCTCTTTTCATTCCCTCACTGCCATGAGCATGAGCTGCAACTCTCATTCCGTAATCTTTAGCGGTCTCGACAATTGTAGTTAATTCATCATCAGTAAATTGGGGGTTTTCTCCACTTTTAGCGACACTTAATACACCTCCAGTGGCCGTAATTTTTATCCAATCAGCACCATCTTTATACCTCTGCCTGACTGCTTTTCTGGCATCTTCAACACCATTGACAATTCCCTCGTTAGGGCCGGGATCACCCATAATAATTTTTGCCCATCCATTTGTTGGATCACCATGTCCACCAGTTGAGCTTAGCGTTTTTCCAGCAGTGAATATCATTGGCCCTGGAACCGTATTTGATTTGATTGCCTTATTGAGAGCAATAGTTACATTGTATGTATCACCTAAATTCCTAACGACCGTAAATCCCGCCTCTAATGTCTTTTTTGCATACAATGCAGAATCAAGAGCATAGTCCGCCTCATTTGATATAAATCTTTTTAAACGACTATTTTCATTGTATTCGCCCGTCAAATGAACATGTGTATCAATGAGACCAGGCAATACAGTTTGATCCTTGAGATCAATCAATGTGTCGTTTGGATCTGGATCAGTGAATCCAGACTCAATGTTTTGAATTCTAGATCCTTCTATTCGAATAGTTACGTTTTCTATGACAGCATCTGAAATACCATCTATCACCTTGCCTGCATGAATCAAGGTATCTCCGTAAGTGATATTACTCATTAATAATAGAGCGAATAAATACCTATTAATTTTTTTCATTTCATATATTCCATATCTCTATTTATGATAGAAAATTATTGTGTATCATTAAGCATACATGCACTCGATATAAAATCATAAAAAAAGGTTTAAGATGTCATCAATCTCATCAAAAAATACCGATCAATGGTCATCAAGATACGGTTTTCTACTTGCCTCGATTGGGTTCGCAGTTGGAATGGGCAATATATGGCGATTCCCATATGTAACCGGTCAAAACGGAGGAAGTGCGTTCTTAATCATTTATCTTGCTTGTGCATTGTTAATTGGATTACCGCTATTGATAACTGAATTAACCATAGGAAAACGAGGAAGAAGCAGTGCCCCAGGAAGCATTATAAATATTGCTAATGAGTCAGGCGTGTCAAAGCAATGGGGTAAAGTGGGAAGCCTGGGTGTTCTTTGTGCCTTTATAATATTGTCTTATTACAGTGTTATATCAGGTTGGACTCTGGACTACTTTTTTAGAGCAGCCTTTGGATATCTGGAAAATATAGATGCAGCTCGTTCGGTTGAAATGTTTAATTCTCTGAATAATAATCCTTGGCGACTGCTGTTCTGGAATACGGTTATTTACCTTCTGGTTATATTTGTCGTCCGTAAGGGTGTGCAGGCAGGCATTGAGAGAGCTGTAAAAATATTGATGCCGGCGCTTTTTCTTATTCTAGTAATAATGATGATATATAGCGCTGTCACAGGTGACCTATCAGCGACTATTCGTTTTTTGCTTGAGCCAGATTTTAGTAAAGTTTCGTTTTTAACCATTATGCAAGCAATGGGACAGGCTTTCTTTTCTATTGGGATCGGATGGGGGACGCTTATTGTATTTGGTTCTTATCTGCCTCAAGATTTTTCTATTCCCAGATCGTCTGTAACACTAATTTTTGCAGATACTTTCGTTGCAATCCTTGCTGGATTTGCCATTTTTCCACTTGTTTTTGGGTATGGGCTGGAGGTAAATAGTGGGGCCGGACTTGCTTTTGAAACTTTACCTCTTGCATTCGGTCAGATGCCCGCAGGTAATCTATTTGGTGCTTTATTCTTTTTATTATTAATTACCGCGTCTCTATCTTCTTGTATTGGTATTGCCGAGAGCGTTGTCTCTTGGGTAAAAGAGAAATTACAGATTGAGAGGACAAAAGGCATACTGCTAACAGCATCGGCTGCATGGATATTGGGTTTTTTGTCAATTATGTCTCTTGGCGCATGGTCAGAATTTTATCCCCTGAATTTCATTCCATTGTTTGAGGGAAAAACAATATTCGATACCTTAGATTTCATCGCAGCAAATATACTCCTATTGATAGGAAGTATGCTTTTATCAATTTTTCTTGGGTGGTTTGTCTCTCAGGATCTAACAAAAAGAGAAACGGGCATAAAGAATAAAGTTCACTTTAAATTATGGCTAATTATGGTTCGTTTTGTAGCACCGATTTTCTTATTTGTAATATTATTTATGGCTTTTGCAGAATAACCATCATTTATAAATGAAAAAAACAGAGAACTTAGTTATTGGTGCAGGATTAATGGGCATTACCACTGCTTACGAATTAATCAAGCGCGGACAATCCGTTACGGTGATCGATCAGCTCAGTGCGCCTGCATCATCGGCGAGTTATGCTAATGCAGGCATGTTGACACCATCCATGCCTGAACCTTGGAATGGTCCCGGAGTATATAAGAACCTAGTAAAATCTCTATTCAATCCCCAAGCATCAATGCGTCTAAGATGGAATGCAATCCCTGATTTGATGTCATGGGGTATAAAATTCTTGAGATATTCCTCGCAGGCACATTTTGATAGAGCATGCAGAGATAATTTCTACTTAACAAGCTACTCTCTAAAAAAAACACAAGAATTGTCTGAGAAGTTGGGACTCGAATACAGCCGAGGTACAGAAGGAACATTGAGTATTTTTCAAGAGCAAGAGGATTTTCAGGGCAAGAGCAATCTCTGTGATTCACTCAGACAGTATGGTATGAAATGCCGAGTTATTGGACCCGATGAAATTATATCGCTTGTTCCAGCGCTTGAGAAAATGAAGTCAAAAATATACAAGGGAATTCATTTTTTCAATGATGAGTTTGGTGATGCGCATCTTTTTTGCACCGAAATCGAAAAGGAATTCATCAGATCCGGAGGAAGAGTTCAGTATAACGAAACTGCAGAAGAAATAGTGATTCATGACGATGAGGTTGTTGGCGTAAAAACAAATAATGAATTCATTGAAGCAGATCGTGTCGTTCTTGCGGCTGGTGCAGTCAGTCCAAAGATTCTAAAAAAAGTCGGATTGAATCTGGATGTGAAACCCGCAAAAGGATATTCACTGACTGTGCATGTGGACAACCTAAAAGAACAGCTTCCTTTGCCCGTATTAGATGATTCACAAAACATTGTATTTACTCCACTAGGTAATCGTCTGAGGATGGTGAGTACCGCTGAGTTTGCTGGCTTTGATACTTCAATAGATCAGAATAGGATTGAAATGATGTTCAAATCGCTTAAAAAAATTCTGCCGGGTGTTCATGAATTGGTCAATGAATCCGATGCGATTCCTTGGGCAGGTTTGAGACCAATGAGCTCCGATGGTAAACCCTTTATCGGTTGGTCTGAAATCAAAGGGCTTTTTGTTAATTGTGGACAAGGTCCACTTGGATGGACGCTTGCAATGGGCTCAGCAAATCTCGCAGCAGATATCATTACAGAAAGAGAGGCTTCTATTGATCCAGAGTTATTCTCTTTGAGTCGATCCAGAAGCAGCTAAAGAAAAGACTTATTTAACTACCTTGGTATTCCATAAGGATGCAGCTAATAATAGTGAAACTATTGAGGATCCAATCCAGAACATAATTGCTGAATCAAAATCATAGATCCTATTTCCATCTGTAATTATCGTGTTATTGCTAATCAATGAAGCGCTCACATTTTCTTGAATCGCCGCCCCCAAATAGCTGAATATCCCAACAAAACCCATAGCCGCACCGGTTGCACCTTTTGGTGCGATATCC
>CABYDR010000053.1 GCA_902517795.1 uncultured Woeseiaceae bacterium | reverse complement strand
ACTACAGTCAGGACGGAAGAGGCGCGCTATTTGATGAGGCCTATGAGTTTTATAACGATCCAGAACCAATGAGTGCAATACAATATGTTGACAATATTGATGACACAGACATATTCATTGCTGGTGCAGCTACCAAGGGACTTCAAGTTCCTGGGATGCGTGTTGGTTGGATGATAGCGGCAAAGAAACATATAGAATTATTCAGAAATTACTCATCAATTGGTATGGGAGGTGTATCAAGAGCCTCACAACTATATGTAACCCAGCTTCTTGAAAAAGATCGTGTTGCACATGCTCGTCAAGCAGTTTGTGATTTTTTCAAATCACAAAGAGAAAGATACGAAAAGGGACTGAGCGATTTGGGTTTTGAGTTGTACACAGGGTGTGGAGGTTTCTATCATTGGGGTAAATTACCTAATGGACTTTCTGCGGATGAGTTTAATGAAAAGTTATTTAAACACGATGCAGGAATTCTTCCTGGGTATCTCTGCGATATGACCAGAGATGGTGAATCGTCAAGCCCTCTGGATAACTTTATCAGGTTCTCGTTTGGGCCTCTTGACGCCGGTTCCTATGAAGGTGATATGGAAATACTTTCTAAGTGTGTCTAACTACATTGATCAATTGTGAATAAAAAAAATCTAGATTCTCTGCCATCTTCGATAGAAGAGGCTGCAAAAAGAATCAAAGATTTTACGAGAGTCACGCCTCTAGAGTATTCCGCTTATTTGAGTGATCTCAGCGGCGCAGAAGTTTGGTTAAAATTAGAAAATTTTCAGGTCACTGGATCATTCAAAGCGAGAGGGGCTTTCAACAAAGTTCTATCGTTGTCCGAGGAAGAGATAAAAGGCGGATGCGTTACCGCTTCCAGTGGAAATCATGGCGCAGCATCAGCTCTCGCAATGAATAAGCTTGGTATTAAAGGCTTGGTCTTTGTGCCTGAAGCTACCTCCACAGTCAAAGTTAATGCCATAAAAAATTCCGGTTGCAAGGTGCGTTTTCATGGTGAAGATGGCGTTGATACGGAAAACTTTGCCAGAGATTATGCCGTAAAAAATAACTTAACTTACCTGTCACCCTATAATGATTTCGATGTGATATCAGGGCAGGGAACTTGTGGCCTTGAAATAATGGATCAATTACCAGACTGTGATGTGATTTCTGTCTCAGTTGGTGGTGGCGGATTGATATCTGGGATCGGTGCGTACGCTAAATTTTCTAATAAAATGATTGATATTATTGGTTGTCAACCTACCAATTCTGCCGTTATGGCTCACTCTATTGATGCGGATGAAATTCTAGACATTGAAAGCGCACCAACACTTTCAGATGGAACCGCCGGTGGCATCGAAAAGGGAGCAATAACTTTTGAGTTATGCAAACAATTAATAGATTATTTCGAGCTTATTTCTGAAAATGAAATAGTAATGAATCTTAATAATTTTATGGATAACCACAGGATGTTGATAGAGGGTGCGGCAAGTGTAGCTATAGCAGGATTTTTAGCGACTAAAAGAAAATATGAAGGAAAGAAAGCCGTTATTGTAATTTGTGGTGGAAATATATCTAGAGAGTCACTAAAGGAAATTATTTAGCACCATTTAGTGAATCTCTATTCTCGAGTGCTTTTTTTATTTCCTCGTCGATATGTGCTCTTTGTTTTATTGGTGCGTAGTTAATCTCTTTATTCTCTGTGAATTGAGCCAATGGTTTTATGGTGATCTCATCATTCACTCCAAAAAACATCACAATACTGTATCTCTGCCATTCACGATTTAACACTCTGTGAGGCGTAGCCTTGATTACCCCATTAGTCCATACCTCAAGCATCTTTCCAAAAATTACCATAATTTTCTTGTCGTCAGTAGAAGCTTTATACCAATCACCATTAACACCCTTGACTTCGAGTCCAGGAGAAGTTTGCGATATCAATGTAATACACTCAAAGTCGGTATGTGCAGATATACCAACATTATTTTTATTGATAAGCGAACTGTCTACTTTTGGATAGTTCAGAAGTCTCATTGTGCTGAGGTCTTGGGTATCGCAGTTTTTTTTGAGAAATTCATTCGGTAAAATGAAAGCTTCATTTAGGGCATCAAGTGTTAGCATTCCAATATTCGTGTACGCATCCCAAATATTACGAATATCCTCTCTAAATGATTTTATTTTTGGCCAGCGGTTTGGTTTATAAGATGGTTTCTCTGCTGATTTTTTTCTCCTGCCAAAATCAAACGACTCAAGATGAGCTAGCGTTCCTGCCTCATAGGCCGGCTCTTGAAACATTGGCATCCATCCATAGCTGTTATCCGAATCGGTTGTATCGATATCCAGTTTAATTGGATCATCACTGCCCAGTGAGAAAAAAGCGTCCATCTGCTTCTTTGTTTTAGCAAAAAGATCGGCTTGCTCCTCTGAAATATTTTCAAGGCAGAAGAAACCCGGATTTAACGCGGCTTGTTTAACTTCTTGGATGGTTTTTTTGTAACCCGAGGAATCTTTTTGAAGTTGCTCGAGATCAATTTTTGGTGGTTCTTTTAGTTCAATCATGTTTATTTTTTATCTGAAAATTTGGCTGCTCTTAATGTATTGAACATCAGCATTGCAATTGTCATGGGGCCAACTCCCCCAGGGACTGGTGTGATGGCACTCGCGATCATCGATGCACTATTAAAATCAACATCACCAGTAAGCTTTGATTTTGTTTCTCCATGTTCTTCAACTTCCACACGATTTATACCCACATCTATTACAACCGCGCCATCCTTTATGTGCTCACCTTTGACCATCTCCGCTCGACCCACCGCGGCAACAACTATGTCTGCTGTTTTTGTAATAGATTCTAAATCTGAGGTTCTGCTGTGGCAGATGGTCACTGTTGCATTGGCTTTAAGGAGTAAATTTGCCATTGGTTTACCAACTATGTTTGATCTTCCAATAACCACTGCATGCATACCAGAAAGATCCTTGCCAACATGATCTTCGATCATCAGCATACATCCAGCTGGGGTACAAGGAACAAATGCCTGCTCTACTTCTCCAGCAGACAATTGACCTATGTTGACGTAATGAAATCCATCAACGTCTTTTTGAGGTGCAATAGTTTGTGTTATTTCTTGTTCATCTAAATGTTTGGGAAGCGGCAGCTGAACCAATATACCGTGAATCTGATCGTCATTATTAAGTTTATTGATAAGATCCAGAACCTCTGATTGATCAACATTTTCTGGTAAATCGTGTTGGACAGAATAAAATCCACAGGCCTCTGCAGTTCTTTTTTTATTTCTAACATAAACTTGACTTGCTGGATCTTCACCAATGATTACGACCGCCAATCCAGGAACAATTCCATTGCTCTTTAGGTCAGATGTGGATTGCTTGATTTTATCAGTGAGTTCCTGGGCTTTCAGTTTTCCATCAATGAGCTTGGCTTCAGACATAATTATTGAATACCTCTTGTGAATTAGGCGATAATTGCATCACTTTAAATTTATGGTCTACATTATACTCATAAGAGTTATCAAGCAAAGCAGAATGTTTCAGATGAAATCAATTAATCGGATAATAAAATTAAGGCGTTTTCTGTGAAAAACTTAAGAGGTGCACTAGTTTTATTTATTCTTTTCTTGAACACGGTGTTCTGGTTTGTTCCATTGGTAATCTTTGCGTTGTTGAGAGGAATATCACCAGCAAAATCTTTAAAAGTATTTTTCAACAAAAACTGCAGCCGGATGGCTTCAATGTGGGTCTCATGTAATTCGTTTATATTTGCATCTCTAAATAAAACAAAATGGAGTATCGAAGGCGACGATAAGTTAACTGTGGAAAATTGGTATTTGATCTTGGCAAATCATCTGTCCTGGGTCGATATCATAGTTCTGCAGACAGCTCTTAATAAGAAGGTTCCTTTTTTAAAGTTTTTTATTAAACGTGAATTGTTCTGGCTTCCATTTCTGGGGATAGCCTGGTGGGCACTCGATATGCCATTCATGCAAAGATATTCAAAATCCTACTTGAAAAAATTTCCAAATAAAAAAGGGCAGGACATTAAAGCTACCCAAAAAGCTTGTAAAAAATTTCAAGACAATCCGACCAGCGTGATCAATTTTGCTGAAGGAACACGCTGTAATGAGGAGAAAAGAAAAGAAACAAACTCGCCTTTCAAGAATCTTCTTGCACCTAAAGCTGGTGGAATTAGTCTGGCATTATCCTCAATGGGAGAAATGTTTAACAAGATTCTAGATG
>CABYDR010000052.1 GCA_902517795.1 uncultured Woeseiaceae bacterium | reverse complement strand
CGTTACTTTCTAGAATGGATATTCAAGAGAGTGAAATCAATGATGTTGAAGAAAAACTGACGAAAATAATTGATTTTGTTGATCAGCTGCAATCTATTGATACAGATGAAATTCAACCAATGGCTCATCCTTTGAATCAATCTCAGAGATTGAGGGCTGATAAAGTCTTTGAAGAAAATAACAGAGACAAAATACAGAAGAATACGAAAAGTACAGAACGAGGCATGTACATAGTTCCTAAGGTTATTGATTGAAATGACAACTTCAGATATACATAGGATGACGTTGTCTCAATTGAAGAGAAATTTGGAAGCCAAAAACTTATCTTCAAGAGAGATTACTGAGTCTTTTTTAAAGCGAATTTCTGAAACGAATAAATCTCTAAATGCATTTATAACAATCACAGAAGATTTGGCAATCTCCCACTCGGTTGAGGCTGATGAAATTATTGCAAAGGGAAAAGCAAAATCTTTGACTGGATTACCTTTTGCCCACAAAGACCTCTTTTGTACAGATGGCATTTTAACCACGTGTGCATCAAAAATGTTAAGCAACTTTGTCCCTCCTTATGATGCAACTGTCGTTAAAAGATTGAAAGATGCTGGTATTATTATGATTGGCAAAACCAATATGGATGAGTTCGCAATGGGATCATCCAACGAGACCAGTTACTATGGCAATGTCTCAAATCCTTGGAATTTAGATTTATCTCCTGGAGGATCGTCAGGGGGCTCGGCAGCTGCCGTAGCAGCAGGGTTGGCTCCAGCGGCAACTGGGACCGATACAGGGGGATCAATTCGTCAGCCGGCAGCACTTACAGGAGTAACAGGAATAAAACCAACTTATGGACGTGTTTCTCGATACGGTATGATTGCTTTTGCTTCCAGTCTCGATCAAGGTGGTTTTTTCACAAAATCGTCTGAGGATGCTGCGTTATTATTGACTGAAGTCGCAGGTTTGGATGAGTTCGATTCCACCTCTTCAGCTGAGCCTGTTCCCGATTACACTGCCTCAATTAATAATTCCATTAAAGGTATTAAAATTGGGCTCATAAAACAGCATTTTGAAGAGGGTCTAGATGAAGCCAACAAAAAAGTTTTGGAAGAGGCGCTTAAGGCACTTGGAAGTCAGGGCGCCGAAATCATAGAAATTGATATGCCAAATATTGGACTTTCAGTTCCAACATACTATGTTGTTGCCTCGGCTGAGTGCTCATCTAATTTATCAAGATACGATGGCATTCGTTTTGGTCACCGAGCTGAAAATTTCAATGATTTGACTGATTTCTATAGCAAAACGAGAGGTGAGGGATTCGGTTCAGAAGTGAAAAGAAGAATAATGACCGGCACCTATGTTCTATCGGCTGGTTATTATGATGCCTACTATCTAAAAGCTCAGAAAGTAAGACAACTGATTAGTGAAGATTTTAAAAATGCATTTGAAAAAGTGAATGTAATTGCTGGGCCAACAACACCGTCCCCAGCATTCCCCTTAGGTGCAAAAATGGACGACCCAATAGAAATGTATCTAAATGATATTTTTACCATAGGTGCAAATTTGGCTGGATTGCCAGCAATGTCTATACCTTGTGGGTTTGTAAACGATTTACCTATAGGTTTGCAATTAATTGGTAAGCATTTTGGAGAAGAATCCATATTGCAATGCGGTCATCAATATCAACAAATCACAGACTGGCATCAGCAAGTACCGGAGGATTTCAAGTGAGCAATCATTGGGAAGTTGTGATTGGTCTTGAGATACATGCGCAGTTAGCAGCGCAGAGTAAGATTTTCTCTGGGGCATCAACTGCATTTGGTGGCGAACCGAATACACAAGCTTGCCTGGTTGACTTGGGTTATCCAGGAACATTACCAGTCTTGAATGAAAAAGCGATTGAAATGGCAGTTCGCTTTGGCTTGGCCGTAGATGCCGACATTGCTTCTCGTTCCATTTTTGCCAGAAAGAACTATTTTTACCCTGATTTACCAAAAGGGTATCAGATCAGTCAGCTCGATCTGCCTATAGTAAAAGGCGGGAAAATGAGCATTCTGGATGATAGCGGTAACGAAAAAATAATTGGCATCACCAGAGCTCACCTTGAGGAGGACGCAGGAAAATCCATTCATGATGAATTTGAAAATGCTTCGGGTATCGATCTTAATAGAGCAGGCACACCACTCCTAGAGATTGTCTCAGAACCAGACATCAGTTCCGCAAAAGAAGCAGTGGCCTACATGAAAAAGGTTCATTCCATTGTGCGTTACTTAGGTATTTCTGATGGCAATATGCAAGAAGGATCTTTTCGATGTGATGCCAATGTTAGTGTTAAGCCTTTTTCACAAAAAGAGCTTGGTACTAGGACTGAGTTGAAAAACCTAAATTCATTTAAATTTGTAGAGAAAGCAATTCAACATGAAATAATCCGTCAGATCGAGATTATTGAGGATGGGGGTGAAATAGTTCAGGAGACACGTCTTTATGATTCTAATTTAGATGAAACCAGATCTATGCGAAGTAAAGAGGAAGCCAATGATTACCGATACTTTCCTGACCCCGATCTACTGCCTGTCATAATTGATGAAGAATACATCAATGAAATTAGAGAGTCTTTACCAGAATTACCCTCAGCCAAAAAGGATCGTTTTGTTAAATCCTATCAACTCAAATCAGCAGATGCCGAAGTTCTTACTTCTAGCAAGCAATTAGCAGATTTTTTTGAGGAAGTTGATAAAGGCACTGATATTGACTCTCAAAGTACTGCAAATTGGGTCATTGGTGATTACATGGCAGCCCTGAATAAGACGGATTTGGAAATTGAAGAATCAAAAATATCAGCATCTGATTTAGCGAGCCTTTTAAATAAAATTGCAGACCAGACTATTTCTGGAAAAATCGCTAAGGAAGTATTTGAATCTATGTGGAAAGGCGAGGGCAGTGCTGAGGAAATCATTGAAAGAAAGGGTTTAGTGCAAATTACCGATGACAGTGAAATTGAGAATATTGTTAATCAAGTAATTGAAAATAATCCATCTCAAGTTAAAGATTACTTAGACGGAAAGAGTCAATTATTGGGTTATTTTGTTGGCCAAATTATGAAAGAAACTAAAGGTAAAGCTAACCCGCAAAAAGTAAATGAGATTTTAAGGAGAAACTTAAAATAGGACTTAATCTTTTATAACTCTTCCTTGTTTGATATCCCAATTGAGATGAGATTGAGGATTTCTGATGGTTGGGTGATCATGATAAGGGCTAAAATGTTAAAGTCTGCTTCATGGTTTCTCGACTACCTAAAAAGAAATAAAGCATGGCAGTCTAGATACAACCACAATCAATTCAGGATCACCAGAATCATCCGTTCTCTTAGATTACTGGTTTCAGATATTGAAGCCGAGAAGTTCTATCAAAATATCATTAATATGCTAGATTGCGAGCATCTCGTAAATGAAAAATCCTTGGCTTTTTGGGCTGGCGCCTAGGAAAATTAAGCATTGATCAGATTGTAGATCTTCTTGATATGCTCTGGCGAAGTGCCACAGCAGCTGCCAACAATCGTTGCACCATCATTAATCCATTCTGCGACTACATCACAATATTGGTTGGCATTAATGTCCTGCTGATGAAGTTCTTGAAGATATTCAACATTATCATCTTCGCCCTCATTCTCCTTTATGTCAGTGACATTCACAGGGTTTGCGTAACCCCCAAATGGCAAATCAACCTCATTAGACAATAATTTAATACCTTCAGTTGTTATGTTCGCACTTGAACAATTGATCAAATATGCCGCTATATTAAAGTGCTTTATTTTGTCTATCGCATCCATTAGATACTCACCACTAGGCAGTGTATTCATCCTAACTCCTTGAAGTGTATATCCAAGCCAAACCTCTTTATCGAGATCTTCACATGCAGCGAGTGCACCGGTGGCTTCCAAGGATGATGACATTGTCTCGATAATGATCAGATCCACTTGGTTTTTAACGATATTTACTATTTCTCTGTACTTCTCTCTTATTGATTTAATGTCTCCAACCAAATCTGGACGATAGCTTGTGTCAAGTGGCGGAAGAGATGCCGCAATCCTAATATCTCTTCCAGACTCCTCTTTGGCTGACTTAGCAATGTCAATTGAGAGTGAGGTAAGGTCACTTAATTTATGCTCTAAGTTCTCTCGTTTGAGTAAATTATGCGTGACTGCATAGTTATTTGTTACGATGATATCTGCTCCAGCAAGGATATAATCTTTATGTATTTCCTTTACAACATCCGGATTGTCCATTAAAGCTTTAGCTGACCATATTGAACTGTGATGAGACGGAACCTCACAACCTCTTGCGCGGATTTCTGTACCCATGGCTCCATCTATCAATGTAATCTTATTCTTCATAATTTCTCCAACTAAAAGTCGCTGTTAATTTTTCCGCAGGTCTGGCATTTCGGATTTTTTACAATGTTAACTGACTTCCATTCGCTAGATAGTCCATCATAGATTTTCAGTGAATTGTTAATCTCGTTACCGGTTATGATTTTAATAGCCTCAATTGCCATCATTGATCCTATCATTCCAGGAATTGGGTTCAATACACCTCCCCCAGAGCAATCATCCAGTGATTCATCATCGAACGAATAAAGACACTCGTAACAGGAAGATTGATTATAATCATTGCCAAAGACACAAATTTGACCTTCAAAACGAATCGATGAGCCCGTTATTAGGTA
>CABYDR010000051.1 GCA_902517795.1 uncultured Woeseiaceae bacterium | reverse complement strand
TAATTTCTTGCTTCCTGTAAATAGAGAATCCCCCAGCTATTGATTGCATATCTGGTTACATACATCAAGGCACTTGCAAGCGCTACCACCCAGATTGCTTTGATGCCCAACATCACTTTTTGTGTAGCCCAAGTGGTTTTCTCTTCAGGAGGTTTTGTTTTTTCGTTCTTCCAAGTATTTATATCTGGCAAACCAATTGTTGTTGGTGCGTTCCTCAAAAAAGCATAGGCCCATGCTGCTACCCCCAAACACAATATCCCTGGTGAAATATAACCCCATTGCCAGCCATATGCTGCGACGATTGCAGCAATCACATAAAAGGTAATACCCTCTCCAATAGAGTGCGATGCATTCCAGATGCCATAACATCTGCCTCTTTCGCTATAACTAAACCAATTTGTAATGGATACAACAGACGCTGGAGCGGCCATGCCTTGGAAGAAGCCATTGAGCGTCCAGAGAAGAATTGCCAACCACAGGAAAGTTGAAATACCCATAAAAATATTGATTACAGCTGCCAAGAAAATACTCAATGAAAAAAATATTCTAGGCGGAAAATAATCTGACAAGAAACCATTGATGCATTTTCCAGCGGCATAACCATAGAATAATGCGGCACCAATCATACCGAGTTCATCTATTGTAAAGATACCTGCATCAATCAAAGGTTTTTTTACAATTGATAGACCCAGTCGACACGTATAGATAAAACCATATCCAAGTGTAATGGCCAGCATCACTCTTAAGCGGTATTTCTTATAAAGTATGTCGACTTGATTCATTGGATAAATTCAAACTTAAGATAGCAATAACCATATATTAAAATACATATAAAAATCCATGAAGATAGCGAAAAAGGGAATTTTTTAGAATAATCTCTCAATTTTAGTTAAAATATGCTCTCAGTTACTACTGTATTGGATTTAGATTTACATATTGCAAATCAAGCCATCGAATCTTGTGGCGGAGAAAATAACCCATGGAATTACCCAGCGACAGAAAAAATTCTTATGATTACGATGAACTTTTAAGTTGTGCCAATGGGACTTTATTCAGCCCAGACAGCGGGAGATTGCCATTACCTGGAATGCTCATGACAGATAGAATAAATCTCATATCCAATGAGGGTGGAGAGCATGGTAAAGGTGAGATTCATGCAGAATTGGATATCAATCCAGAGATGTGGTTTTTCAAGAGTCATTTTCATGAGGATCCAGTAATGCCTGGATGTCTTGGATTAGATGCTCTCTGGCAACTGGTTGGCTTCCATCTTGTCTGGCTGGGTTTCAAGGGCAGGGGCAGAGCACTCGGCGTAAATAAGGTACGTTTTACCGGTCAGATATTACCCACATCAAAATTAGTATCTTTTAAGTTAGATTTTAAAAGATTTATTACTCGTAAACTTATTCTTGCAATTGCAGATGGATCTGTCGCTGTAGATGGAAGAAAAATATACGAGGCAGAGGATTTACGGGTTGGATTGTTTACGTCCACTGAAGATTTTTAAGGAAGATTTATGAGAAGAGTTGTAATTACAGGTATGGGTGTTGTTTCTTGTTTAGGTAATTCTAAGCCAGAAGTACTGGATTCAATTAAAACTGGAAAATCAGGCATAACTTTCAATGAGTCTTTCAAAGAAAGCGGAATGAGAAGTCAGATATCCGGGAGTATTGATCTCAATATCGAAGACTTAATTGATAGAAAAATAAGAAGATTTATGGGAGGAGCTGCAGCCTATGCATATATAGCGATGCAACAAGCAATAGACGATGCAGGCCTCGATGAAAAAGATGTATCCAGTCCAATGACAGGGCTGATTGCTTCATCTGGAGGAGCGTCTAGTGCAAATATAGTCTCGAGTTCAGACACACTCAGAAATAAAGGGGTAAGAAGAATTGGTCCCTATATGGTACCCAGAACAATGGGCAGCACAGTTTCGGCTTGTCTGGCCACCCCATATAAAATAAAAGGTTTAAATTATTCTATTACTTCGGCATGTGCTACAAGCGCACATTGTATTGGTGCCGGAATGGAACAAATACAAATGGGCAAACAAGACATTATTTTTGCCGGAGGCGGTGAAGAAGAAGATTGGTCATTAGCCTGTTTGTTTGATGCCATGGGCGCTTTATCCACCAAATTCAATGAAACACCTGAACAGGCTTCAAGAGCGTACGATGTCAATCGTGATGGATTTGTCATTGCGGCTGGAGCGGGTATGCTTGTTCTAGAGGAGCTCGAGCACGCCAAAGCCAGAGGTGCAAAGATATATGGGGAGATAGTTGGATACGGCGCTACCTCAGATGGCCATGATATGGTCGCTCCCTCCGGTGAGGGTGCCATTCGATGTATGCAGATGGCAAAAAGTACCGTCTCAGACAAAATCGACTACATAAACACTCATGGAACCAGTACACCAGTTGGCGATACTACAGAGCTCAAATCTATCCGTGAGGTATTTCCAGATGACATACCAAGATTTTCTACAAGTAAATCGCTATGCGGGCATTCTTTGGGAGCAACAGGCGTTCAAGAAGCAATCCACTGCCTTATGATGTTAGAGGATAATTTTATTATGCCCTCAATAAACGTTATGGATATTGATCCAGAAGTTGGAGATATGCCTCTGGTTACAGAGTGTATTGAAGGTGCAGACGTCAAAACAGTGATGAGCAACAGTTTTGGTTTTGGCGGAACCAATGCCACACTCATCATGCAAAAATACAATTAAATCTGAGTCATATTATGAAAATTGAATTACTTAAAGAAGACGAATCTTTTGGTGGTCAAGTACAAACATATCGTCATAACTCCCCAGTGAATAATTGTGATATGCAATTCTCAATTTATCTCCCACCTCTTAAAAATAATAATAAAGCACCCGTGCTTACTTGGTTGTCTGGCCTCACATGCAATGAGGATACATTTATGATAAAGGCTGGAGCTCAAAGAATGGCATCGGAGCTAGGCCTTGTAATTGTTGCTCCCGATACCAGTCCAAGAGGTGACGATATTCCTGATGATGAAGAAAGTGCATATGATTTTGGTCTGGGAGCTGGCTTTTATCTTGATGCTTTACAAGATCCATGGAAAAAAAATTACAATATGTACAGCTATGTGAGCAAGGAGTTAAATGAGATTGTTTACGCTAACTTTCAGGTTGATGAAAATCGACATGGCATATTTGGTCATTCGATGGGAGGACATGGTGCCCTCACCATAGGGCTCAAAAATCCAAATTTATACAAATCCATTTCGGCATTCGCTCCAATTTGTAATCCAATAAATTGCCCATGGGGCAAGAAAGCATTGAGCAATTACTTGGGAGACGATCAAAATGACTGGGGTAACTACGATGCATCGGAATTGATAGAGAAGGACATGGTTCAGACACCTCGCAAACCAGTTTTAATAGATCAAGGTCTCAGTGATGAGTTTCTTGAAAGGGAGCTAAATACAGATCATTTTGAGGAAGTCTGTGAGGCAAAAAATGCAAACATGATCATTCGACGTCACTCGGGATATGGCCATGGCTACTATTTTATTTCTACTTTCATGGAAGACCACCTCAAGCACCATGCCAAATATTTATCTAATGAGGATTAATCTCACTGCGCTTTTCTTATGATGCTATCAATCTGGTATATATTTTTAATCATACCTATTGGCATTTTCTATATTTTTCTTAGTTATTTATTCTCAATCGACTGGCAAAATTCATACCAAGAAGTTCATTCTAAATATCCTTATTTTTCAGAAACTCAATCCTCAAAATTTGTAATTGCCAACATCAAAATTAATGATTTAATTTTTAGGCTCAGAATACTCAATCCAGATGCATCTGGAGATACCATTATTCTTTTGCATGGATTTCCACAAACATCAATATCATGGGAGCCTGTATTTGATAGCTTTAAAAACTCAGATTATAGAGTCATTGCTTATGACCAGAGAGGTTACAGCCCGCTTGCAAGACCAAAATCTACATCAGAATACACAACTAAATTCTTAATCGATGATTTACTCGGTGTTGCTGATGCACTTGGAGCTGAAAAATTCCATCTCATTGGACATGATTGGGGAGCGGCAATCGGTTGGTCCACTGTTATGTCAAGATCTGAACGGATTCTATCCTGGACGGCATTGTCGATACCGCATCCACTGGCATTTTTCAACGCAGTCAGGACAAATAAAACACAACGCAAAAAAAGCAGATATATCCTCTTTCTTCAAGTTCCGTGGATACCAGAGTTTTTACTCGTATCGCATAGAAGCTTTTTTCTGAAAAAATGGATTATTAAAGTGATGCCAATGCATCACCAAAAGGAGTATTTGAGCCTTTATTCAGAATTCGGTGCCATGAATTCGGTCCTGAAATACTATCGAGCTATAGGAAAGTCTGAAAAATTTGATTATCAAGCAGAAATTGGCGTCCCTACCTTGTTCATCTGGGGAAACAAGGATCCTGCAGTATCAAGATATGCTGTAGAGACACAAAAAAAGTTTATCCGAGGTGATTTTGAGGAGATTGAGCTAGACGCCGGTCATTGGTTATTGGAAACTCGGGCTGAAAAAATCATTAAACCAATAAAAGATCATATAGAGAAATCATCCTCTCTATTAAATCCTTAAATTATCAAATATCCTCTTATTGTCTTCGATAATTCTTTCTGTAACTTCAGGTTCAGGGTTTCTTGACCAATCGTCCACTTGATGTGAACCACCCAATAATATTTCTCCACTGCGAGGAAACATGTAGGTCACATCTTGTCCTCCGCCAACAGTCATATAATCAATGGCTGGGTCGGGAGGCAAAAAAACCAACTGACCCTTCGCAGGTGTCAGCTCTTCATCTTCAAATAAGGCTTTGGAGCCCAATCCCGTGCAGTTGAAAATTGTATTTTCTTTAACAGATAGAACCTCATTCTGATTTGTGAACGTTTTGATTTTGAATTTGCCACCAGATAGAAGAAAATCATCGCGTATTCTTTTTAAAAATTTTGCCGGTTCAATCAGCATGGTT
>CABYDR010000050.1 GCA_902517795.1 uncultured Woeseiaceae bacterium | reverse complement strand
TTCTCAATGGAGAAGCTCTTACTGATGAAACTAAAAAAGAAGAGATAACTTCAAACAACAGTGAAATAACCCTCAAACAATACTCCGATTTATTAGAGATGGAATATAAAGATTTTCAAAGTTTATTGGATGCCGCTGAGATAGAGGTATCAGATTCAAGCGCTGTCTTTACCAAAGACAATCAAATGAAATTAGTTCAGTTTCTTCAAAATTTCTCAAATGCTGAGAAAAATTCAGGAGAAATTAAATGCGGAAAAGATGAGATGCTTTTTTGTCAGAGTGAAAGACGAATAAGTGACGGCAGAAATGGGAGAAATGGAAAGGCTGACAATGTCATCTGTCAGTGCGGTCCAATGTTCACAAGGTTTTAGTATAAACCAGCTATCTCATAAGTGTGTGGTAACTTGTGGTGCTTTTTCACTTTCAATCTCATTTTTCCATTGCGATACGTTCATTTCAATAGAGATGAAACCAACAATCCAGACGGCTTCATCCCAAGCGAAATAATAATGCCCCAGATAAGCCCAGTAAGCAGCCATTAACCACAACGAGGAATACAATATATATTTTGATATTTTAATGAAATTAATCAAAATCCCTCTGGTGATTGAACGATCATGGAGCCACACCATAATCTCAATCGTAGCCAATATCATTAACCAGACCAAAACCTCAAGTAGATCCACAAGAGCTAAATTTTTTTCAAGATTTAACCCGCTTGTATCAGTAACCACTATATTTGGTTCAGTATAATAAAAGACGCTTTCCTTTGATAAGTTAAGGCAACTGTCAGCATCAATCACACTGTAAGAAAGATTTCTGATAAAGGAGAGATCTAAAGGAACCAATTCACAAAGATTAGATACATTGATTAGCTGTTCTACATTGAGAAGGTCATAATAAATCATACTGAATGCATACACAGAATGTACTAAAAAGACATAACAAAAACCTCGAACAAGATACATAGCCCGATTAAAGATGGGTATATCCCATGTCTTATCTGAGAGGAGATATGTTTCAAGCTCAAATAAAAAGAGCAAGATTAGCCATGCTGACTCATCAATCGTTGTAGCAAAAGACTGTGTCCAATCCAGTATTGAGCCACCGTCCTTCATAGTAATGGAAGCCGCTCTTATGTCATCAATAATATATAGAACGAAATTAATTAATAATAAGGAATATATTATTACCTTTAGAGTTTGTCTTGATTTTAAAATAGCCAACATAAAACAAAAAAGTTTTAGTATTTTTCTGGTGGAGTCAGCTTGGCTCTTTCTGGCATCCAGAATGGTTTGTCTTTAACTTGGCATCTAACAACTTTGTCATATTGCCTCAGCTCTTTTTCATAGTATATTTCCACCCACAACTCATCATCCAGGTACTCGGTCTTTATCATTGCCATAGCAATATTCGCTTTAACGGCCGGTGACCACATCGCAGAGGTAACATATCCAATTTCATTCTTACATTCTTTTTCACTATAAATATAGGAGGCTTCAGCTGGTTTATTTCCCTCGATATCAAGCTTTGTCAGTGTGTATTTTGGTTTATTTTTTTTATCTTGGATAAGCGCCTCTTTTCCATTGAAGATAGGTTTTTTAAAATCTACAAGCCATCCTAGGTTTAACTCGAAGGGAGTTTGATCATGCTGAAAATTAACCGTTTTCAAAGCCTCATTGAATTCCATATATGGCATAATAAATCCAGCTTCTAGGCGAGCCATATTAGTTGCTGCTTCACCGTAGGGCTGAATGCCATAATTTTCTCCTGCCGCATACAATTTATCCCACAAATTTATCCCTGCGCTTGCTTCTATCCAGAGTTCATATCCAAGGTCGCCTGTAAAACCTGTTCTGGATACAATCAATTCGACTCCATCAAGATCTGTGGTCATGAAATCAAAGGGTTTCAATTTATCTATGTCGCTCAGACCCATTTTAGACAACACAGAATACGAGGTTGGACCCTGAAGAGACAATGCTGCTAAGTTGTCAGTCAAGTCTTCTATTTTCACATTGTCGAAACCATAGCTGGCTTTTTTGAGCCAAGCTAAATTGGGGCTTCCGCAAGTCAGCATGAATTTCTCAGCATCCAATTTAAAGATGGTTCCATCATCGATTACTCTGCCTTCGTTCGTACACCAAAGCACGTAAGTAACTCTGTTTATTTTAAGATTTGAGATATCTCTAGTCACCATTCTATTTAGCATTGATTCTGCATTCTTACCTTCAATTAAATATTTCTGCATTGGTGAAATATCATAGGTGCCGCAGGTATTCCGTATGCAGAAATATTCGTATTCTGCTTCGTAGTAATAATCAGCAAATTTATAACCATTCCATACTGACCAAGCATCTCTGATATTGAGTTCTGCCTGTCTTTCATGAAAAGGAGAAAGTTTTGGTTGTTCGTCTGAAAATTTACTTTGATTATTCATCGTAACAATCGTCCTCTGGTACTGTATTTGGTTTTCTTAAATCCATTAATATTTCTCTAGCAGAATTGGCTCCACATGCTGAAGAAACTCCACCACCTGGGTGTGTTGATGAGCCACACATATACATATTCTTAACCGGCATTCTGTATTGAGAGTAACCAGGAAAGGGACGGTTAAACAATAATTGATCAATAGTTAATTCACCCTGAAAGATATTACCTTCAGTTAACCCAATTTCTTTTTCGATTTCATGGGGTGTTCTCACCTCCATGTGCACAATTAGATCTTTAAAACCTGGTGAATATCTCTCAATTTTGTCTACCACAGTTTGGCCAAACTGATCACGTTTTTCCGGCGTCCAAGGACCGTCAGCTAGTTCGGCAGGACAATATTGAATAAAGTTTGACATCCAATGTTTTCCTGGAGGAGCAACGGTAGGATCCCAGGCTGATGGTATTACCGATTCAATAAAAGGATCATCTGACCATGTCCCTCTTTTCCAGCAATCGTAAGCTTTTTCCATTGTCTTAAGTGATCCAGAAAAATTCTGCCCGCCGCGATTGATGTATTTATTTTCGGGTAAATTGTTAAATTTTGGTAATGCAGAAAGCGCTATATTGACTTTACCGGAGGATCCTCTTATTTTGAAATTCTTTGCTTTATCATAAATTCCATCGGGCAGATCATCTTTCTCCATTATCTTGGTAAATGTTCTCTTTGCATCAAGATTAGAAACAATAATCGATGCATTGACTTCCTCACCACTTTCTAAAACTACACCTACTGCTTTTTTGTTTTTAACGATAATTTTTTGAACAGGTGAATTTGTCCTTATTTCACCGCCATGCTCCTGAAGCGCGCCTGCGATAGCGTGTGAGATAGCACCCATACCACCTCTTGCAAGCCCCCAAGCACCAATGCTTCCATCCACATCTCCCATAACATGATGCAACAATATGTATGCTGAGCCTGGTGAGTACACTCCCAATGCGGTCCCTATAATGCCAGGACTTGCCATTGCTGCTTTGATTAAATCATCCTCAAAGTAGTCATCAAGAAATTCGGCAGCACTCATTGTAAAAAATCGAATGTACTCGTATATTTCTTGCTCACCAAGAGCACCAAACTCCTTTGCCAAAAAGATCAGTTCTTTCACATCTCTGGGTTTGAATGATGTCGGATCGGGTGGAGTTCTCATTAGTGTTTTTCTAATCAGTTGAGCATATCGATTGAGATCAGCTTGCAATCTAAACATTGCGTCTGCGTCATGGGGAGACCTTGCTCTAAGCTCATTATAGTATGGTCCTTCAGAGTGATAGACTGATATAGTGTCTCCGCTATCGCCAAAAGTTACAGTACCAAGATAAGGCACCAATATCAGTCCATGTTTCGTTAGATTTAAATCGCGATGAATTGACTGACGCATCATAGAACAAACGTAAGAACAATTTGAGTAAAACCATCCTTCATGTAACTCACGTGTTACGGCTGCACCACCAATGTAATCATTTTTCTCGATTACTAATGTATTTAAACCGGCCTTAGCAAGATAGGTTGCATTGGTTAAACCATTGTGTCCTGCACCAATTATGATCGCATCATATTTTTTCATTTGAGTATCTCTTGAGAAGCATTGAATCCTGCTGCTCCCATTAATCCGCCTCCCGGATGACATCCAGCGCTGCATAAAAATAGCCCGTCAATTGGCGTTCTATATTGAGCAGCTTCATAAGTCGGTCTCATCATGAGCATTTGGTCGAGAGCCAATTCTCCATGGTGCCAATGACCTCCTGTAAGATTATATTCACTCTCAAGGTCTTTCGGTGTCAGTAGTTCTGCATGCAAAATCTGCCCCTTTATTGATGGCGCATACAATGCTATTTGATTGATTATTTTTTCTTTTAGATCGCTTTTATCTTTTTCTGTCCATCCATTCTCTTTGTGGCATGGCACATACATAACATTAGCAGACAACACATGTTTACCTTCTGGAGCCAAAGAAGAGTTATAAAGTGACGGCACTATCATTTCTAGAACCGGTTCTTGACTGTACTGGCCATATTTAGCATCGTCCCAAGCAAATTCAATTTTATCCATATCGGAAGCTATAATGAGTCTCCCATGAGCCGATTTAAGTCCAGAAAATGAAGGTTCATCTGATAGCGCAAGATTAAGTTTCGCCACATAACCGTGTGATCTCATACGGTTGATCCTATTTGAAAATTCGATCTCTAAATATTTAGTTCCAACTAGACTGATAAAGGTTTGTTTTGGATCAACAGCGGAAATAATCCTATCGGCACTTATTTGCTCATCTTTGTCTGTAACGATTGCTGATGCGCTAAGTTTTTCTTCATTTTCATCGATAATAATTTGCTTAACTTTTGTTTTTGACTGGAGTTCTACACCACTGTTTTTTCCGCATTTCACCAAAGCATCTACCAGGGAATCCATGCCACCTTCTGGGATATAAAAATGACCATTGTGCATCCCAGACATTCGGTAGAGCATTGTTAAAATACTGTTATTTGGCGATCTAGGTGCCTGACTTGAGCCTATTAATGCATCCCAACTCAACGTGGCTTTTAGTAATGGCGACTCAAAAAATTCATCCATTAAATCTCTTGTTGGAAGAGAAAAGACTCTAAGAAATTCTCGCATGTCTTCTTTTCCCATCATTCTTAATCTCAACCCAATTTGGAGAAAAGTCATCATGTCCTTATAATTTTCATTACTAAGACGAGGAATTGATTTTGTCCAAAAAGGTTTTAATCTCTCTGAGAACTTTTTCAAAAGAGCAACGTAATTTTTATAACTTTGAATGTCTTTTTCACCAACACCTTGAATCTCATCCTTTTTAACTACGACATGGTTTTGGTCAATGTGTAGACCAATATTATCAAGGT
>CABYDR010000049.1 GCA_902517795.1 uncultured Woeseiaceae bacterium | reverse complement strand
TGAGAATGTATCGAAAGACGGAACAAAAAAATGGCTCTTTAATTCTGGTGTAGGACAAGCAATAGAAACTGTTTATATTCCAGAAACTGATCGAGGAACACTCTGTATCTCATCTCAGGTAGGCTGTGCTCTTGATTGTTCATTTTGTGCAACTGGTCATCAGGGTTTCAACCGGAACCTAAATGCATATGAAATTGTTTCTCAACTGTATATTGCAAACTCTACTCTACCATTGAGAAATAATGGACTTCCCGCAATTACAAATGTTGTTTTCATGGGCATGGGGGAACCGCTCGCAAATTTCAAACATGTTTTAAAAGCAATTGAAATAATGTTATCTGATTATGCATACGGTTTATCAAGCAGAAGGGTAACATTGAGTACATCTGGAATCGTACCAAATATTACGCAACTATCAGATCTATGCAATGTCTCTCTGGCAGTATCTTTGCATGCCCCAAACGACGAACTCAGGAACAAACTGGTACCAATAAATAAAATCCATCCAATTTCAGATCTATTAAATGCTTGCTGGAGTTATGCTGAAAAACGATCTAACCGATATATTACTTTCGAATATGTGATGCTAAGAGATATAAACGATACAATGAGCCATGCTCGAGAGTTATATAAATTACTAATGAATAAACCCGCAAAACTCAATTTGATTCCTTTCAATACATTTAATGGGTCAAACTACAAATCCTCTTCTGCTAACCAAATAAAAAAATTTCAATCATGGTTGCGTGAAAAAGGGATAATTGTTACAACAAGGAAAACAAGAGGAGATGACATAGACGCTGCATGCGGACAATTAGCTGGTAAAGTAAATAATCGTGTGCTGAGCAGACTTGGTAACAAAGGCGTCAAGACATCAAATTTGCAGCAGTGAAATAGGTAAGAGTAATCATTATGAATGAAGTTGTTAAAGAAAATAAGGATGAAATTAGTTGCGGCGAGAGGCTTGCAAACAAGAGATCAGAGAAGGAGCTGAGTGTCAATCAAGTCGCTAGGGAGATTAAAATCGAAACGCATGTTATCGAAATGATTGAAAATAATGATTTTCAGTCAATCGGCGCCCCTGTTTTCGTTAAAGGATATTTGAGACAGTATGCTGAGTTGGTTGAACTAGATCCTGACTTAATTATAACAAAATATAATGCAATTAACTCAACTGAAGATTCACCGCCCATCGTAAATGATTCAGTCGATCAAATAAGTAAATATGTTTTAACTCCGAAGATTATTTTAATTGCAATTTTATTGATTTCAATATCGTTTGGGGTCCTCACAATGGTTTTTGGCATTTTTGGAAATAAGGAGCCTGTTGTTATAAAAATGGAAACTGATGCAGATCCTCAAGAATCCATTCTGCCGCAAGTTACAGAGCCACAGACAGATTCATTAGAAATGCAAATTGATGAATCATTTGAAATGGAAACTGATGCAGATCCTCAAGAATCCTTGTTATCGTCATCAATAGGTGAGCCATTCGTTGAAGAAGATTTGATGAATTTAACCATTCTCTATAGCGGTCTCTGTTGGACAGAGGTTTTTGATGCAAACGGAGAACGATTATTTTTTGGTTTGGGTGATCAGGATAGGGGAGTAAATATAGAAGGCTTACCACCATTCGATGTGATGTTAGGTGCTGCGGACAACCTATCAGAAATAAAGCTTGAAGGCAGAGACTATAATGTCGTTAATTCAATTAGACGAGGTGAAGTTCTCAGATTCAGAGTTATGGATGATCAAATATGAAACCAAGAACGATAAGAGGAATTAATGACCTTTTACCAGATAACCTTGGCACTTGGAGATACCTAGAAGAAAAAATTATCCAAATTGTTGAGTCCTATGGTTTTAATGAAATTAGATTGCCGATTATGGAAAGAACGGAGCTATTTAAGAGGTCAATTGGTGAGGGCACTGATATCGTTGAGAAAGAAATGTATACCTTTAATGATCGAAACGAAGAAAGCATAACTCTGAGGCCTGAAGCAACTGCCTCATTGGCTAGGGCTGGTGTAACCAATGGATTGCTGCATAATCAACAACAAAAATTATGGACGATGGGGCCAATGTTTAGATACGAGAAACCTCAAAAGGGACGTTATCGTCAGTTCTATCAGTTTAATATTGAAGCCATGGGTTTCATAGGTCCTGATGTAGATGCTGAAATAATAATCTTATGCCAAAGAATGTGGAAGCAACTTCATATTGATCAAATATCATTGAAAATAAATTCTCTTGGAGATAAAAAAACAAGATCTGATTATAGAGAAGATTTGATCAATTACTTTTCGTCGCATGAACAGCAATTAGATGAGAACAGCAAAAACAGATTACATCAAAATCCATTGAGGATATTAGATAGTAAGAACCCAGAAATGAAGTCAATGATAGATAAAGCCCCTTTACTTTCAGACTACTTAGATTCAGCCTCCATAGATCATTTTGAAAAACTCAAAGAAATAATTAGCTCCGCTGGTATTGAATTTGAGGTAAACCCGAAGCTTGTTAGAGGTTTGGATTATTATAATCGGACAGTTTTTGAATGGGAGACAGATGCTTTAGGATCACAAGGCGCTGTCTGCTCGGGAGGAAGATACGATGGCCTCATTGAGAAAATAGGTGGTCGACCAACACCTGCGATTGGATGGGCAATGGGTATGGAGCGATTGGTCAGTTTGTACGAACTTTCTAATGAAAAAATATCAAAATTGTCTCCACATATTTATATTGTAGTAGATGGAGAGAAGTCTCAACGAAAAGCATACAAAATATCTGAAGAGTTACGTGATCTTAATCCTAGCATTAGGATACAATTGAACATGGGTGGTGGCAGTTTTAAGTCGCAATTAAAACGTGCAGATAAAAGCAATGCAGATTATGCGATAATTATTGGTAATGATGAACTAGAGAATAGATATTTAAGTATTAAATTTCTTAGACAAAAACGAGATCAAATTCAAGTTCCCTTAGGTGATTACAAGCAAATCGCTGATTTGGTATTGAATTGATCTGAAAAATAAATAGGTGATTTGTGGACGAATTTCTATCTGAAAAAGAGCAAATTCAATACATACGTGAATGGTGGCAGGAAAATAGGTCATATATATTAATTGCAATCATAGTAGTAGTAGGCGGTATAACTGGAAATAATGTCTGGAAATCAAGCATTGCAGAAAATCAATTATCTGCATCATCCCTCTATGAATCCTTGGCTGTGGAGGTCTCTGGAAATAATTCTGAGACCGCTGAGGAGATTGCGTTTCAAATATTCAACGAGTATGAAAATACAATATATTTTGAGAAAGCAAAACTTGCGATGGCATATTTTTATATGAGCCAAAGCAGAGATGAGGATGCTGCAAATTCACTTAGGGATATTCTGCAAAAATCTGAAGATGGTGAGATATCATTAATAGCGGAATATCGTCTTGCAAAGATAATGCTTTACCAAAAAAAATATCAGGAAGTGATTAATATGCTCACAGACAATAAAGGGCATGCATTTGAAACAAAATATAGTGAATTACTTGGTGATGCCTATTATGGCCTTCAACAATACGATGCTGCTGGAGCAGCATACCTCGCAGCATTAAGGACAACCAATCAACCTCAAGTGGTAGATCCTGCACTTATACAAATGAAGATTAATGATTTACCCGATACAAATGACAACAGCATCATAATCTCAGAAGATGAGATCGAGAATACCCCTTAATGAACTCTAGAAAATTTAACTATTTTATTTTTTTTATAAGTTCCTTTCTATGCAGTTGTACTTTTTTTCAGGATCAAGATGAAGAATTGCTTCCTGCAGAGCTGGTCAAATATGACGAATTGGTAAACATTAAGAAGGTATGGGGAAAAAGTATTGGTAAAGGATCTCAGCAACTTCACCTTTCCCTTGAACCAAGTGGAAATGATCAAGTAATTTATGCGGCCAGTCATGATGGAAAGGTCTCGTCCATAGAAGCTGTATCTGGAAGAGTATTTTGGAGAAAAGATTTAAGTACAAATTTAACAGCTGGGCCAGCAACAAATGATACAAGATTGGTTGTCTTTGGTTTGGATGGCGATTTAATTTGCCTTAGAACTGGTGATGGATTAGAGGTATGGAGAACCTCAATCAAAGGTGAATCAATAGCTACGCCCATTATAGCGAACGACAATGTAATCATACATACTATTGATGGTCAGTTGAGAAGTTTTTCTATTTTTGATGGAGCCGAAAGGTGGAGTCTAAGCCAGGATATGCCCTCACTAACTTTAAGAGGTTCTTCTTCGCCGGTTATTCTTGGTAATAATGTTATCTCAGCTTTTGATAATGGAAGAGTTATTCTAGTTAATATTGAAACTGGCATGGTGATATGGGAAGCAATGCTTTCACCTCCTACTGGAAGAAGTGTGCTTGAGAGATTAATTGATATAGATGGAGCAATTAAAACTTTCGGTCAAGATATTTATTTAGCCGGATATCAGAGTAAGTTGGTTAGTATGGCGGCAGAATCAGGTCAAATTATATGGTCTAAAGATTTGTCCACACAGACAGGTATAGACATCGATGATGAACATATCGTTGTCACTTCAGAAGAGGGTTTTGTTCTCGGTTTATCCAGAGATGACGGTAGCGAGATTTGGCGAAATGAAATACTTCTCAGAAGAGAAGTAACGGCCCCAGTAATATTTTATTCTTTGGTTGTGGTGGGGGATTTGGAGGGCTATGTTCATTTTTTTGATATTTCAACAGGTGATCTCCTCTCGAGAAGACGAGCTGGTAAAGGAGCAATATCTGGACATCCCGTGGTAATTGATGGGTATTTATATGTTCAAAATGAAACAGGAGAGTTAACAGTCTTTTCGCCACCAGATACTAAGGATATACCATCAAGAAGATTCAAATTTTGGGGGACCTAAGCCATCATGGCGAGGTTGAAATTATATGCTTCCAGTTATAGCGCTAATCGGTTCTCCGAACGTCGGCAAATCAACACTTTTTAATCGTCTGACCAAATCTCGTGATGCCATCGTGGCTGATTTTCCTGGTCTCACCAGAGATCGTCAATATGGTTATGGAAGGATAGGTTCTATTCCCTATCTTGTCATTGATACAGGGGGAATTACTGGAGACGAAGAAGGCATAAATGAACTGATGATGCAACAAACCTCCGAAGCTATAAAAGAAGCAGATGTCCTTATTGTGATGGTTGATGGTAGGGCTGGACCCTCAGCTTCTGATCAGCACATTATTGAAATAACACGAAAACATTCAAATAAAATCTGGTTTGTAGTTAATAAAGCTGAAGGTCTGGATCTTGATATTGCTGTTTCGGAATTTCAAAATTTTGGTTTCTCCAGAACATTTGCAATATCCGCATCTCATGGCGATCAAGTCACATCAATGATGGATGAGGTTCTTAGACCATTCATTGATGAAGCAGATCATCAAGACATAGAGAACTCAAGTAACGATGAGAATAAATCACTCAGTATTGCAATTATTGGTAGACCTAATGTCGGAAAATCAACATTGATTAACCGATTAATCGGGGAAGATAGATTGGTGGTTTATGATCAACCCGGTACCACAAGGGATACAATAAAAATTGATATTCAAAAAGATGATGAAAACTATACTCTCTTTGATACAGCAGGAGTTCGGCGGAAAGCCAGAGTAAGACAAAGTATTGAAAAGTTTAGCGTCATTAAGTCGGTGCATGCTATTGAAAAATGCAATGTTGTATTCTCGGTCATTGATGCTTCAGAGGGTATAACTGAGCAAGATATCAGTCTTATGGGTTTATCATTAGATCGAGGAAGAGCCCTAGTTCTCTTGTTAAATAAATGGG
>CABYDR010000048.1 GCA_902517795.1 uncultured Woeseiaceae bacterium | reverse complement strand
GATTCAACAAAACATCACCGTTATGGATGAGAACAGTAAGAACGTAAAAGTTGCTACCATCGAGATCATTAATCCATCGGGTATTTTTTATAGTGTGGCTGTTACTGGAAAGGACAGTGATAAATTTGATTACAACATTAAAACCAACGAGCTGGTGTTCACTGGGGAATCGGATTTTGAAACCACAAAAGAATACGACGTCAATATTGTCTACACCAAAGACAACGAGGAAAGAGAAGAGGTTATTGTCCCCATCAATCTTAAAGTAAACGACGTCAATGAAGCGCCGGTCACTACCTTTACTCAAGAGAAAACACAAATTGAAGAGAACATAGAAACCGGCACCATGGTAGCTAAAGTAGCAGCAACAGACCCAGAATCTGGTGCTGTAAACTACAGTCTCTCAGGTAGAGATGCCGATAAATTTCAGGTTGACGCTGAGGGTAATGTGACTGTAGCTGGCACTTTGGATTTTGAAACTAAAGAAACTTATGAGGTGGATCTTAACACCTCAGACGGTGTCAATGTGGATAAGAAGCGCATCAATATTTCTGTAATGGACATCAACGAGAAACCAAATCTAACCGTCATCATGAATGAAAATGCCGTGCCAGAAAACAGTGCAGTAGGCACTACAATCGGATTTACTAGCGCGTTTGATCCCGAAGGGGTGGACACGGTGCTTTCGCTAAGTGGAGAGGATGCCAGCAAATTCACCATCGACAATCTCGGTAATATTCGAGTCGCTGAAAACCTCGATTATGAAACCAAGGACAATTACCGTATCACCATTGTGTCGACTGCAGGTGATGATGTTACCGAAAAAACCATCTCAGTGAACGTCGCTAACGTCGATGAAGCACCCACAGTGGTCTCAGAAAATACAGCCAGCAGCTTTGCCGAGAGCTCCGGTATTGGCACGACCGTAATCAATGTGACCGGCAATGACCCCGAATCCGCTTCACTGAGTTACAGTCTTGCGGGCAGTGAAAGCAGTAAATTCACCATTGATGAGAACGGTATTGTCAAAATATCCGGGACCTTGGATTATGAAACCAATCCAACCTATGACTTTACCGTGAATGTGAGTGATGGCACGCACACATCCGCACACAGTGTCTCGGTGACCGTGACCAACATCAATGAAGCGCCGACCGGCTCCGCCACAATGTCGGCCAGTAGTTTTGCTGAAAACATCAGTGTCGGTTCGACCATTGCCACCATCAACGCCACTGATCCCGAATCAGACAGCATCAGTTATTCACTCTCTGGAACGGGCAGCAACAAATTCAGTATTGCCAGTAACGGGGTCATCACCACCGCTGGCGCGCTCGATTACGAAACGGTATCCAGCTATAACCTGACGGTTACGATGAGTGATGGCAACAGCAGCAGCACACAAAACATCACTATTACCGTCGCGGACATGTCGCTTTCAAGCCTTGCGACCTCGGTGGCGGCATCCTCATTCAATGAGTCCAGTTCAAACGGGACAGCCATTGCGTCGGTGGCCTCAATCAGTAACCCCGATAGCGAGACCATCACTTACACTTTATCGGGTACTGGCAGCGATAAATTTGCCGTAAACAGCAGTACCGGCGCGGTTACTATTGCTTCGGCTTTGGATTTTGAGGAGAAAAAATCCTACAACCTCACGCTCACCGGTACCGGTTCAGACAATAACGTCACCACCACTTCAGCAATAAACTTCAATGTGCAAAACTTCGAAGAATTGCAGTCTAACACCTTGCGGTATTCGGCCGCGGTCAGCAACGTTTCAAGAACGGGTTTCAGTGCCACCGGAACACGAGGCGGCGGTCCTTCTGGCACCAACTTGGGCGCTTATCAGCAAGAACAAATTATTACCACCAGTCAATCCACCGCCACCAACAAAACCTTAGCCGATTACGACAACATTGGAAGCGACAATGTGCACACACCGGTCTCAATAGTGAGTGGTGACGGACAAGAAAGTGTGGCGGTAGACAATTTGGATTTTCGTTACTTTTATCCGATAGGTGTGGAATCGGGATTGGGACAATTTCAATTCTCCCCAGGTCGAGCTTCCCTCGATGGGCATTACAAAACCGTGGATGCACAAAGCGAAGTGGTCTCGAACATCGCACAAAGTGAGGTGCTTTCGGCGGGTCGCTTTGACAGCAAATTATTTTGGATGACCTTGGATAAAGATGCAGAAACAATCAATTACAGCGCACTTCAGGGGGGAGCGGGAAATATTGAGGTATTATTGATTGATTCTTACCAGAATAATTACTCATATAGTTCCAACAACAGCTGGGGCTGGGCAAAATTGATAGCCGATAAAGGATACAATCTAACTTATCGTTACGACACTACTCAGGCGCTCGAAAATTACACTCAGTCTCAACTGAATGAATTTAATATCATCATTGATTATAGAATCGGGAGCACTACCGGGGCCGCTTCAAGCACCGAACAAACCTTGCTTGAGAACTGGATGAAGGACAGTGGCAGTGATCTCTGGATCAAGCTCGCACTAGAGCGCTGTTGTGGTCATAATACAATTTTTAATGGAACCAATTTATTTTTAAATAATGTGGGTGCGGTAATTACGACGAATGGAACTCAAGATAAGGATGGAGGTGGCCCAAACTACGGTGGGATAGTGGATGCGGGACTATTTGGCTCAGGTAATTTTTATGAAGGGTTGAACGGTTTCATATATGATCCATCCGGAATGGGACCTCGGTTTGACTCCATTAAAGATTTGTCTGGGAATAATATTGGACAGCTGCTCTTTAATAAAGCACAGGATGACAGCAATGCCAATCTCTATGCCGCCGGCTACATCAGAGCCAATGAGTTGGAGTCGGGCGTTAACAGCGATGTATTTTTCCTCAATGACATTAATGGTGTTGGAGGTGGAGGTAGCAGCAGCTATTACACAAATCAAGACAATGAACACATCGCCAATTGGCTTTTGGATCAGGCAACCACTACCTCGTATATAGGGGCTCAGTATCACAGTTATCTCGATCAAGTGGTATTGACCGGGGACGTCTACACCGATGCCATGTACAACAGTTTCACCAGCAACAATAAACGCATTATTGCCTTAAATTTGATGCCGATTGAAAATCACTTGGGTGTTGGTACCAGTGCGGATTTCTTCTACCCAAGCTTTTTCTCATCGGGCTTTTATTCCAGTTCCAGTATGGATTTCAAAACTCTGGCACCGGATTACTGTGCCGCAGTGGGCAACAACAGCAGTGCGTGTAACACCTACGCCAATCATTACGACTGGGCCGAACAAGTGCTCGATCCCAGTCAAAATATCGATACGGCACGTTTTGGTGCCAGCAATGAAATGCCCGAGGGCACCTCTCAGTGGTATCAGGTCATGAACCCCGCTGGCAAGGGTGTCGGCCTGCAAGCGCAACTTTCGATTCAGGACTCGTATGACGGTGCCGGCGGCTCCACTACCCGTGATGACCAGCAAAGTTATCTGGGCGTCATGATCAACACCATGGACAAACGCAGCAACGACACCACCAAGTATTCGGCTGGCGATACGGGGCAGTACATTGACGGTACACATTACTGGTCCTACCAAAAACGCACCAACCAGACCAACGACGGCTTGGGTGTGCAATTGGGTGTCTCGCCCATTGAATGTGCTTCCAGTTCAGACCGCGGATGCTTAATTGCGGAGGACAGTGCCAGTGACGACCGACCCATCGGTATGATGGTGACCACTTCCGATCCATACAAAACTGGACCCATGAGTGTTGGGGTTAAATACAATACCAACAGCGACACATGGGCCACCGATACCTTCAACCAAATGGCCATCAGCGGTGAGTTTCACACAGTTGGTTCTGCCTCGCTAATCAATTCCAATCTCCCTTACACGGGGCATTGGGCTGAATTTGATGGCACTAATGATTTCTTACTAAATAATGCGAATAATCACGCTATGTTTGCCTCGAGACAACCTTGGGCTTTTGGTGGCGTGGTCAGGATTGATTCAACGCCATCGGAAGGTACTTTTTTTGGTCGCGCTACCGGCAGCAGCAGCGGTCACATAAGATTGGGTGTCACCAATGACGATAAACTGCATTTCTTTTTTGGAAGTGGCTACAATAACCTGAAGTTTACCGGCTCAGAGACCCTCAGTACCGGTACTGATTACGGATTCTATGTGGATTACGATGGCGGTACCACGGGTGTATCCAGTGGCAGTACCACCCAATATTTTTCTCGTTTTCGCATCAAACAAGTCAACTTGACCACAGGCGCGGTCTCCGATGTGCCTGGATCATGGGCTAGTACTAATTATGGAATCAGTAGTGTTGGTAATGGAGGAAATTTTTATATTGGTAGCTCATGGGATGGTCAGAGAGATTTTGATGGCCGTGTGTATACATTCGGTCTCACGACATTAAAAGCTAACGAAACACCGGATGATACTGAAATCGGTATGTTCATTCGAAATCCAGTGCAATGGGTCACCGATTATAAAATTGGTGAGACATACAGGAGCACCGGTGGTGGCACCACATACAATAACTTCCAGATAAATCAAAATGAAGCTGCAAATTCTACACAAATATACCTGATGTTTTCAGGGGACGATATTCAAGATACAGATGATGGGTTTCATTCTAGTAATTACATCAGAGTGCGCAACTATGTTAAACCGAACAACGGAACAATCTATTTTCAAGCCCCCGGTACTACCAATAATACTCCTCAAGAAGGCACAGATGCGATAGACGCCAATCAAGATTACAAATCCATCGACGATTTTAGGCACTCCGATTTTTACACCTCCACCGCCACAGCATACGCCGGGTTCTTCAGTGGCCTCATGGAGTTTGATGTATCCGGCACAGGTAACGACCAGCTCGCCTCCGTAAGATCAGGCAGCACGCTTGCGTCGATTAATTTCGACACCACCAACGACGAAGTCGCGGTGTCAGCGCCGCTGACTGTCTCAAAACTACCCGGTAATAACTACACCAACACTTGGGACACGGTCGACGACGGCGAGCTGGTTTTAAATTTTGGAGATACCATGTCGGGTGATGCCAATTCTGCTTACATCTCCAACGAAGTGTTCGCCGCTGAAATAAACGATGGTGGGGAGCAAATAGACAGCTCTTCAGGAGGCAACAGCAACATGGCGGGTGTGATGGTCAGTTACAACACCCTAGATAAAGAAGATTCGGATCTGTTCCACAACAGTGGCAACGACCCCATGCCAGATGCAGAATACGCCACTTGGGGATTCTGGGCATTGGGATCAGTGGATGTGTCACCGAATTCCGGCACGCAAACCGCAGGTGTGCACTTGGGTACATGGGTAGCCGGTGAATTGGTGGATCAAAGCGAAATCCCCACTTCAGGCTCAGCCAGCATGACTGGCGCGGCGGCGGTCAAAGCGGCTTATCGTTATGCGCAAAATGGCACCAACTACGATGTGCATAAGTACACCACCACCGCCGATGTGGCGGCCACCTTCAATTGGGGATCCAGTGCCTATACCGGCAACATAGCGGTCACCAACTTTGATGATAAAAACCCAATCGTAAGTAACGCCGGTTTTACTTCATTCAATGTGAACTTAAACAGCAACAATGCCAATACCTACACAGGCACTTCCACTACCGTCATTCAAAATGGTTGGAGCGGCGGTGCGGCCGTGAAAGGTGCGCTTTACGGTGGTAACACAGTAGATGAGAGCGGTGGGCGAATTAATGTTAGCCTGTATAAGAACGGTGCTCTAAATGAATCTGGAGCAAATGATTTTTACGTAGCAGAGGGTATTTATTTAATGGATTAAAAAATACTTAGTATTTTATAAAAACAGGAGAGGTTATTATTTATTGGGTTTGCAAATAT
>CABYDR010000047.1 GCA_902517795.1 uncultured Woeseiaceae bacterium | reverse complement strand
GCCAGGAACGTGCCATGATAGAGAAACATTAAGAAAAAATCCTCATTCACTTGTGGAAGGAATGGCAATAGCATCATATGCAATGGGCGTAACAGTAGCCTATAACTACATAAGAGGCGAATTTATTGATGAACCCGTTCCTAGATATAAAGAAGCGGTTAAAGAGGCATACGAAAGTGGATACCTTGGTAAAAACATAAAAGACTCAGGTATTGATTTTGATCTTCACACATTCGTGGGCGCCGGTGCATATATTTGTGGTGAAGAAACAGCGCTTTTGGAGTCACTCGAAGGAAAGCAGGGCAAACCCAGATTTAAGCCACCATTTCCTGCAAATTACGGACTGTATGGTAAACCCACTACCATCAATAATACCCAAAGTCTTGCCAGTGTCCCCTCAATCATAAGAAAGGGTGCTGACTGGTTTAGAGAGTTGGGTGTGGAAAATTCCGGTGGAACCGCACAATTTTCTGTTTCAGGTCATGTTGAAAACCCTGGAAATTATGAATTACCCATGGGGATACCATTTAAAGATCTGCTCTCAATATGCGGTGGTATGTTAGGGGGCAGAAAGCTAAAAGCGGTCATCCCCGGCGGATCATCCTGTCCTGTAATGCCGGCCGAGGCAATATTAAATTGCACCATGGATTACGATTCTCTGAAAGATGCCGGTTCATCTTTTGGTACGGGTGCAGTTATTGTGATGGATGAAACTACTTGCATGGTTCAGGTCTTGAGAAGAATAGCTCGATTTTATATGGCCGAGTCATGCGGTCAATGCACACCATGTCGGGAGGGTACAGGCTGGCTTTACCGTATGTTAACAAGAATTACTGAGGGGCAAGGCCAAATGGAAGACATAACCAAGTTGGTCGAAGTGGCAAATAAAATAGAAGGTCACACAATATGTGCATTGGGCGATGCCGCTGCATGGCCGGTACAAAGTTTTGTCAAACACTTTCATGATGAATTTGAATACATGGTCAAGAATAAAGGAAAAAGCATTATCGATAACAATAATGAGGTTGCCGCATGAGCGACGATCAGATCAGTATAGAAGTTGATGGAAAGTCCGTTAAGGCCAAAAAAGGTCAAATGATCATTGAAGCAACCGATGAGCATGGATCCTATGTGCCAAGATTTTGTTATCACTCAAAATTAAGCATTGCGGCTAATTGCCGGATGTGTCTTGTCGAAGTAGAAAAAGCACCTAAACCCTTACCAGCCTGTGCAACACCGGTTGCAGATGGCATGAAAATATTCACTAAATCTACTTTTGCCATCGCGGCTCAAAAAGCAACCATGGAATTTTTGTTGATAAACCATCCTCTGGATTGCCCAATTTGCGATCAAGGTGGTGAGTGTGAACTGCAAGATTTGGCGATGGGTTACGGCAGAGGTGTCTCAAGGTACAACGACAATAAAAGAGTAGTGAAAGACAAGGACATTGGGCCTTTGGTCTCCACTGATATGACCAGGTGCATCCATTGCACAAGATGTGTTCGTTTTGGTGAGGAAATTACGGGCGCGCAGGAGTTAGGAACAGTTCAGCGTGGTGAGAATATGAAGATTGATACATATATAGAAAAGAGTATTGATCATGAACTCTCAGCCAACATCATTGACCTTTGCCCGGTTGGCGCGCTTAATAACAAACCCTATCGATACAGCGCAAGATCATGGGAAATGATTCAGCATGAGACGATCGCTCCTCACGATTGTGTGGGAAGCAATCTTTATGCGCATGTACTTCGAGGCAGAATCAAACGGATTGTTCCCAGAGAGAACGAGGCCATAAATGAGACATGGATAGCTGATAGAGACCGGTTCAGTTATGAGGGCATATACAGTCCAGATAGGCTCAAAAATCCAAAACTTAAGGTAAACAATGAATGGAAGGATATTCCATGGGAGCAAGCATTGAACATCGTTGTGGAGCAAATGAACTCTACTGACAAAGATCAGATCTCTTTATTGGCATCACCAAGTTCCACCACTGAAGAATTTTATATGCTCTCAAAGATAGCCCAAGGCCTCAGTGTCAACAATTTAGATCACAGGCTCCGAAGAACGGATTTTTCTGATCAAGACAATGACCCAGTTGCTCCTTGGCTTGGAACCTCAATCAGTGAAATCGAAAATTACAAAAGCATAGTTCTTGTCGGCTCAGAAATAAGAAAAGAAGCACCAATAATTGCTCATAGAATTAGGAAATCAGCCTTAAATGGTTCTCAAGTTAGCTTCATAAACAGTGAGCTAAGTGAATACTTTTTTGATGTCTCGTCATTCATGTCGGGAGATATTCTCGAAAGTCTATGCACTCTTGTTATTGCTCTCAAGATTAAATTATCTAATGGAGCTGCCTCTATTGAATCATCCAGCGCCAAATCAGATGATTCTAAGGTAATCGCTAAATCACTCTCATCAGAGGGCGACACTCTGATTCTCCTTGGTCATGAGGCGATAAACCATCCACAGAGTTCAACAATAAGATATTTAGCTTCTCTCATCGCGAAAGCCACCAATTCTAAATTTGGTTTTGTTACTGAGGGAGCAAATACGATGGGAGCTTGTCTTACTGGAATCACTCCGCACAGAGAGATAAACGGTACTCCACGTTCTAACTCTGGGCAAAACACTGATACAATAAAGGAGTGCAATTCAAAATTAACCTTGTTGTGGAATTCCGAGCCTAATGCCGATGTCCCAAATTTTGCTGATAAAAAAGAAAACGATGCGTCAGTTATCGCGTTTTCAACACATTTTACAGATAATTTCAGCAATATAGCAGATCTAATGTTGCCTATTGGCACATTTGCCGAAACTTCAGGAACATTTATAAACTGCGAGGGAAGTTGGCAAAGTTTCAATGGTGTTTCAAGCCCTGTTCATGAAGCGCGTCCTGGTTGGAAAGTTCTAACGGTTATCGGGGATTTACTTAAATTAGATGGTTTTGAATTTGAGAGTTCCTTAGACGTATTAAGTGAGTTGAGAGATAAATTAGGAAAGACAGAAACTTCGAATAATCCAGAGAAATACAAGAATCAATCCAATGGAAATAAAAAAGCATCTGTCGAGAGAGTACCGATGTACCAAATGGATGCCATACTTCGTCATTCTCCCTCACTGCAGCTGACCCCAGAAGCCCAGAGAGACAGTAAAATATGAACATCAGTTCGTTAATGCCGGCGTTTGTATTTGAGCAGTGGAATTTAGTTCCTGGGTACATTCAAGATCTTTTGATTATTACACTGCAAATAGTGTTTATCTCGATTTGTGTTATTTTGGCGGTTGCTTTCACGACTTATTTTGAGAGAAAAGTCATTGGTTACATGCAAGGCAGGCTTGGGCCAAATAGAGTGGGGCCGAAGGGGCTTGGTCAGCCTTTTGCGGATGTGATTAAACTCCTAATCAAAGAGGTTGTCGTTCCATCTAAATCAAATCGGTTTCTTTTTGTTATTGCACCTTTGCTTTCACTGGTTCCTGCTCTTGCAACATGGGCTGTAATCCCTCTCACTGATGGGTTTGTAATAGCGGATATCAATGCAGGATTGCTTTATGTTCTTGCATTAACATCGGTTGGCGTTTACGGAGTTTTGTTGGCAGGCTGGTCTACCAACTCAAAATACGCTTTTTTAGGTGCGATGCGATCAGCAGCTCAAATCGTGGCATATGAAATTGCCATGGGGTTCGCATTGGTAGGTGTTCTCATGGCTGGCGGCAGTCTTAATCTTGGTGAAATCATTGCTTCTCAATCGGGAGGATTCAGTAATTGGTTTATCATTCCATTGTTCCCGCTTTTTGTCGTATATTTTGTTTCTGGTGTTGCAGAAACAAACAGAGCGCCATTTGATGTCGCAGAAGGTGAGTCAGAAATCGTTGCTGGATTTCACGTCGAATATTCTGGTGTCGCATTTGCTGTATTTTTTCTTGCTGAGTATGCAAATATAATTTTGATTGCCGCGTTGACTTCAATTTTTTTCCTTGCTGGATGGTCATCGCCTTTCGAGGGTTGGACAATACTTGGTTCAGAGAGTTTTCTCAGAGAGCCAAGCTTTTTCTGGCTGGCATTAAAAATATGTTTTTTCATTTTTGTATTCTTTTGGATAAGGGCAACTTTTCCAAGGTACAGATATGATCAAATTATGCGTCTGGGTTGGAAGATATTTATACCCGTGACAATTGTGTGGATTGCCGTTGAAGGTTTAATGGCATGGATGAAAGTTGGACCGTGGGCTATTTAGGTAATGAATAATGAATAAAATTAAAAACATCATAAAAACTTTCGCTTTGTGGGAGCTATTGAAAGGTTTGAGTGTGACTCTAAGAAACTTCTTTAAACCAAAGACAACTATTCAATATCCCGAAGAAAAAACACCACAATCTCCAAGATTTCGAGGTCTGCATGCACTCAGAAGATATCCCAATGGAGAAGAAAGGTGTATAGCTTGTAAATTATGTGAGGCTGTTTGTCCGGCTCTAGCTATTACGATTGAATCCGATGAGAGTGACGATGGAACCAGAAGAACAACTCGCTACGATATTGATTTATTTAAATGTATTTATTGTGGATTCTGTGAAGAAGCGTGCCCTGTAGATGCCATCGTGGAAACACGAATCCATGAATATCATATGGAATCGCCAGGCGAGAACATAATGACGAAAGACAAGTTGCTTGCCGTCGGTGACAAATACGATGAAATGATTGCTAACGACAAGAAAGCCGATGCTAAATATCGATAGAGGAATCCACTAAATTGTTTCAAACCATTTTATTTTATGTTTTTTCATCAATTTTGCTGGTCGCAGCATTGGGTGTAATATTTTCTAAAAATCCGGTTCACTCAATCATGTTTTTGGTAGGCGCATTCTTTCAAAGCGCCGTTCTCTGGTTACTAATTGAAGCTGAATTCTTAGCAATCGTGCTAGTTTTGGTTTATGTCGGTGCTGTTATGGTGTTATTCCTTTTTGTGGTAATGATGCTGGATATCAATGTGGAAGAGGCAAAAAGCAGTATCGCCAAATACACACCATTTGGTCTTCTCATTGCGGGTCTGATGATAGTTGAATTAATGCAGGTTATAAAACTGAGAAGTGCGAATCAGACATTACAGGGTTTTTCGATAAATCCACCTGATTACAGTAATACAGAATCACTCGGTTCTGTTTTATACACAGAGCACGTTTATGCATTCGAAATTGCTTCAGTCATTTTGCTCTTGGCGATTGTTGCTGCCATCACATTAACAATGCGAAAAAGGCCAGGGCTCAAGGTCCAAGATATTGCTAAACAAGTTGCAGTTGATCCAAAGGATAGGCTGAAAATAATCAAAATGAAATCGGAGACTGAATCATGATGTCAATTGGTCTTGATCATTATCTTGTACTCTCTGCCGTCCTTTTCACCTTCGCAATGGCTGGTATATTCATTAACCGCAGAAACCTTATTCTATTGTTAATGTGCATTGAGCTCATGTTGCTTGCGGTTAATTTTAACTTTATCGCATTTTCAAGATACCTCGGAGACGAAGTTGGCCAGATATTTGTGTTCTTTATATTAACCGTAGCAGCCGCTGAAGCCGCTATTGGATTGGCAATATTGGTTGTTCTTTTCAGAAACAGAAGCACCATAAATGTTAGCGAACTCAACAAAATGAAAGGCTAGCTACGATGATTAATCTGCATATAACAACCGTTCTAATGCCACTGATTGCCTCAATCGTTGCCGGGCTTTTTGGTGCAAAGATTGGAAGAGAGAGATCGCATCAAATTACAATTGCCGCTGTTGGTCTTTCGTTTTTAATCTCATTGTACCTATTGATTAATTCATTGGGCGATGATTTTCAGGTTCAAAACTACAACTTGTACTCTTGGGCAATAGTTGGAAATTTGCACATGGACATTGGGTTTCTGATTGATAGATTGTCATTACTCATGATGGTGGTGGTGACCTTCGTTTCTCTCATGGTGCATATATATACGATTGGTTATATGCATGATGATCCAGGATATCAACGGTTCTTCAGTTACATCTCACTCTTTACATTCGCCATGTTGATGCTGGTTATGTCAAATAACTTTTTGCAGCTGTTTTTTGGATGGGAAGCAGTTGGATTGGTCTCATACTTATTGATTGGTTTTTGGTTTAAACGTGAAAGTGCGGTGACCGCAAATTTAAAAGCATTTCTGGTTAACAGGGTAGGCGACTTTGGTTTCTTATTGGGGATAGCTGGAATCGTATTTTTTACAAATTCTCTCGATTACTATGATGTTTTCTCTCGAGTTAACATCATTGCATCCAACGAAATTAAAATAACAGATACCACGTCTTGGAATGCGATGACCATG
>CABYDR010000046.1 GCA_902517795.1 uncultured Woeseiaceae bacterium | reverse complement strand
AAATACCTCATAATACAAATGATTAAGAAATACGGATTATGATAATGAAAACTTTTTCTGCAAAACATGATGATGTTCACCGAAAATGGTATTTGGTGGACGCGACAGGTATAACGCTTGGTCGTTTAGCATCAAATATTGCATCAAAACTAAAAGGAAAACACAAAGTCGAATACACTCCTCATGTTGACACAGGCGATTACGTGGTTGTAATAAATGCAGAAAAGGTCAGAGTGACTGGCAATAAACTTAAAGATAAGAAATATCACAGATATACAGGGTACATTGGCAATTTGAAAACTATGACACTTGAAAAATTACTAAAAGAGCATCCCGAAAGAGTGATTCACTATGCTGTAAAAGGAATGTTGCCCAGAAACCCTTTGGGTAGAAAAATGTTCTCTAAACTGAAAATATATTCTGGTCCAGAGCATAATCATTCTGCTCAACAGCCAATACCACTTGAAATAAATGCATAAGGTAAGAACATGACTGAACAACAACATTATGGTACAGGTCGAAGAAAGACATCCACTGCAAGAGTTTTCATCAAACCAGGATCAGGAAATATATCTGTGAACAATAAACCTTTGGACAAATTTTTTGGAAGAAAAACTGCTCAGATGATTGTAAAGCAACCTCTAGAATTGACCTCCCTTAATGAAAAATTTGATGTTAATGCCACAGTCAAGGGTGGGGGCATAACCGGCCAAGCAGGAGCAATACGTCATGGTTTGACTCGCGCTATAATGAGTTATGATGAATCTCTCAGGCCCGCACTCAGAAAAGCTGGCTTTGTTACAAGAGATGCAAGAGAAGTTGAACGAAAGAAAGTTGGTCTCAGGAAATCAAGAAGGGCGACACAGTTTTCTAAAAGATAGGATTTTTTTATATTTTGATATGACAAAAATAATTAGAGCTGAAATTGAACACATTGATGAATTAGCTGAATTATTTAATTCATATCGAGTCTTTTATGAACAAGATTCCAATGTGGATCTCGCGCATAATTTCATCAAGTCTAGAATGGATAACAAAGAATCCACGATTTTTGTTTCACAAAATTCAGATGAAGAGTTAATAGGTTTCGTTCAGTTATACTCGTCTTTTTGCTCTGTCTATGTATGCCCAATCCTTATTCTGTATGATCTTTTTGTTAAGACAGAGGCCAGAGGAAATGGACATGGGCGAGCTCTTATGAATAAAGCAACAGAGTTTGCTAAATCTGAAGGATACGATCGACTAGAGCTATCAACCGCAACTGACAATTTTATTGGGCAGTCATTATATGAGTCATTGGGGTACGAAAGAGACAATGATTTCTATCATTATTCTCTTGAGATTGATAATGAAGACTGAGTATTTTTCTTTATTTCCGGCCTGAGTTTAAATTATCAAGGGTAAATTTCATCTACTCCATGTTCACCAGCAATGAGAAGAACATCTGCTTTCCTGCGTGCAAATATTCCCACTGTTACTACGCCAGGAATCTGATTAAGCTCATTTTCTAATTGAATTGGATCTACAATATCTAAATTGTGTATATCAATTATTTCGTTTCCATTATCTGTGACAAAGTTCTCTCTATAGACTGGTTTGCCGTGATATTTGATTATTTCTCTTGATACGAATGATCTTGCCATGGGTATGACTTCTATAGGGAGAGGAAAAATACCTAATCTTTTAACGAGTTTTGTTTCATCTGCGATGCATATAAATTTTTTTGAATTTTCTGCTAAGATCTTTTCACGTGTTAAAGCGCCACCGCCACCCTTAATAAGATGAAGATTTTTGGTCGCTTCGTCTGCTCCGTCAATATAAAGATCAAGCATACCGAGTTGATTCAATGCTTGAACCTCAAATCCATTCATTTTAAGCAGATTCTCTGTCTGAACTGAACTTGAGGCAACAGCTGAAATTTTATTTTTTATCTCTGGTAGCAAGTCTATAAGAAAGTTAACGGTAGAGCCTGTTCCCATTCCCAATAGACAATCATTATGGATATGTTTTACGGCAGCTTTTGCGACATTAAGTTTTTTTTCATTCTGATTCATCATGATTAATCTATAGTTTTTAATTTTTTCTGTCTAGCATAAAATTCCTGACTCACTGATGACGCAAGTTAATTTTACATCCCATTTTTCAGTTTTAATTTCTTCTGTTTTTTGACAATCGAAACCAAGGCCAATCAGGATTGGCTCTCTATTTTTTATATTGTATTCATTAGTATTTAAATTTTCGAATTTTCTGTCATAGTAGCCACCACCCATTCCTATACGGTTTTTATTAACGTCAAAGGCAACCAATGGTACAATCACTAAATCAAGGTTTGATTCAATAGATATATTATTTGATTCAGGTTCTTTTATGCCAAATCTATTTATATGAAATTGAGTTTTTTTGCTAGTTTGCACAAAATCCATTTCTGAATTTGGTTTTATTTTTGGCAGGAAGAGTTCTTTTTCATCCTCATGAATCGATGAAATTATTGATTCAGTTTGCACTTCATATCTTGTTGAAACATAGCATCCAATCTTTGTTGAGTTTTTATAGTGTGATAATTTAAATAGATGCTCACAGATTCTTCCTGAAGCAGTGTTGATGTATTTTTCAGATAAACTGCTTCTTGCCAATTTTTTGTCGGATCTAATTTTTTCTTTACCGGATACCATAAGTTTAAAAAGTGCCTCCCGTTCATGCCGTTATACAACATCGCTCTCGAACCGAAGATTCAAGTGGGGTAAACCGAGATCACAACAGGCAGACTAAAATTAGTTTTGCACACATGATCACAAAGTGAGTAACCCCGAAGCGTATATTTAGGATCGAAGGTACCCGCTGCATATCGAACACTACAGGAGGCAAAAGAAATTATAATGCGTTATGAATTATAGTTCGAGTTGTTTGTTTCCACCGAGAGCGGAATCAAGTCTATCTGCTAGGATTTTAAGACGATTTCCAAGTGAATTTTCTATTGCCTTGTCTTTTGTTTCTGCTTTCAAAAGATCGTGTGCCATATTGAGTGCCGCCATAACTGCTATCCTATCGAGACCAACAACTTTTCCACTATCTCTTATTTCTCTCATTTTTTTATTGAGTGTTTCGGCAGAATCTAACAAGGCATTTCTTTCGCTTGCGAGACATGAAATTTGATACTCTTTTTCAAGAATTTTTACACTCACGTGTGCGTACATCTCGCTCATTGAATACTCCTTAGTTATTTACCTTGTTCCATAGATTTAAGGCGAACAATCATTGCTTCAACTCTAGCTCTGACTTCTTCGTTCTTTTGAACCATCGTGGCTCGTTCTCTTGAGAGTGTTTCTTGCTTTTCTTTTAATGACTTATTTTCTGACTGCAACTGATTGCATATCTTTACGAGGTCATCAAGACGATCCTCAATCCTTTTAAGGTCACTCTCAAAATTAAGATTTATTTTATTTTTCATCACTCTAATATAAAGATGACTGATAATTTAATCAATTAAGTTCGTTAAATTTTATATAATCTAGATACGTATAAGTGAATTAACAATGAGTATATTTGATATTAATTTTAAAAATCTTGAATTAAATTTAAAGCAGTGCAGTTCAGATTGGTTTGCATCACAGTGCCATGGACTTATTTGTGCCCGTCTTTCAGTTCTCGGCCCGAATTCATTAGAGTTATGTTTGAGCCAGATTTTTGAGCACTCAATAAAACAATCACAAGGATTTAATCAATCACAAGAAGAAATAAGAAGTTTATTCAATGCTACTTGGGCTAAATTAGATGCAAGGCAATCTGATTTTGATCTGCTACTTCCTGTCGATGAAAGTCCTATTAAGGAGCAAACAATCGCCTTATCGCAATGGTGTGATGGTTTTCTTCATGGTGTAGTTACTGGAAAAAATCCAAAAGAGCTAAAGAGTCTTTTTTCAAAAGAACCAATTAGTACCATCATTAAAGACATGGTAGAACTCACAAGAGCAACAGCATCTTCATCAGATGACGATGATGAAGAGTTAGTTTACTTCATTGAAATTCGCGAATATCTGAGGACCTGTACGCAATTAGTATATGAAGAATTAACTGATTTTAGGGATAGCATTAATAAGATTAAATCTAATTGAGTTTTACGATACACAAATAATATAACATCAAGCTTATGAAGAGTGATTTAAAAAAAAGAAGAAAAATAGTAATGGAAACAATAGGAGATGATTCTGTGCTAATCATTCCAAGCGCTCAACATCACAAACGAACTAGAGACGTTGATTATCCGTACAGACAAGACAGTGATTTCTATTATTTAACAGGGTTTGTAGAGTCAGATTCATTAATGATGTTAATTCCTGGCAGGAAAAATGGTCAATTTATTCTTTTTTGTAAAGATAAGGACCCCTTAAAAGAAAGATGGGATGGCCCAATAGCTGGACCAATTGAAGCAAAAAAGGACTTTAATGCTGACCAAGCATATGCTATCGATAAAATAGATGAGCTTTTGCCAAATTTGATCAAAGAAAAAAAATTAATTTATGCCCCATATGATAACGATGAAAAACTTTTTCTGAGATTAAAGAAATGGGTTCAGACAAGTGACAGATCATTAAAAACAAAAAATTCCAAAACGAAAATTTTAAACTCATCCAATATTCTTCATGAAATACGCCTTATTAAGAGTGAATCAGAAATAAGAAAAATGAAAAAAGCAGCTAAGATTGCCGTTGATGCACATAGAAAAACAATGAGTAAAGTCACGACTTTTAAATACGAATATGAATTGGAAGCTGAAATTAAATATGAATTCGCTAAATCTAATTCAACCAGTTCTTACATACCAATTGTTGGAAGCGGAAAGAATTCTTGCGTACTTCATTATAATTCGAATAACTCTGTGCTCAATGATGGGGATTTAGTTCTAATAGATGCAGGATGCGAAACTGAATTCTATGCCTCGGATATAACCAGGACTTATCCTGTGAACGGCAGGTTTACTAGAGAGCAAAAAGAAATATATAACATAGTCCTTGATGCTCAAAAAGCAGCAATCAGCCAAGTCAGAAGAGGTAATAAATTCTCTGATCCGCATGATGCAGCGGTTATTACAATTACTCAAGGTTTAACTAAAATTGGCCTCTTGAAAGGAAATATCTCTGACCTCATTGAAAAGAAGAAATATACAAGATTCTTCATGCACAGAACCAGCCATTGGATAGGTATGGATGTGCATGATGTGGGAGATTACATGATTGATAATGAATGGCGATCACTAGAAAATGGTATGGTCCTGACTATTGAACCAGGAATTTATATAGATGACAGTGAAGATATTCCAGAAGAATACAGGCAAATTGGAGTTAGAATTGAGGATATGGTTCTGGTAAATAATGGCTCACCTGAGGTCATAACTTATGAGCTCGAAAAAGAAGCTAATGAGATTGAAGAAATTATTAACAATGAACTCAACTGAAAGAAAAAAATATGATGTTGTAATTGCCGGAGGAGGAATGATTGGAATTGCTATGGCCTTATCCTTATCATCTTTTGACCTCAAGATAGCCGTTATCGAAAAAATAAAGCGCACCAATAAAGAGCAACCAAGCTTTGATGATAGATCAACTGCATTATCCAGGAGCAGTCAAAACATGTTTGAAGCAATGGGTATATGGGGAAAAATTAAAGAGGTATCGACACCAATCAATAAGATACATGTCTCAGAAAAAGGGCAATTTGGTTTTTCCCATATTTGCTCTAAAGAACAACAAGTAAAGGCCTTAGGATATGTAGTTATTAATCGTGTCCTTGGAGAGGTCATGTTGAGCGAATTAGAGAATAAAGAAAATATAAAGATGTTTTGTCCGTATGAAATTGATTCTTTTTCCGAGCGGCAAACTGATTGCAATATTAGTCTGAAATCAAATGACAAGAAAAAGAGTAAAATAGAGCTCACTTCTCAACTACTAATAGCTGCATGTGGAGCTGATTCAGGTCTTCATAAATTGTTAGGTATTAATTCAAATGTCATCAATTATCATCAAGATGCAATCATAGGAAATGTTATGACTGCTATTCCAATTGAAAACAGAGCTTTCGAGAGATTTTATTCTGAAGGATCTATTGCCTTTCTCCCACTTGCAAATAACAGATCGGCTTTTATATGGGTACTGCCCAACCATCAGTCTGAAATAATGATGAATGCCTCGAATAATGAGTTTCTTGAAATGCTTCAAAAAGAATTTGGTATGAGGCTTGGGAAAATGAGCGATCTAGGTAACCGTGTTAAATATTCTCTGAATTTGACACGAGCACTGAGGCTCCACACAAAGAGATCAGTGCTGGTTGGAAATGCAGCTAATGTTATACACCCGATTGCAGCACAG
>CABYDR010000045.1 GCA_902517795.1 uncultured Woeseiaceae bacterium | reverse complement strand
GTGAGTACTCTTGCCAAACAGAAAACTCCACACCAGCCAGTGAGAAGGTCCAGATGTATGTGCCCCAAGTTTCATTGTAAATTCCTATCTTAGCGAGACCGATATAATATACAAATACGCTTACTAAGCCGAAGCTACAACTTAGCAACCCAGCTAACGATGTTTTTTTACCCTTATAAAAAAGAGCCATTAAAAGCGGAACGAAAACTGTAGATAAAATAACTGTTGTCACAAAAATCAATAAAGCCATGATTCTTTCAAATTGAAAAGCAACCAAATATCCGATCGTCCAAGCGATAACAATACTTATCTTTGTCGCCTTGACTAACTCTTTGTCTGTAGCATCAGGCTTTACAAGAGGTCGGTATATATCATAGGAAATATTTGATCCTGCAACCAGAGTATAGCCATCAATAGTTGACATAGCAGTTGCGAGTACGCCGGCTAAAAATATACCCGATAAACCAATTGGAAGGGCATATGTAACAGCAATTAAGAATGCATCATTAGGATGCACTGTACTCACTAAAATTCCCTTACTAACAGCAGCTAAAGCAGCAATTCCTCCTGCGACAACCAGCCAATCAAATGCTGTCCATATTGCAGTTGCAGACAAGATTGCATTTCTTGCTTGTCTTGCATTTTGTGAGGCAAATATTCTTTGATAAAGGGATGGATCGATGAGAATTGCTAAACTTGACGAGGCATATGCTAACAGAAGCCAGGGTGGCACTGTTCCAAAAAATTCAAAATGACCTTCTGGAACAAGTTCCTTGATGGCAACAAATCCACCAACTTCATGAATCAATAAGGGCACTCCCACTGCGACGGTAATGCACATCAGTGAAAATTGAATGGTGTCAGTTATAGCAACTGCTTTTAGACCACCCAATAAAGTGTAACCCAATGCAATTCCACCAAGAAGCAGAGCACCATAGTTTGCGTCAATACCAAAAACAAATTCAGAAACACGACCTAAGGCAAATAAACTCGTTGTGGGCAAACAATAAACCATGGAACTAATGGCTCCAATAGATGATGTTTTATTTCCATACGTTTTTTCTAAAATCTCTGGTAATGAAACAAAATTTGCCGATCTCAATTTCTTGCTCATATAAAATGCAACGAATAGGTAGAAAGCCAAACTTGATAATGCATAACCAAAAAATGCCATTAGACCATCATTAAAAGCCATCTCAGATGAACCAAAGAGTATATCCAGGCCGTAATAGGTTGATACCATTGTAGAAATTAACATCGGAGTCGTCATGCCTCGCCCAGCGAGCATAAAATCTGTATATGTTGAGTCTTTGCGGTATGAATAAATACCAATAGTGATGAGCATGATTATGTAGAGAAAAATAATTATATAATCTATGTTTGCTACGTAATTACTCATAATGTCTAGGCCTTTTTAATTTTTGATGTCGGCTTATTTTGGTTCCATATTATGCTATGTTATCAAGAACAATCTAAACAGAGAAATAAGCTATGAAGACCATAAATGGTTACGTTTATTCAGTATACACTGATTCAGATGGTAACATGGGTAAATTGGAGGCAGACTATATTGATATTGAGCTTGATGGAATCGTTGATGATTCTCACAGGGGCTATACAAGAGAAACATGGGCTGGCGACAAACAGCCAAAAGGAACCATAAGAAGAAATGAGAGGCAATGGTCAGCTGTATCGGTTGAAGAGCTGAAGTCTATATCAGATGAAATGGATTTAACCTCTCAAATTGATGCAGGAGTTCTTGGTTCTAATATCTGCCTCGAGGGTATTCCAAAGCTGTCATCACTGCCAAAAGGAACAATTCTCAAATTTGCTTCTGGAGTTGAACTAATGGTTGAGGAATACAACCCTCCTTGCAGTGATATGGGCCAGAAAATATCCTCACTTTACGCAAAGAATTCAGACGTAACAGTTTCAAATACTGCCTTTTCCAAGGCATCAAAAATTTCAAGAGGTATTGTTGGGACTATTGAAACTCCAGGACGAATTTCAAAAGGTGATCATGTGGTTGTTTCGATATATGAACATCCGTCATGGTTGGATTGAACATGAAGTTGCATAGTAATTCTGTGTTATCAATAACAAAATGATCGACAAAAATCTCACATCAGCTTCGAATCAAAGCAACTATAGAGGTTATGGCTTAGATGTACACAGAATTGTTTTTCCTGTAATTACAACAATTATCATCCTTTTTATCTCTATTACGCTTATTTTTCCTGAGATTGCTGGTAATGCATTTACAGAATTTAGACTCTGGCTGACCTCAAGATTTGACTGGGTATTTATAATTACTACGAATATTCTGTTGTTATTCTGTCTTATTTTGACGATAACTCCAGCCGGTAAAATCAAACTTGGTGGGCAAGATTCAAAACCAGAATTTTCGAGACTCAGTTGGTTTTCGATGCTATTTGCTGCTGGATTGGGTATTGGTCTTATGTTTTTTGGTGTTTATGAACCTGTAAATCATTTTCTATCTCCACCCCTAGGGATTAATCCAGAACAGATTACTTCGGCAAGAGAAATGGCAATGTCAGCATCAATAATGCACTGGACTCTGCATCCCTGGGCGCTCTACTCTTTTGTTGGTCTCGCATTGGCTTTTTTTTCTTACAATAAGAAATTACCTTTATCAGTGAGATCTGTCTTTTTTCCTTTTTTTAAAGAAAAAATATGGGGATGGCAAGGACATGTAGTTGATGTCTTAGCTTTATTCGCAACAATATTTGGAATTGCGACATCGCTCGGTATAGGAGCCGAGCAATCCATGGCTGGAATCAATTATTTGTTTGGTTTTGATCTAAATTCAAAAAATATAATAATTGTGATAATCACTATCACATTGATCGCATTGTTTTCAGTTCTCAGAGGTTTGAATGCAGGCATTAAGAGGTTGAGTGAAATAAATATTTTTTTGGCAATATGTCTTTGTCTGTTTATATTTTTATCTAGCTCTGCTTTGGAAATAATCCAAAACTCATTATCTTACACAGTTGATTTTTTGTGGAATTTGCCTGCATTGATTAATTGGATAGACAGGTCAGACTCAGATTTTCTGCACGGATGGACAGTATTCTACTGGGCTTGGTGGATATCATGGTCACCATTTGTTGGCATGTTCATTGCAAGAGTGTCTCGAGGAAGAAGCATTAGAGAGTTCTTAGTTGGCACAATAATCTTTCCTTCAGTTATCAGTATCATCTGGCTAACACTGTTTGGTGATAATGCAATCAATCAGTTTTTATCTGAAGGCAATCGGAATGTTATTGATACTATTCAAAATCAATCGCCTGAAATGTCTATTTATAAATTTTTAGAAGGATTTCCTTTTTCAGAAATTACTTCTTTAGTTGCAATAACCTTAATTTGTATATTTTTTATCACATCGATGGATTCGGGGGCACTTGTGATTGACACTATCGCATCCAATGGAAAAACGAACACTCCAGTACAACAAAGAATACTATGGTGCTTATTGATTGGATTAATTGCGATTGCCCTTACCCTTAGTGGAGGTCTTGGGGCGCTTCAATCTATGGCTCTTGCAACTGCTTTTCCATTTTGTTTTATTTTGCTATCGATGTGCCTAAGCACTTCCATTGGAATCTACCAGGAAATAGAACAACTGTGAAAATAGGCACTGTCTTAAAAAATGAAAAGCAATATCTTGCTTTTATGATCAATGAGAATACTGCTATCTCTTCAAATGAAATTAATAAGAATTTTGAGACGCAAATTAGCAAAACCATGCAAGAATTCATAGCGAAAGATTTTGAAAAATACGATGAGATTGAATGTATTCTAAATACCGTTCGACAAGGAGTTGAGGATTATAAATTAATTGATCTTAGTTCAATTGAGTGGCAAGCACCCAATCCAGATGCCAGAAAAATACTCGGGGTTGCTTTCAATAACAAAAACATTAGAAAAGAAGTGCATATTGATCCTGGTTGTCCAAATTATTTTCTAAAATCATCCTCCTGCCTCGTCGGGCATAATAATCCAATTTTAATTAGAAAGTCCTATGGCAATACCATTCCAGAACCAGAACTTTGTCTTGTCATTGGAAAAACTGGAAAAGATATAAATAGAGAAAAAGCATTAGATTATGTCTTTGGTTATTCAATAATGAACGATATTACTTCTCATGGAATGAAATTTTCGATGGACAGTGTCGCCGTGACGCGTGATCCAAAAATCATGAAGCCTGAATTTATAAATTGGAGGAAATACGGTGAACAAGACAAAAATGACCTTTATTTCGTTTATCACACTCGCTCCAAAAGCTCAGATACCTTTGGACCAATGGGTCCTTGGTTGACAACAGCTAACGAAATAAACAATCCCAATAATATTCGAATTCGTGCCTATAAAAATGGAGAATGCTATACAGATGATTCAACTTCATCTTATTTGTTTAGTGTTGAAGAGTTAATATCTGACGCAAGTCATTATTTCACTTTGGAACCTGGAGATATCATCAGTTGTGGAACGGCAGCAAAAGGAAATAAGCAGTTTCCCAATGCCCACCGCAACATACTATTAAATGAGGAGGAGTGCGAACTCAAGATTAATATTGATGGACTAGGAACATTAACTAATCCGGTAAAACACATTCAATGATCCAAACTTGATTCAATCATTAAATGGATCGTTCATCCCTTCATCAATGGGTATCTCAAAAGCATTTAGCGTCAGTGAGACTAGGCAATAATACCCAACAAGTGAGACTAACTCGATCATTCCTTGCTCATTGAACTCATTGATACCTTCTCGATATATGTCATCGGACAAAGAATGTTGATCCAATAATTGTGTTGTTATTTGATATATCAGTTTCAACCTAGAATCATTGAAAGATGGAGTTTTATTGTGACGAAGATCTTCTAAAATTTTATCGCTGATGCCGGTTTTTTTAGCAAGCTCAGCATGATAAGCAAATTCAAACTTTGCCTTATAGTGACTGCCTACCACACAAATTGCGAGTTCTTTAAAAGTCTCATCAAGCACTGTCTCGTATCGCAATGAAGCACCAAGTTTTTGAATCGCATTGCCGATATTACCGGCTCTGAACCATACTCCAAACGGTCCGGTCATCGGAATTTTGCCTCTTGGACCACTTTGAATGGCTTGCAAAACAGCAAGTTGGGAATCAGTAAGTTTATCCTCAGGTATTGACGGTAATCTTGTCATGATAGTTTTACTCTCCTAATTTTTTCTGATTTGCGAGTTTTGAATTATGCTTTCATAAATATCTGGATCAGTAGCACCTTCTGTTCCAATCAATAAAACTCGGCTCTTATCATTAATATCTAATTTATTGACTAAGTAATCATTATTTTTAAGTGCACTCAAAGCGGCCAGACCACTTACTGAACATTCACCCGCTTCGACACCAATATCATTCTCATAACCATTTGCCATAATACGCATCAGTTCTGGAATTTTATCATCACTGATTGTCATAAATAGATCTGTACATTGACTCAATATCTCCCATGCCAAAATCGACGGCTCTCCACATGAAAGTCCAGTCATAATTGTTTCTTTTTTAATATCAAAAACTTTTGGTTCTCCATCTATAGCGCTCTCGATCAAACAAGGAGCATAATTTGGCTCTACTACTATAATTTTTATGTTTTCACCGCCCCATTCATTCAAAAATATCGTGCACATCGCAGCTGCAAAACCTCCTACTCCCGCCTGCAAAAATATATGTGTGGGTAATGTTTTTTTTGATAATTGATTGACAATCTCTCTAGCCAAAACGGTATAACCAGCCATTATAAATCGTGGATACTCCATATAACCCTGATATGAGGTATCGCTTATGATCTGCCAGTTATTTTTATTAGCCTCATTTATACATTCTTTGAGTGAATCATCATAATTTCCTTTCACCCTGATTACCTCGGCTCCGAATTTTTCCATCGCACGTTTTCTGCCCACACTGACCTCTGAATGAATAAAAATTCTACATTTACAGCCAAATAAACTTGCTCCATAAGCAACAGATCTTCCATGATTTCCATCTGTTGCAGTTGTAACGACAAGGTCTTGTGTAAGATTGACATATTTTTTGCATCGAATATCTTCCGTACTGACGTCAGAGGAGATTTTTTCTTGAATTTTTTTCTTAAGGTATTGCATTACACCATACGCACCGCCCAATGCCTTAAAACTGCCAAGATTGAATCTTTTGCTCTCGTCCTTGTAGTAAATATTCTCTATTCCGAGACTTGCAGCCATATTTTTGAGAGGAACTAATGAGGTTGGAGCATATTTTTGCCATTCAGTTATCTCATTATATGCTTCTTCAGCATCCTTCATGCTTAAAAACTCGTTTAAGAAACTAGGGTAATCCCGATTCGATTTTTTT
>CABYDR010000044.1 GCA_902517795.1 uncultured Woeseiaceae bacterium | reverse complement strand
TGACCTTAAACCAATGTTTAATGCCGTCTCATCAAATGTTAAATCTATAGTTGCCAGTTGTGTTCTATCAAGGGAAACCCAAGTTAAACTTGCTGAGTCATTCTCCGATCATTTTAAATTAGATATCGAATTCATTGAGCCAAAAAACAGATTTTCCGGATTGACGAATGGTTATAGCAATCCATCAAAATTGGGTGCAGACAGGTGGGCAGCAATGATTGGTGCAAACAATGAATTTGGAGGGAATATTTTAGTGATAGATATGGGAACAGCAATTACAATTGATTGCATTGACAGTGAGGGGATGCACAAGGGAGGGCAAATACTTCCTGGGTTAAAGTCATTTTTCAATATTCTCGATCAATCGACAGGTAGTATCAATACAAAGATTAACATCAGTCATACTGCAACTAAAGAAATTAAAAAATGGGGCAAAAACACGGATGATGCAATTATATCAGGTGCAATGTCGGCTATTTCCGGCGCCATAAATACAGCAGTTTTTTCATTTAAGATAGAGGATTCAATGCCTTCTGTTATCTTGACGGGGGGCGACGCAATTTATTTTAAAGATGTTTTTGATTATACGTTATTTTACAGGCCAAATTTAGTAATTGAAGGTTTAGCTAGAATAGTGGAGATGAACCATAATCTCTAGAGACCCTTTGCATGATAAGTGCTTGCAATTCTCTCAATTGATAGAAGATAGGCAGCCAGTCTGAGACTATCAACATCATCACGACTGTTCCATACCTCACTCATCGCTTGATATGCACTAACCATGGTATCATCTAGGCCCGAACGAACTAATTCAATTTCTCCCGCACCTTCACTGTATTTTTTGATGAATTCATTAGATAGCCTTGTTTTCAGTCCACTTGTTTTGAGTATTCGGTTAAGTTCTTTTACAAGCAGACTATTTCTTGTTTCTTCCTGTCGTCTTCGCATACGTCCAAATCTTATGTGACTGAGATTTTTTACCCATTCGAAATAAGACACAGTGACTCCGCCCGCATTTGCATACATATCAGGGATAATTACAATACCTTTTTTATTTAATATTTCATCAGCAGGAGCTGTTATTGGGCCATTGGCTGCCTCAATGACTAGAGATGCTTTTATATTTTCTGCGTTATCGATATTGATTACACCCTCTATTGCTGCCGGAATAATAATATCGCACTCTTGTTCGAGTCCATTTTTAGACTCTTGAATATACTTACCTTCATTGCAATCGACTAGGCTTCCATGCTCTGTTAGATGGTCAAATACTCTTTGGACATTAAGGCCTTTTGCATTGACTAGCATTCCATCTTTCTCAATGATTGAAGTGATCAAAGCATCATCTTCGGTCGACAGAAAGAGTGCAGCATGATAACCAACATTACCCAAACCCTGCACAATTATTTTTTTCCCTGCTAGGGTTCCTTTTAATTTTGCCTTTTTCATATCATCCGCATGATTGAAAAATTCTCTCAGTGCATATTGTATTCCTCTTCCTGTAGCTTCAACTCTGCCTGATATTCCTCCTGCATTGAGTGGCTTTCCAGTTACACATGCTCTGCTATTAATTTCGGTGGTATTCATTCTGCTGTATTGATCAGCTATCCACGCCATTTCTCTCTCGCCAGTTCCCATATCTGGTGCAGGTACATTTTGTGAGGGGTGAATAAGATCTCGTTTTGCTAACTCATAAGCGAAACGACGGGTGATAATTTCTAACTCTTCATCTTTGTATTCTCTTGGGTCAATACATAGCCCACCTTTTGATCCTCCGAAGGGTATTTCTACCAAGGCACATTTATATGTCATCAACGCAGCGAGAGCTTCAACTTCATCTTGATTGACAGACTTAGCAAAGCGTATTCCACCTTTAACTGGTTCGATATGTTCAGAGTGGACTGAACGGTAACCTGTGAATGTCTGGATTTTTCCTTTAAGTCTTACACCAAATCGTACCGTGTATGTTGCATTGCAAATTCTTATTTTGTCCTCAAGACCAGGAGATAGATCTAATAGTCTTGACGCTCGGTTGTACATGGTGTCAACCGATTGTCTGAAAGTTGGTTCCGTATTATTTTTCATCTAATTTATTTATTTTTTATATTGCCAATCTAGCATATAATAATTCGCAATTGTATTGTATGACAGCCTTTAAATTGGGTATTGTATGCGAAGGCAGTTTTCATTTCTATTGTGTGCCGGTATAGCTCAGTTGGTAGAGCAACTGACTTGTAATCAGTAGGTCCCGAGTTCGACTCTTGGTGCCGGCACCATCTTTCATTTAATTTACCAAGATATAGCTGTTGCTTATTAGGCAATTAATCCTGCTAAATTTTTCAATTAATTTTTGTTGTAGTGAAGTTCACGTTATAATTACTTTAGAAAAAAGTTAACCAAACTGGAATTAGAAATGATTACCAAAGAGCCCCCGACAGTAGATAATTTGTCAATCCAAGAGCTAGTTAGAAAGGCGCGTAATGCTCAAACAAAATACGAATCATTCAAGCAGGAACAAGTAGACGCAATCGTTAGAGATATTGGTAAATTTGTTTTCGATAATGCTGAAAAACTAGCGAGAATGGCCGTTGATGAAACTAATATGGGATCTGTTGAAGACAAAATCCTAAAAAATAAAGGTAAAGCACGTGTCATATGGAATAATCTTAAGGATAAGAAATCTCGAGGAGTAATTGGCGAAGATGCCGAAGCTAGCCTCATGCTTGTAGCCAAACCAATGGGCGTTGTTGCTGCTGTTACGCCTGTTACTAATCCGATTGTGACTCCAATGTGTAATGGTATGTTTGCGCTTAAAACTGGTAATGCAGTTATCTTTGCGCCACATCCAAAAGCGCAAAAATGCGCAGAGCATTTGGTGTTAGAATTTATGAAGATTGTCAAATCGCATGGTGGCCCTGATGGTCTTGTGCAGGTTGTTACTGAAGGTTCTGTTGAGAAAACACAGGAACTTATGCAGTCAGTTGATGTCGTCGTGGCTACTGGTGGAGATGCAATGGTTAAATCCGCATATTCATCTGGCAAACCCTCCTATGGGGTAGGGGCAGGAAATGTACCTGTGATTATGGATAGAGATATAGATTTAAAAGATGCTGTCGAGAAAATTGTCGCTGGCGCATCGTTTGATCATGGTATTATCTGTTCTCATGAGCAGTTTATATTTGCTCCGGCAGAAAACTACGACGAAACAGTTCAGTTATTTATAAATACAGGTAAAGTTTGGTTTACGGATGATGAAAAACAAATACAGAAGTTGCGTGAAGTAGTTTTCCAGGACGGACATTTAAATAAGGATGCTGTAGGCGTTTCAGCATCTGAGGTTGGTAAGATGGCTGGAATCAATGTCCCAGAATCCGCAAGACTTATTCTGTTACCAGCCGATGGATCTGGAACCGAGGACATACTTGCAAAAGAAAAACTCTGTCCAGTTATTGCAATTGTTTCATATGCAGTATTTGATGATGCGGTTGCTATGGCTAAAGCCAATCTTCTCGTTGAGGGAGCCGGGCATTCAGCAGTCTTGCATTCTAACAATGATAACCATATTCAAAAAGCCGGTCTTGAGTTACCGATAAGCCGTCTTGTTATCAATCAAGCAAGCTCCCTCTCTGCTGGCGGTTCACTGACTAATGGCTTTGCCCCTACAACAACGCTAGGATGTGGTTCTTGGGGTGGTAATTCAATTTCAGAGAATCTTGACTATAAGCACCTGATGAATGTGTCACGTATCGGTAAGATTATTCCTGATAAGACAGTGCCAACTGATGAAGAAATATGGGCTTGATACACGTGTCATGAAGGACTCAGTATACTAAGTCTTTTTTTGTAAATGTGTTTTAGAGGGATATTAAATTATCTGGCTCTGAATATGCAACGAAATCAAATTACACATTACACCACTCTTGATTCAGTTATAGGTGAATTATTGATCGCAGGTAATCCCTATGGAGTCAGTTTGATTAAATTTCAGGGCGAATATGAGATTCATGGGCTTGATTCTAAATGGAAACATTCAAAAGCGTATTTGAGACATAGACTAACCCTCTGTGTCTAAATGAATTAATGTGCCACCATAAATTTTATGGCTTCCTTTTTCATTATTAATAATCAGAGCACCTTGGTCATTGATACCACTATTCGCACCAGAAATTTTGTAATTATTTGACACTATTTGAATATTTGAGCCATTGTAAACATCATATCTTCTCCAAGTTCTTGCAAAAGGATCAAAACCAGAACATTCAAATATATTGATTGTGCTATTAACTGAAGAAATTAGATTTGCGATCATGAATGAAACATCAAAAGATCCCTTTTTGATAGAGTTTAGTGAGATTGGTTTTAAACCAAATGCCTCTTTTTCGTTTGATGTATCTGGTAAATCTAAGTTTAGTCCGATACCAATGATTGTTTTCAAAAAATTTCTATCAGTTGGTTTAGTTTCAATAAGTATACCCCCCAACTTTTTACCTTCACATACAAAATCATTAGGCCATTTTAACCCAATCCTCGTAAAACCATTCAAATGAAGCATTTCTGTCAATCCTGCTGCAATGGCGAGAGAAAGTGAAGATATGTCTTTTGTCTTTTTTGTCAAAGTGCCGATAGACATCCAGATACCTGCATTATAATCAGATACCCATTTTGATTTATTTCTACCATATCCATCGGATTGATGCCTCGCAATTACAATTGATAGACTATGCGGATCCTCTAATTCAGAGTTCATAAGATAGGCATTGGTTGAGCTTACCGTGTCTAAGAGGGTAATTCTTGTAGAGAAATCCAGAGATCCCTGGATCTTACCAATACTTAAAGCTTTCATTTTGTCTCTTGCTTACGGAAGATCATTACCTTTTCATTACGTGGCTCTGTACCTTCAATCAATCTTTTGATATTTGATCGATGTGTAAAAGCAAGATAAATGGCCATCGAGAGTGAAAATAAAAATAAAGGAGAATTTAGATGAATGCCGCTAGCTACCATATAAATACAAACACTAAAGCCAGAAATTACTGTCGCTAGACCCACAAATCCGAATAGGCTAAGTAAAGCGAAAAATGAAATGAGCATGACAATTACCAGAGGATATGAAATGGCCAGATATGCTCCTAAGAGAGTGGCAGCACCTTTACCCCCCCTAAATTGATGCCACATTGGCCAGACATGACCAATAACAGCTGCAGCAGCACAAATTAATGCCAATATTGGTTGGTCGATGTATGGTTCCTGAGCAAAGAACGTTACATCCCAGGTTGAGACATACAATGGGGCTATGATTCCTTTACCAATGTCAATTATCACTACAGCCAGCGCAAAGAAAAATCCCTGTGTCCTAAGGGCATTTGTGGCTCCAGCATTACCACTACCTATTTTGCGTATATCGGTATTGTTTTTTAATTTTCCGACAGTCAGTGCGCCACTGATTGATCCCAGGAGATAGCTTATTAGAAATTTTATTGCAAGCTCAAACATATATATCTTCCATTCAGCTAAATATCAGAGTGTAACACTTAATAATTGTGAAAATATTAAAAATTATGATCGAGTTGTGCGATTGGAACTTAAGAAAATAGAATAGAGAACAATAATTACCCCTACGCTCTCAATCATTGAAAAAGACCTATTAAAGAATAATATCTCCCAAATAAAACTTAAAGTCGGCTGAAGTAGTAATGCGATTCCAACCTCAGTGGTACTGACTCTCACTAAAGCGCTGGCTATCATAATACCACCAATGGCATGAGACCCAATTCCATATATAAGCAGTATCAAGTAATCATTGGTATCTGAAACGATCAATGATTCGTTTTCAAAAAAAGCTGTAAAAGCCAAAATTACTGAAACCATTAATGACATCACGGCTACTTCACGTATAGGGATGATATTTATTTTACTCTGCTGTGCCTGACGCATCGAAATCAAATAGCTGCTATAACAGATTGCTGTCAATAAACCAAAAATTATTCCCACTTGATAATTTGGTTTCAATTCATTCCAATCCATACCCACAATCATAAACAGCCCAATTACAGCGAATGGAACGGAGAATAGTTGAACTCTCGTTGGCATTTGTTTATACAACAAAATACCTGCCATCATCATTATGAATACCTGCATATTTGCCAGTAACGTCCCTAATCCAGGGCCAACATAAATTACACTTCTATGCCAAAACCAAAGATCGGCAGCAAAAAAAATTGATGCCATAAACAGAAAAAACCAAACACTCTTATTGAAATCAAATCTTTTCTTTGAAATCAATAGATACAGAGTCAGTACAATTCCGCCAATAAATACCCGATAAAATGCGCTGACTGTTGGGTTAACATGCACTAAGCTCACGAAAATTGGTGAGAAACTAATAAGAACAGCGCCAAAATATAAGCGTAATCTATGATTATTAATTAAATTCAACTGAGCTCACTCTTTATTTCATGGAAGGAATAACTGAATCGATCAGTTTTAATGTAAGACATTTGGCTGAGCCGCCTGCTTTCATAAATTCAGATAATCCTATCTCAATTACGTCGAAACCTTTTTGTTTGAGTTG
>CABYDR010000043.1 GCA_902517795.1 uncultured Woeseiaceae bacterium | reverse complement strand
TCATCTCCAATCACAGAGTAAGCACCTATACTAACATTAGAATCTATGCGAGCTTGTTTTGAGATAATGGCAGTATCATGAATCATAATTTTAAGTCACTTGGAGCGCACATTATTTTTGCATCAACGGATATATTCCCTCCTACTTCTGCAATACAATTGTATCTCCACATACCTTTGATTACACGATCTACTTTTATATCAAACTTGATTGTGTCGCCCGGATGAACTGGAAATCTGAACCTTGCCTTTTCAACTCCAACTAAATAATAAATTAGTTTTGGTTTAATATCTCCAACTGTTAAGTGCCCCAGAACACCTCCTGCTTGTGCCATTGCCTCGATAATGATTACGCCAGGAACAATAGGCTGTCCAGGAAAATGGCCCTTAAAATATGGTTCTGAAGGTTTAATCATTTTTTCAGCAATTATGCTCTCACCTAACTCATAGTCAACTATTCTATCTATATGTAAAAAAGGATCTCTATGAGGAAGCAGTTTCATTATCTCTATTCTATCTAAACTTTTATTGCTCATTAGATTGATTCAATTTGTTAATGATCGTTTAAATTTTGCTACTAGTTTTTTCCATTTTTTATCATCCTCAAATGGAATTGAACCTGAATATATTCCTGGTTTCTTAATATCTTTAGTCACAACAGCCGCTCCATTTATTCTAACATCATCACAAATCTCAATATGACCAACTATTCCAACCTGACCAGCAATCATGCAGTTTTTTCCAATATTCACGCTTCCTGCAATTGCTGCAGATGAGGCGATTGCTGTATGCTCTCCAATCACTGTGTTATGCCCAATTTGTATTAAATTATCCAATCTGACACCATTTTCAATCACCGTATTTTCTATCGACCCCCTGTCAATCGTTGTATTTGATCCGATCTCAACATCATCACCAATTATTACACCGCCAATCTGATTAATTTTTTTCCATCCATTGAGAGTTTTAACATTACCAAAACCGTCCGCACCAATGACTACTCCAGGATGTATCTGGGTTCTTTCTCCTATCTTGACAGAATTGATGATTGTAATATTTGCATGTAGTCGTGAATTTCTAGCAATTTCTATATCGCCATGAATAACACATCCTGGTCCAATATAAACATTCTCATTAATTTTTACGCCATCACTAATTGAAGTTAGAGGACCTATATAGCACGAATCAGAGATATTAGAATTTTTTTCGATTGCAGCACTCTCTGATATACCAGGGTTTATAACTCTCAAAGGATGTAAAAGCTCAACTATTTTTGAATAAAGAAGATAGGGATCATCTGTAATAATGGCACCAACACTGCAGTGCTCTATATCATCTGGTCTTATAATTACTGCGGATGCTTTGGTTTCTCTGAGTTTTTTAACATATGATCGACTTGAGAAGAATGATAACGATCCAGTCTGCCCAGAATCCAGGGTTGAAAAATGAGATATCTCAATATTTGGATCACCTAGGAGATCACATCCATACCTGGCTGCTAAATCTCCTAGAGTGTAAGTCAAGACAATTCTCTCAAGTTAGAAATTATTTCCCTGATTTTACTCACTGCTCTCGAATTGAGCTTGAAGTAACTCTGCAATTGGTGATGTAATATTGACAGATTGGCTACCATACAGGACTCCTCCGGCATCAGAAGCAAAAACAATATCAAAACCATTATTTTGTGCATAACCATTCACAACCTCTAGTAGTGATCTTTGAAGTTTTGCAATTTCTTCGTTCTGCCTTAAGTTAATGTCTTCCTGAAGCTCATTACCTAATCGGTTTACATCACGTTGAAGGTCTCTAAGTTCTCTTTCAGCATTAGTTCTCTCCGTCGCACCCATCACTGCGGCATCTTTTTGTACTTTTTCAGCCAGTTCTTGAAGTTCTTGCTGTTTTGCCTGTAATTCCCTTTGTCTGGGCTGAAATTCTCCCTGAAGCGACTCCATCACTTCTCTGAATTGAGGTGAGCTTTGCATTAAAACGTTAAAGCTTACTAGACCAATTTTTTGCTCTTGAGCAAAGAGAATAGATGAAAATAACAAAGTGATAATTAATATATACAATTTTTTAGCTAAGAATTTCATAACCCCTTCCAATTATTTAAAATGATTGACCAATTGAGAATTGAAATCTTTCAATTTCATCTCTGTAAAACCTTTCACTTCCCTCGTAATGATTTAGAGGATAAGCATAACTAAATCTAAATAGACCCATCGGAGCCAACCACTGAACGGCAACTCCAACAGACTTCTTGAGATCACTAAAAGTTGTATTATACTCTACTGGATCACCTAACTTGTCAAAAAAAACTACCTCACCAGTATTAAAAACATTCCCGATGTCATAAAAAAGACTAGCTCTTATATTGTTTGCGTATTTATCAGGAAGAGGAAATAACAACTCTAATTGACTAGCTATAAGAACGTTCCCACCATAAGGTCTTCCTCTTGAGTCCTTTGGGCCCAACCAAGATTCTTTAAATCCTCTTGTTGATTTTGGTCCTCCACTATGGAATTGCTTGAATGGAGGAAGAGCAGTAGTATGTCCCAGAGCCTCACCATAACCAAGTTGAGTATTCCATAATCCAACCCAATTACCAAATAAAGGTTGATATCGCGTAAGATTATATCTTAAGGTCCAATATTCAACCTCACTTCCAGGTACTGTGTATGTGGCAAATAATTGTTGCCTTGTTCCTCGATCAGGAAATATTGTTCTGTTTCTACTATCAAAGATCCAACCAGCTAGAATTTCAAAATTTGCAAATTTTGTCCCTGTCAAACCACTGCCAGCTTCATAAGGATCACCGTTATTACTGACCCAGTCGATAGCTTGTGAGGTACTATAAATGGATGAAAGCATCTCAACACTGGATAAATTTAACCCAAGACTTACCGTTTGATACTCTCCAAGAGGATATCCGTAATCAATTGTTGCTCCACCACTTGTTGTAGAGAGAGCTGAAGCAGCAGATGTAAACTGCTTATAATCTCGGTAGTTAACAGAAACCGTTCTTCTAATTCCATTCATAGTTGTGTAATAATCTGTGTGAGACATCGTAGCCTGCTTCATATACTTACTTGAGTTGAGATTGATCGCAACTCGCTCGCCCGTCCCCAAGAAATTTGTATGGGTTACACTGCCATTTATATTAAGTTTAAAAAAATCAGAATACCCGATACCGCCACTAAATTGACCTGGCATTCTATACTTGAGATCAAAATCAACATCAATCATATCAGGACTGCCCTGAACAGGATTATTCTCTACTTCTACTTCCTCTATAAATGGCAATCTTTGGAGTCTAATCTTAGATCTATCTATAAGTGTATTAGATACTACAGCACCTTCTGTTTGTCGCACTTCTCTTCTAAATACCTCATCATCTACCTCTGAAATCCCATTGAAATTAATTCTTCTGACATAGACACGCTCTCCAGGATTTATGTAAAAAGTTACCGCGACTTCATTTTTTTCATAGTCTAATTCTGGAACGGGCTCAATTGCAGCATTTGCATATCCATCTTCGCCTAACCTAAACTTCATCAATTCGGCCGAAGATGTTAAAGACTGGAGATTAAACATTTCTCCTGATTTGGCAAAGATTAATCTTTCTAATTGTTCGCCAGGTACTACATTATTGCCAACTAACTTTATATTAGATAGATTATATCTAGTTCCTTCATGAACATTGATGGTTACAAACATATCCTTTTTATTGGGTGAAATTGCGATTTGACTTGATTCTATCCTGAAATCTGCATATCCACGATCCATATAAAAAGAACGGATTTTTTCCAAATCACCAGTCAAAGCCTCTTTTGAATATCTGTCATCTTGTCTTAGCCAGGATAGCCAATTGGCTGTATCTAACTCAAAATCTTCTCGAATTTCACTCTCTGGATAACTATAATTTCCAATTATATTTACTTGACGAATTCTCGCTCTATCACCTTCTGTCACATCTATACTCAAGCGGACTGTGTTATTTGGAGTCTCCTGCACATCAGTTTTAATTTGTATGCCATATTTTCCTCTGTCGTAGTATTGCTCTCTAAGAAATGAAGCTAGTCTATCTAATACAGACCGATCAAATGTTCTTCCTCTTGTCATGCCTATATTTCTGAGCGAAACCATTAGATCTTCAGTTTTGATATCTTTGTTTCCCTCTATTGAAAATGATTCAATTGAAGGTCTCTCTTTAATTACAATAACAAGTGTATCGCCATCACGCCTGATTTCAATATCATCAAATAATCCTTCACGGTATAGAGATATTATTGATTCCTGGATTTTATTTTCATCTATTGAATCTCCAACATTGATAGGCAAGTAATTGAAAACGGTACCCTCTGAAATTCTTCTGAGGCCTTCCACTCTCATGTCTTTAACTATGAATTGATCAGCCATTGTAGTTTGCATAAACAATAGCAGTGAGAATATTTTAAGAAGATTGAAATTTTTCATTATTTTTAGAAACACTTAAGTCTTAGATTTAATTTTAACCAAATATGTCATTATAAAACGCGATACTCATCAAAATGAATATCGATATTATACCAAATTGCTTAGTGATAAGTTCAAATCTTGGAGATAATGGTGACCCTTTAAGTGACTCAATACTAAATTGAACAATCTGGCCGCCATCAAGCATTGGTATTGGAAATAAATTAATTACTCCCAAACTTATACTTATTAAGGCTAAAAATTTTAGAAATTGATTTAAGCCAGCGCTGGCTGACACACCAGCATACTTTGCAATACTAAATGGACCACTTATATTCTTAGTTGAAACTTCTCCGCTAATCATTTTTACCAACATTGAGATTGTAAAGGCCGTTGTTGACCATGTTTGATATATTGATTTTCTGAATGCTTCGTCAAAATTTGATTTATCAAGGAACCAATAATCATCTATGTTATTTGTGAAGCCAACACCGAGAAAACCGTTGACATTTTTTCCGTCTTTTTTGCTTTCCAGTGTTATAGTTCTTTTTAATACTAATTCATTTCTCAAAAATTTGATCTGTATCTCCTCACCCGGCCTCTTCGCCACAATATCTCTTATCTCTGTAAAAGCATTTATTTCAGTATTATTAATTGAGATTATTGTATCTCCAGTTTTTAATCCATTGAGATCAGCAGGACTATTCGCAAGAATTTCTCCAACAATTGGAGGTGGCTGCCAAGGGTAAAAACCAAGTCCACTGAAAAGCTTACCAGGCTCGGTAAGATCAGTTTCATCATCATTTATTGAAATATTGATTAATCTCTGACCAGAGTTTTTATTTTTAACTTTTAAGCTGAAATCTTGTTTATTTACTACAGATCTCATAATTGAAGTTATTACAGTATCCCAATCAGAGCTAATGTTACCGTTAATTGAGATAATTTCATCCTCATAAAATAATCCTGCATTAGAAGCGTGGGAGCCATCTATAACTTCACCAATTATTGGTTTCATGGTCATGACGCCATTAGAAAAAAGAAAAAAATAAGCTAAAATGGCAAAAAGGAAATTAAAAAGCGGTCCAGCAAATAATATTGATATTTTTGAAAATAGCGGCTGATGGTTAAATGATCTCTTTATTTCATGGGGCTCTACCTCATCATTCCTACTATCCAAAAACTGAACATAACCACCTAAAGGGATAATGGATAGTCGATATTCGGTTTTGTCACCCTTTTTTGATTTATATTTATATATTGGTTTACCAAAGCCTACTGAAAAACACAAAACCTTCACGCCAAATAATTTTCCAACTAAATAATGACCATACTCATGAACAGTCACTAAAATTCCAATCACAGCCAGAAACGATAATAGATTAAAGATTAAAGGATCAATTATAGCCATAATAAAAATTTGATAAATGAATAGCTCATAATGTTAGATAAGTAATACAAATGATGGCAAATAGAGGGGCGCTAGGCAAAATGCTATCAACCCTATCAAGAAAACCTCCGTGCCCAGGCAATATTTTGCCTGTGTCATCTTTACTAGAACTTCTCTTAAAAACACTCACTGTTAGATCTCCTATTACTGAATACAAACCCATGCATAAAGAAGATAAAATTATAGGAATCTTATCAAAATTATTAATTTCGGCAATTATGAATGCAGCTAAAGTTATAGAGGATAAACCAAGAAATAAACCTTCCCAAGTTTTCTTTGGGCTAATAACCATAGCTAGTTTTGATTTTCCAAATCTTTTTCCTCCAAAGTATGATCCTATATCCATCATCCATATTAGTGAAAGATAGATTAAAAAATAATTAACTGAATATTGAAATATCCAATCTATTGCGATGTATCCTGGAATAATAGAAAATAAAGAAAATAATACAGAAAATGGTCTGCCAATAATAAATGGATATGCATGCAATAGTTTCAATGATAATAACCAAAATAGTAAAGAAAAATAGAAAATGAATTTTTCATCAAATATTTCTTTTCCTATGTATTGATAAAAACAAAAAATAAATAGCAAGAATGAAATAAATTTTATTTGGAACAATTTTTTTTCTTGAATTAAGGAAGACCATTCCCATCCTACAATTAAAAACAAAATAGCGATCATTGCTCTGAATATAACCTCAGAGACAAAGAAAACTGCCGATAAAAGTATCAGCAACCCAATAACTCCTGTGATTATTCTATCCTGCAACATGATTTACACTGATGACCCAAATCTTCTTTTTCTTTTTGAATAGAAATTAAGAGCATTTGAAAATTCCTTTTCATTGAATTCGGGCCAAAGACAATCACAAAAGAATAATTCTGTATAGGCAATATTCCACAACAAAAAATTTGATATTCTTTTTTCTCCGCCAGTTCTAATTAATAGGTCAGGATCAGGAGCATCTCCAAGTTGAAGATATGATGAGAGAATATTTTCATCAATTTCCTGCTTATCTAATTTACCTTCTTTTACCCCAGTAATAACACCTTTAATTGCATTTAAGATGTCCCATCTCGCACCATAAGCAAGTGCCACATATAAATTAAGCCCAGTATTATCAATTGTGATTTTTTCTGCATTTTGCATTTTATCTTGAAGTTTTTTTGAGAGGTTTTCTCTATCACCTATAAATCTCATTTTCACATTATTAGAATTCAACTCATCTATTTCATTCTCTAATGTCTCAACGAATAACTTCATCAATAACTTCACCTCTTGTGTGGGTCTACCCCAATTTTCTGAGCTAAAAGCATAAAGTGTAAGATGTTTTATTTTATTTGAGCTAACTATCTTTACAATATTTTTTGCAGTTAAAGCGCCTTGCTCATGACCATATCGTCTGATTCTCTTCTGACCGCATGCCCATCGGCCATTACCATCCATGATGATGGCTATATGGTCAGGTTTTATATTCTTCATCAGATTAATAGACCTATTAAATTAGCATTAGATCTTCTTCTTTTGTTGCGATATTTTTATCAACTTCAGAAACATAACGATCCGTGAGAAGCTGAATCTCATTTTGACCTTTTCTTTCATCATCTTCGCCAATAATTTTTTCAGTTAGCAATTCTTTGATGTCGCTGAGTGAATCGCGTCTTATATTTCTTATGGAGATTTTTGATTGCTCACCCTCTTGCTTAACAACTTTTATAAGATCCCTCCTTCTCTCTTCAGTCAATGGTGG
>CABYDR010000042.1 GCA_902517795.1 uncultured Woeseiaceae bacterium | reverse complement strand
AGGTTGCTTGATATTATTAAAAGTAAATTCTTTTGTTGAATATAATTTATAAAACTCTGGAAACTCTGTAATGATTGCTTTTGCGAGAATTGCTAGATCATTTGCAGTGGAATAATGATTTTCATCAGGCAAACCAGAAGCATTCATGAAGTTTGAATTTGTCATATTTAGTTGATGAGCATATTGATTCATAATGTCTGCAAATAAATCTTCATTACCAGCTATATGTTCCGCCAAAGCAATACTTGCATCATTCCCCGATTGAACAATCATACCCATTAATAGATCATCTACAGAAACTTTCTTGCCCACCTCAATAAACATTCTGGACCCTTCAGCACGCCATGCTTTCTCACTAACAGTGATTTCATCGCTAAGCATGATTTGATCACTTTTTAATGCTTGAAAGACGACATAAGCAGTCATCAGCTTAGTTATGCTTGCTGGTGGTAATCTTAAATCTGGATCCAGTGCCGCTATCTCATAATCCGTAGTTGCATCAATAACTAGGTAACTTTTTGCCCCAATTACTGGTGGGGAGGGGATGGTAAGAATTTGCGCTTCTAACCTTATACTGATGACAAGGATAAGGAACAATGAAGCGTTAATGACATTTTTTGATAACTTGTGCATATGGATTAGCCTGTCTTTTGATTTTTAATAATTGAAAGTTTCATAAATTTTCTTGATTTAATCATTGATTATTTCAGTTTGATAGACACCAATTTTTTTTAAATTATTGATGATTTTATCATAATCCTTTTTTGTATTTATTGGTCCAATTTGAACTAAGTAGGATATCGAGAGCGGTTTTAACCAACTGTATTTCATTTTTACGCGGGCTTTTCTAAATTTATTCTCTTTCAGAATATTCAGATAATCATAAGCATTTCCTCTCTCTGAGAATGCACCCACCTGAATATATGATTCATTTTTAATATCAATGTTAGTCGCGCTTGATAAGTCATCATCAATAGCTTCAACCAGCACATTTGCTGTGCCACTCTTGACCATATCAAGCTTTAATGCTGCCGCATATGACAAGTCGATTATTCTATCATCAACAAATGGCCCTCTATCATTCACCCTCACGATAACTGTTTTTTTGTTTTTTATATTCGTTACTTTCACATATGTCGGAAGCGGCAGAGATTTATGAGCTGCTGTCATGGCATATATATTGTAGATCTCCCGATTAGAGGTAAGACGCCCATGAAATTTTGTTCCATACCATGATGCAATTCCTGTCTCTGAATAATCCCTGGAGGAAGGCATTACCTTGTATCTTTTTCCTCTTACTTCGTAGTATCCCTTCTCATCACCATTGCCATATTCACTCAGAGCCTCACTTCTTGGTATAGCATCTCGTGAAAAACTTTTCTTAAAAATTTTGGGTGCTCCGTCACCCATAAAATTTGAAATACAGGAAATTAATAGAAAACATGAAAGGACTATATATGAGTTCTTAAAAGTTTTATTCATTTTGATGCTTAAATTGCTCTGCAATATTTTGTCCCAGCTGATGAACAGCAAGACCATACATAATACTGTGGTTGTACTTGGTAATGACAAAAAAATTGTGCATTGCTACCCAGTAATCACTATAATTTTTTTGCTCTAGCTTAATAAGCTCAGCGGGATGATCACCATTCATAATTGTTTTAAAAATTACACCTTTTGAAAGGAGTGATTCAATTGATTCAGTGGCTTTTAATCCGTTTTTAATTTCAATTTCTTTAGTATCTTCAGCTAATAATGCTGGGACGATAATTTGATTTCCTCTCTGCCATCCATGTACAACTAAATAATTGGCAACACTCCCAATTACATCTTCCCAGTTATTCCATATATCTCTTTTTCCATCTCCATCTGAGTCTATGGCATATGCTCGGTAGCTACTTGGCATGAATTGCGGGGAACCCATTGCACCAGCATATGAGCCTGTTGCATTAAAAGGGTCCATCGCTTCTTCTCTTACGATTAACAAGAAAGATTCAAGCTCTCGGGTAAAAAAAGGCGAACGTTTTGGGTAATCGAACGCGAGGGTGGAAAGCGCATCAATGACCCGATATCCACCGGTAATTCTTCCAAAATAAGTCTCAACCCCAATGATTCCAAGCATTATTTCAATATCAACACCGGTCCTATTGCTTATCTTTTCGAGAATATCTTTGCGGTTAACCCAAAAATCTACACCCGCATTAATTCTCTCTTTTTTAATGAATATATCTCTATACTGATTCCAAGTTAAAGTCCGTTCTGCAGGACGACTAATGGCTTCTAGGATACTTTCTTTTGATTCAGCTTTTTTTAGAATATCAATAAGGTACTCTTCCTTAAATCCATGTTTGTTCACCATATTATTAATGAAAACTCTTATATTCTCTCTTTCAACATTATGCGAATGAGATACAGAAGAGATAATGATTGATAAAAAGATAAAGATGTATAGTTTTTTCATTTTTTTGCAACTAGTTTTCTATTTGAGTTAATAGACATAAGCATACCGAATCCAACCATTAAGGTCACCATGGATGTTCCACCATAACTCACCAAAGGCAATGGTATTCCCACTATTGGCATCAAACCTACTACCATCGCTGTGTTTACAAATACATAAAAGAAGAAAGTAAGGCTTAGGCTTCCTGCAAGCAGCCTTCCATATAAGTCCGAAGCTTGGGTAGCAATTACCAGGCCTCTACCTATAATTATAAGATATAAAAACAGTATGGTTAATACACCTAACAGTCCAAATTCTTCACCAATAACTGCAAAAATAAAATCAGTATTTTTTTCTGGCAAAAATTCAAGTTGAACTTGACTCCCATTCTTCCATCCTTTGCCAAACATACCACCAGATCCCATCGCTATTTTTGACTGAATAATATTGTAACCCGCTCCCAAGGGATCACTGTCTGGATTGAGAAGCGTCAAGACTCTCTGTCGTTGATAATCTTTCATAAATTTCCATAGGAAAAAAGAACTGGGAATTGCTAAAAGTCCCAACGAGAGTATATATCGAAAGGAGATTCCGGATAAAAAGAGAACAAGCAGACCTGCCGCCATGACAAGAATAGAAGTTCCGAGATCGGGTTGCTTCGCAATCAAAAAGCTTGGGATTGCGATGATAATTAGAATAAAAATTAATTCTTTTAGATTGGGCGGTAATCTTTTTTCGTGAAGATACCACGCTACCATCATGGGAACACCGAGTTTCATTATTTCAGATGGTTGGAATCTGATTCCAACATTTAGCCACCTTTGAGCACCTTGACCTGATTCACCAAGCCAGAGAACAAGTGACAGTAGCAAGATTCCACCTAAATAGGCCCAAGGTGAAAGTTTTCTGATTATTTCTGTAGGAATCTGAGCAACAATAATCATGGCTACAAAAGCAATAATAATCCTATATATCTGTCTAATCAGAACGTCAGTGCTCTCGTTGCTCGCACTATAAAGTATGAATATCCCCATTAGGCATGTGAGTGAAATTGTAATGAATAGAAATCCATCAAATTTAAATGATTTTATATTTTGATCATGAGTAAGATTAATTTTTTTTGATTTAGCAATCATCGTATTCGGTTTCTAGATCATTAATAACCTAAATATTTATCCATTATTGCTCTGGCGATAGGAGCCGCGACACGACTTCCACTTTGTCCATTCTCAACAATGACTGAGACTGCAATTTTTGGATTCTCCAGAGGCGCAAAAGCCACAAATAATGCATGGTCGAGGAACCTTTCTTCCAAAAGTGTCTCATCATATTCTTCCTCTTGACCAACTGAAATTACTTGAACAGTCCCACTCTTACCAGCCATTCTATAAGGGGCATCGAGGCCAGCATTTTGAGCAGTTCCATTGCCCTGCATAACGTTATGCATAGCTGAAACTACCTCTTCCCAATATTTTTGATTGTTTATCTCGATGTCATCGAGCTGAGTTAATTTTTTGTATTTCTTTTCCTTATTTATTGGATCTTCGGTCGCTAAAATTAATTTAGCTTGGAACCTTTTACCTCTTGTTGCCAGTGCGGCTGTAGCATTTGCCAGTTGAAGAGGTGTTGCTAGCATATATCCTTGTCCAATGGAGGCAATGACAGTCTCACCTGGATACCATATCTTATCTTCTTTTCTTTTGAACATAGTTTGTTTCCATTTTGTAGATGGAATCAGGCCAATTCTCTCACCAGTGAGTTCAATATTAGTTTTTTGGCCCAATCCAAAAGCATCTAGATACTTATGCATTCTGTCTATCCCAATCTCATTGGAAATCTCGTAAAAATAAACATCGCACGACTGTGATATCGCAGCATGAAGATTGATTGATCCATGGCCAGTATGAAGCCAGTCCCTATAACGATGTGAATTACCTGGAAGAGAGTAATAACCTTTGCAAACGTGACGGTGAGTTAAATTTGTAGCTCCAATTTCAAGTGCGGCTAGCCCAAGGATTGGTTTTATAGTTGAGCCTGGAGAATAAGTTCCCAGAACAGCTCTATTAAATAAAGGTTGATCTTCGTTTGATTGAAGCTCATTGAACTGATCCGTAGTCATTGTATTTGAAAAGATATTTGGATTAAAAGCTGGAGAGCTTACAAGAGACAGTATTTCACCATTATTGGGATCAATAGCTACTACCGCACCCTTTCTTCCTTCTAGAAGCTCGGTCGCCAATTTCTGAAGTTCCAGATCAACAGTTAGATAGATGTTTGAACCCGGCTCAGGGGGCTTCTTTTCCAGGAAGATGCTGTCTGTTTTAATAGGAATTTCTCTTCCTCTTGCATTTGCGATAAATTGATTGAAACCAGGATTACCATGTAGATGATCTTCATTGAATAACTCTGATCCAGTTTTTCCTATCTTTTCATTTGGATCGTAACTGGATCTATTTAATTTGATCAGATCACTCTTGCTTACAGCTCCTATATAACCGACCACATGGGAGGTTGCCTCACTATAAGGATAGCTCCTTATCAATCTTGGTTGTAGATTGATTCCAGAGAAATTGGGCATATTGACCGCAAACTTTGCAATATCATTATCAGTTAGGGATGTACGTATCGTAACTGGTTTGAATTGTTGTGATTTTTGTATTTCAGTTTTTATTGAATTTATACTTTCATTATCTATTAATCCTAGATTGGAGAGCCTCATTAACGAATCGTCAATGTCTGTTACTTGTTCTGGAATGAGTTCTAACTGAAAAGCAGTCTTGTTTTCAGCAAGTACCACACCATTACGATCATAAATCACTCCTCTTGGAGGGATCGTTGCCCTAATATTGATCCTATTTCCGTGCGCCTTCTCGGCAAAAAACTCATTTTCAACAACTTGCAACTGATACAACCTTATTAAGACAACTGAGATCAATAAAAACCCAACGAAGATTGAAATTATAGCTCTATTTAGAAAAAGTTCTTTTTCCTTTCTATGGTCTTTTATGTGTTTAGATGCCATGAGTTCTAATTAAACCTCTTTTCTGGGGGTATTATAAATAAAATATTTGCTCAGTATTTCACTTATGATTGGCCAAGCAATAAAATTTCCAATGATTGGACCCCAATAACTCTCCAGTGAAGAAGAAACACCAGCAACTCCATTCACCCAGAAAAGAATAAAGTGATAAAGAATGGATAAGAGTAATATGTTTGCTAATAGTTGAATCTTCGTAAAACTTCTTAATTGAAGATGGTATTTTGTTGTTGTGAATATAATAATCAAGGATGAAAGTGTATGCTGACCTAAAATAGCACCTTTAATTACATCTGTAATTAAGCCAACAAAAAATGCGGTACTGAGATTAAACTCTTTTGGGAGATTTATTGACAAGAATATCAAAGCCATGAGACCCCAATCCGGCATATAATGAACAATAAATTCTGGAAAGGGAATTATTGTAAGCATCATAGTAATAGTAAAAATCGAAAATGCAATGATCCGGTTTTGACTCTTATTTATTTTTTCGTTTTTATTCATTTTTGGCCGTTCTGAGCAACATCAACTCACGAACTTGATTCAATTGAGCTATTGGTGTTGCTGATACAGTAAGAAATTGCTCTGCAGGATCACTAATGATTGAGTCAACCTCCGCTACAGGATAACCGGATGGGAACTTCCCACCAAAACCTGAGGTTACAAAGAGATCTCCTATTTCTATATCAGCATTATTTGGAATGTAAGGGATATTTAACTTCGAAAAAGATCCGTTTCCCACAGCAATGGTTCTGAGCCCATTTCTATTTATCTGAACTGGTATCGCGTGATCAGCATCACTTATCAAGATACCTTCTGATGTGAGAAAATTTGAATGCAGAATTTGACCAAGAACACCATCTGCATCTAATAATACCTGGCCCTCAAACACACCATCTTGTATTCCCTTATTTATAGTAATCGTGTGTCTGTATGGATTTGAATTTGTAGAAATAATTCTGGCTATTTCAACTTCATGGTTTAGCCTGTCGACAGCATCTAAAATCCTTCTCAATCTCATATTTTCTTGCTCCAAAGACGCAAATCTCTGAAGTATTATAAGATTGATCTTTTCTTGATCTTGGAGATTTCTATTTTCCTCAATAAGCATTTCTCTTGATACGACTCTTTTTTCAATCCAGGTAGTTATTCTTGATGGAGCTTCTACTAGTGATTGGAGAGGGTATATGGCAATAGCTATTGAATTTCTCAGTAGAGAAAGGTAGTCGTTTCTTTGGTCATTTATAAGCATAAATGCAGATAGGATTACAAAGAATAGAAATTTAGACGTTAATGCAGGGATTCTTGGGCGGCTATGATCGTCTTTTTTTGCAACCATTTTTTAGATATTGAAGCTTATTCTAATCCAAATATTGCGGGACCATGTTCATCAATTAATTCGATAACTCTGCCGCCGCCTCTTGCAACGCACGTAAGAGGTTCATCAGCAACAATCACAGGCAATCCTGTTTCTTCTTGAATAAGTTTGTCAAGTGAACGCATCATTGCACCACCACCAGTTAGGACAATTCCTCTTTCAGCAACATCTGATCCAAGCTCTGGCGGTGTTTGTTCAAGTGCCGCTTTAACAGCCCCTACGATTCCTTGCAGAGGTTCTTGTAGTGCTTCTAAAATCTCATTGCTATTTAAAGTGAAGCTTCTTGGAACTCCTTCTGAGAGGTTTCTTCCTTTTACTGAAATTTCCCTAACTTTCTGTCCTGGAAAAGCTGATCCGATATCATGTTTAACCTTCTGTGCTGTGGCTTCTCCGACCAATATCCCATAGTTTCGTCTTACATAGTTGATGATTGCTTCGTCAAAACGATCGCCGCCGATTCTAACTGATGCTGCATATACGATTCCATTCAGTGATATAACGGCCACTTCGGACGTTCCTCCACCAATGTCTAGCACCATTGATCCTCTTGCTTCATGAACAGGCATACCTGCACCAATTGCAGCCGCCATTGGCTCAGGAATTAGGTAAACTTTACCAGCACCCGCGCTTTCAGCAGACTCTCTAATAGCTCTTCTCTCTACTTGAGTTGATCCATATGGAACACAAATCAGCACTCTGGGGCTAGGCCTAAAGTATCTTGATCCGTGTACTTTTTGAATGAAATGCTGGAGCATTTTTTCAGTGATTGTAAAGTCTGCAATGACTCCATCTTTAAGAGGTCTTATTGCAGTTATATTTCCAGGTGTCCTTCCCAGCATGAGTTTAGCAGTTTCACCAACAGCCTCAACCGTTCTGCCTTTCGTTACATTTTCACGAATAGCAACAACCGAAGGCTCATTAAGAACGACTCCATCACCTCTGGAGTAAATAAGTGTATTGGCAGTGCCTAAATCAATTGACAAATCG
>CABYDR010000041.1 GCA_902517795.1 uncultured Woeseiaceae bacterium | reverse complement strand
AGCCAGTAGGCTCGATGGGAGACGATACACCAATGCCTGTATTGTCAAAAAAAATCAGATCTCCATTTGATTATTTCAGACAACAATTTGCACAAGTAACAAATCCACCAATTGATTCTCTGAGGGAACGTGTGGTTATGACTTTGCAGACAAATATAGGTGTAAGTGGAGAGTTGTTTGATATTAAAGCTGAAGATGCGAAGCAAGTTATTATTAATTCGCCCGTTTTATCTCAACAAAAACTTAGACAATTAATGTCACCTGACTTTTACGGTGACCATCATGCCTTCATAGATTTAAATTATCATGAATCCAATGATCTGGTGTCTGCTCTAAAACGAATGTGTTCAGAAGCTGAAGAAGCTGTAAGAGCTAAGAATGCCTTTATACTTCTGAGCGATCGGTATATCAAATCTAACATGATTCCCGCTCATGCGCTTCTCGCGACGGGTGCCATTCACCATCACTTGGTTAGATTGGGATTACGTTCCAGAACCAATATTATTGTAGAAACTGGAGTTGCCCGAGACTCTCATCATTTCGCATGTTTAATTGGATATGGTGCGACTGCTGTCTATCCATATCTGGTGTATCAAAGTTTGCATGATCTGGCTAGGAAAGGAAGTGTAGATAGATCTCAACAGTTGGGCAGAAGTTTTCGACGAGGCATTAGAAAAGGTTTATTTAAAATCATGTCAAAAATGGGCATCTCTTCAGTTGCAAGTTATAGAGGGGCTCAACTATTTGAGATAATTGGATTGCATGATGAAATTATTAATCGCTGTTTTATAGGGACAGTAAGCCGAATACAAGGAGCAAGATTTTCAGATCTTGAGGAAGATCAAAGGGAGCTTGCTATTCATTCAAGATCACCTCAAATAGCATTATCGCAAGGCGGACTTTATAAATACGTCCATGATGGGGAGTATCATTGTTATAATCCGGATGTTATTTCAACACTTCAACAAGCTGTTAAATCAAGCAACTATGAGACATACGTAAAATATGCTCAATTAGTTGACCGGAGGCCAGTCTCAACATTGAGAGACCTCATGAAGCCACTTCCTATAGGGAGCCCGATTGATAAAGTGGATGTGGAACCTGTAAGCTCCATAATAAAAAGATTTGACAGCGCAGGTATGTCTTTGGGTGCATTGTCCCCTGAAGCTCATGAGGCGTTAGCCATTGGCATGAACAGATTGGGAGGTAAGTCTAATTCTGGGGAAGGAGGAGAGGATCCCTCAAGATTTAACAACGAAAGAAGATCAAAAATTAAACAAATTGCTTCGGGTAGATTCGGGGTAACTGCAGAATATCTAGTTAATGCAGAGGTAATCCAAATAAAAATGGCTCAAGGAGCAAAACCTGGTGAGGGTGGACAACTACCAGGACATAAAGTCAATAAGATGATAGCTAAGCTAAGGTACGCAAAACCAGGCGTAGGATTAATTTCTCCGCCTCCACATCACGATATATACTCAATTGAGGATTTATCACAGTTAATTTTTGATCTCAAACAAGTTAATCCAGAGGCATTAATTTCTGTAAAACTAGTCGCAGAACCTGGAGTTGGAACCATAGCTGCTGGGGTAGTAAAAGCTTACGCTGATTTAATCACAATTTCAGGGTATGACGGAGGGACAGGCGCCAGCCCACTCAGTTCAGTTAAATATGCGGGCAGTCCATGGGAGCTTGGTTTGTCTGAAACTCATCAGGTGCTTTGTAAGAACAATATGAGGCATAAGGTCAGACTCCAAACTGATGGCGGACTCAAGACAGGACTTGATGTAGTAAAAGCAGCAATGCTTGGCGCTGAGAGTTTTGGATTTGGCACTGGCCCAATGGTGGCATTGGGTTGTAAGTACTTGCGGATTTGTCATCTAAACAATTGTGCTACAGGTGTAGCCACACAAAATAATGTCTTAAGAAATGAATATTTCATAGGTTTACCAGAAATGGTCATCAATTTTTTTACATTTATAGCCGAAGACGTAAGATATTGGTTAGCAAAATTAGGTGCAAAGAAACTTGAAGATCTAATAGGAAGGACTGATCTAATAGAGCTGTTGCCAGGAGAAACCAAGAGGCAGCAATCGCTCGATCTCAGACCGATAATTGATTCAGACGGCCTAACTAAAGATAAGCCTAGATTTTGTACAGATATCTATAACGAACCTTATGACAAGGGAGAAATGGCAGAATCCATGCTCTCAGGGACGATGAGCTCAATTAAAGATAAAATTGGCGGTGAATTTCATTTTAATATCGCGAATTACAATAGATCCATTGGGTCAAGATTATCGGGAGAGATAGCCAGATTGCATGGAAATCATGGAATGGCAGATACTCCTCTTAATATTAATTTAATAGGAACCGCAGGACAGAGTCTAGGTGCTTTCAATGTTTCCGGTTTAAACATAAGTCTTACGGGAGACGCAAATGATTATGTAGGCAAAGGGATGACTGGAGGCAGAATCGTAATTCGGCCACCCGAGTCTAGAAATTTCAAATCAGAAGATACTGTAATAATTGGAAATACGTGTTTGTATGGTGCAACAGGAGGGTACTTATTCGCATCGGGGCAAGCTGGAGAGAGGTTTGCTGTAAGGAATTCTGGTGCTACAGCAGTTGTTGAGGGTGCAGGTGATCACTGTTGCGAATATATGACAGGTGGAGTTGTTGTTGTGCTGGGGCAGACTGGTTTAAATTTTGGAGCTGGAATGACTGGTGGATTTGCATACGTTCTCGATCTCGATAGAAAGTTTGTGGATCTTTACAATCATGAGTTAATCGATATTCATCGCATCACACCTGAAAACATGGAGGCTCATACTCATCATCTAAGAGCGTTACTTCGTGAGCATTTTAATGAAACTCAGAGTGAACTGGCGCAGGATATACTTTTTGATTTTAGGTCTTTTCTTTCAAAATTTTGGGTCGTTAAACCTAAGGCAGCAGAATTGGGCTCTTTAATTACTTCACTTAATGAGGCTGCATAACCAGAATGTCGAAACATCCACTTCAATATCTTGAATTACCCCGCAAGGATCCTGAAAAGGATATACCTGAGGTTCGTATAAAACACTATGATGAAATTTATGCATCCTATGATGGAGCAGAAGCCGCATCTCAAGCTGGCAGATGTATTTCTTGTGGTATTCCTTACTGTGAATGGAAATGCCCTGTTCATAATTACATCCCAAACTGGCTTGAACTGATAGAGGAGGGGAAACTATTTGAAGCTGCTGAATTATCTCATCAGACGAATTCGCTCCCTGAGATATGTGGAAGAGTTTGCCCTCAAGATAGATTATGTGAGGATGCATGCACACTTAATAATGGAGTTGGAGCTGTCAGTATTGGCAATATTGAAAAATACATAACAGACGAAGCCATTAAGCAGGGTTGGCGTCCTAATATGGACCATGTAAAAGACACAGGCAAAAAAGTAGCAATCATTGGAGCCGGTCCAGCTGGATTATCAGCTGCAGATGTCCTAGCGAGGGCTGGTATAAGACCCGTTGTTTTTGATGCTCATCCGGAAATAGGCGGTTTATTAACATTTGGAATACCTCCTTTTAAGTTAAACAAAGATGTTGTCAAAACACGAAGACATCTCCTTGAAGGAATGGGAGTCGAGTTTGTACTGAGCACTTATGTTGGAAAAGACAGGAGTTTTTCATCAATTTATGATGAGCATGATGCGGTTTTCATTGGAACAGGAACCTATAAGGAGATAAGCGGAGGATTCAAAGGAGAAAACCTGAAAGGAGTTTATAAAGCTCTGCCTTATTTAATAGGTAATGTAAATGAAGAGTTAGGCATCTCTGACAGTGAAAATCCATATGTTGATCTGAAAAAAAAGAATGTGGTTGTTCTTGGTGGAGGCGATACAGGTATGGACTGCAACAGAACGGCAATAAGACAAGGAGCCTCAAAAGTGAGTTGTGTATACAGAAGAAATGAAGAGAACATGCCTGGATCGCGACGTGAGGTTTCCAATAGTAAAGAAGAAGGGGTCAGCTTCTTATTCAACAAGCAGCCACTTGAAATCATCGGAACAGATTGTGTGAAAGGGGTTAAGCTTGCTTCTACTGGGCTAGGACCACCTGATGAAAGTGGAAGACGTGCACCTAAAATAATTCAGGGCTCAGAAGAAATAATTGAAGCAAATGCGGTTATTGTCGCGTTTGGTTATTTGCCAAATGCCCCGGATTGGGTCTCTAAAAATGCTATTAAAATAAATGACTATGGATGTATAGATGTCTCATCTGAAGAAAACCTGCCATTTCAAACAACCAATATGAAGGTTTTTGCTGGAGGAGATATTGTTCGAGGCTCAGATCTGGTTGTGACTGCTGTTTTTGAGGGACGAGAAGCCGCAAAAAGCATAATAAGTTTTTTGAAGTAAAAAAGATCAAATATACTCACAATTATTTTTATACTCTTTTTTTTAATTCTTTCATCATGGATAAAGTTATAATGTTTTTCTCTATAAACACTTCTCAATAATTTGGAAAAAATGTCAGCTCAACAAGCTCGTCTCACAAAAGGACCAGTCGGAAAACATCTAATTGACATGACAATACCAGTTTTTTTTGGTGTTTTTACAATGATGTTGCAAGGATTTGCCGATGCTTTTTTCATTGGTATGGTAGGTGATTGGGAATTAGCAGCTTTGAGTTTTGCTTATCCAATACTGATGATAGTAATGAGTGTCGCGATTGGCCTAGGGGCAGGAACCTCTTCTGTTGTGGCTAGAGCTATTGGTGCAAATGATTCAACTAGAGCAGCGAGATTAGCCACAGACAGTTTATTGCTCTCTTTCATTATTACAGGAAGTATCAGCTTTCTGGGAATACTCACGATTGACAGTTTGTTCTTATCCCTCGGCGCTCCAAAAGAAATGATACCTCTTATAAGAGGGTACATGGAGATATTGTATTTAGGTGTTCCTTTTGTTGTTGTTGGTATGGTTGGAATGAGCAGTATGAGAGCGACTGGTGACACACGTCTTCCAAGTTTTTTGATGATCATTGCTTCTATTGCTAATATCATTATTGATCCGATTATGATTTTTGGTTTAGGGCCCATTCCTGCTATGGGTTTGAAGGGAGCTGCTATGGCAGCTCTGATTGCAAGGGGCGCCATATTTCTGGGAACAATATATTTCATGAATCAACGGTTAAATATGTTGAGTTATGAAAAACCCACTCTTTCTGAGATGAAATCATCATGGATAGACATTCTTCATGTTGGGATACCTGCAGCAGCGACTAACACGATCATCCCAATTGCAACAGCGATTATTACGGCAATGCTTGCAAAATATGGACCTGAGGCTGTTGCTGGATTCGGTGTTGCCAGCAGAATAGAGTCAGTGGTATTAGTTATGTTTTATTCTCTCTCCGCGATAATTGGTCCATTTGTTGGTCAAAATTTATCAGCAAAAAAAGCAGAAAGGATATATTTAGCATTAAAGCAATGTTCAGTCTTCTGTTTAATTTTCGGGCTGATATTTTCTTATTTTCTTATCGCCTTTAGGAATTCGCTCCCATTACTTTTTAGTCAAAACGTAACTGTTATCAATTCAGCTTCTTTATTTTTATTGATAGCACCGATAAGTTATGGTGCATATGGTGTTGTGATGACCATGAATGCCGCATTTAATGGTATGGGAAAACCAGTTCCTGCTGTCGCGATAAGCCTGATCAGAATGATAGTCATTTATATACCTATGGCATATTTTTTACAGTATTTTTTGGGTATAAGTGGTATTTATCTTTCTTATGCGATTGCTAACATTCTATCAGGTGTAGTTGCCTATAACTGGGCCAAATATTCAGTTTCTGGTCAGATTGAGAGAGTGTGATATTCTAATCATTGAGGGGTGATGGAGTAATGAAAAAAAGAATCTCAAGACGTGATTTTTGCAACGGCATTCTAGTAAGCACTGGTATCAATTCGCTTGGGTATCAGAAATTATTTGGTAAAGATGGAATTTTTTATGAGGAAACCAATAAATCGCTCACGGATTACCCACCTATGCTCAGTGGTATGCGTGGTAGTCACGACGGTTCTTATGAGGTTGCACATGCATTGGCATGGAGCAACCAAAAGCCTTCTTCATATATAGATCTTGATGAAGAGTATGATCTAGTCATTGTGGGAGCTGGGATAAGTGGACTTGCTGCTGCAAAATTTTATCAGGATAAGAAGGGGTCTAAATCAAGCATTCTTTTACTTGATAATCATGATGATTTTGGCGGACACGCAAAAAGAAATGAGTTTGAGCAAGAAGGGAAGAGATATCTGGGACTGGGAGGATCAGTCAATCTCGACAATCCTTCTGATTATAGCCAAATAGCAAAAAGTTTATTGAAAAATCTGGGTATCAACCTTGATTTAATGAGGAAAAATATCAGTGACGATTTTCCCATGTCAAACCCTTCAGCAAATAATGTTCTCGCAATTCCTGGATCAGATGGTCATATTATCTCTCAAGGTAACTGGATGTTAACCATACAAGGAATAGGGGATATTGAAGCCACAATTGAATCTTTAAATATTGATTCTAATGAGAAACAAAAATTAATCGAATTTATTTCAGGAGAAGTAGATTATCTTGATGATATGACACTTTTTCAGCAGCATGAGTATATTTATTCAACACCTTATCACCAATTTTTAACATTGAGAGTAGGCTTGAGTGAAGATACTGCAAATATTTTTTACTCAATGATTAGGATTTTATGGGGTGTTGATGGAAAACATGTAAATATCATGGATGCAATATCTCTTGGTGCTCCTGGCCTCCAATCTATGGGAAGCGCGGCTAAGATTTTTAAATATATTTTGCAGAAATTGGATGATAGTGAATCTTTATATTTTCCTGATGGCAATGCCTCTGTTGCAAGGTTATTGGTCAAAAAATTAATACCAGCCGTAACAACCGATAGTGTTAGTTTTGATAACATATCAACCAGTGTATATAACTATGAAAGGCTTGATCGTCATGAACATTCAGTTCGCCTAAGACTGAATAGCACAGTCGTCAATGTCAAAGAGGATCGCAATGGTAGCGTGTATGTAAATTATGTCAAAAATGGCGAAGCATTCAGAGTGAAGAGTAAGCACAGCATCTTAGCTTGTTATAACAGTATTATTCCCCATCTTTGCCCTGAATTACCTAAACAACAAAAAGAGGCTATCGGATATGCCGAAAAGATACCTTTAGTGTGGGCGAATGTTCATTTGAGTAATGGAGTGGCTTTTTCAAAAATAAATGCAAAATTGATCCAATGTCCGAATGATCCATTTGATGTGGTTACTGTATCTCCTCCCACTACAACTGGGGGTTATCAACCACCAACCAATCCGGATGATCCTGCTGTCTTATTTTTGATGGGCATTCCAAAATTTCAGGTAGACACCAAAGATTCGCTACGAGATATATACAAAAAAGGTCGACAAATAATATATACGACATCTTTTGAAACTTATGAAAAACAGATCCGAAGCCAACTTGAGTCATTGATGGGTAATTATGGTTTTAAGCAATCAGATATTCTAGCTATCACTGTGAATCGTTGGCCACACGGTTATGCATACGAGTACAACTCTCTACATGATCCAGAATGGAAAGAAGGAGAAGCACCTCATGAAATCGGTCGAGCGCAATTTAGTAGGATCTCAATTGCAAATTCAGATTCAGAGGCTTCTGCCTATGTGAATGCGGCGATCGATTCTGCATGGCGAGCAGTAGAAGAGCAAACCACATAATGTTTATCAATGAGAAAAAGCGATGAAGTTAGTTCTTTTATAAAATAGATACATACTAGCACCTCTACTTATCATAAAGATTGTAAATGCTAACCATAAACCATGATTACCAAGAGGTTGCAGCAGGAACCAACTCGGTAAAAAAACAAAAAACAGAGACCCCAGCATTGCATCTCTCATCTCTTTTGATCTTGTTGCCCCTATAAAAACACCATCATACAAAAAAGACCACACCGAAATAATTGGAGAAATTATCATCCATGGCAAATATTCAATTGTAGCTTCTTTAATATTCTCGTGCTGAGTCATTATTTGAAGAATATTTTTACCGAAGATTAAATAGAAAATAC
>CABYDR010000040.1 GCA_902517795.1 uncultured Woeseiaceae bacterium | reverse complement strand
GTGATTAAAGGTATGGGCTATTCAGATACTTTCATTAGGATGTGGCATTATTATTTGTGTTATTGTGAAGGAGCATTCATTGAGCGTGCCATTGGGGATGTCCAGATGATTATTATGAAACCTATGAATAGGGATATACCATACCTAAAATTCTAAATGCTCAAATTTTAATTCTGTTATTTTAAGCATGATTGGAGGTAAATATGACGATCAAAACGAAACTTATTGAATACATGGATGGAGATGACGTTCTTGAGGCATATATGTCATGGGATGATAAGTCAGATAATTTGAGACCCGGTATTTTGATTGGTCATGCATGGGCAGGAAGAACGAGTTTTGAGTGTAAAAAAGCTGAAGAGATAGCAAAACTTGGTTATGTTGGATTCGCTCTTGATATGTATGGAAAGGGTGTCAATGGAGGAAGCAAAGAGGAAAATTCACGCTTAATGAGCCCATTTATAGAAAATCGTGAAAAATTACAAAAAAGAATGTTCTTGGCATTAGAGACCTTTAAAAAACAAGCACAAGTAGATGGTAAGAAATTAGCAGCAATAGGATATTGTTTTGGCGGATTAATGGCACTTGATTTGGCGAGATGTGGTGCTGATATTCTTGGTGCGGTCAGTTTTCATGGAAATCTCTCTAAACCAAACAATACTGTTGATAGTGCTATTAAGGCGAAAATAATGGTTTTGCATGGATGGGAAGATCCCATGGTTGAGCCTGAAAGTGTCAATTCATTTATTAATGAAATGAGATCCAAAAATACGGATTGGCAAGTTCACGCATATGGAAATGCTATGCACGCATTTACAAAAACAGGCGCCAATGATCCAGAGAATGGGATGCAGTACAATCAAAAAGCAGATCATCGATCATGGATTGCAATGCACAATTTTTTAGAAGAAGTATTTAATTAATCAGAAGTATTTAATTAATCAATAATTTTATTGTCTCTTCGTGCTAGAAAAAAAAGTATCAGGCCAAATAGTAAAAGCCCCACTGTGAGGATCCATGCATCTAAATTAGATTGGAAAGTAATCCAGATGCATATGACTAACGCAATGATTGGGATCAAATAGCCTCCTGGAAGTTTGTAGGAATTATCTAAGGTTTTTTGATCAGCTTTTTTCTCGATAAATGGAAGCGCAGATATACTGGTTATATAAGCAAGCAGCCTTGTTAGTGAGCTTGCAATAACCAAATAAACGAAAGATCCTGATAGAGCAAAGATAAGGCTTAGTAACCCTAAGAATAAAATTGAGTTACCAGGCGTAGAATATTTTTTATGGATTTTTCCAAACCATTTTGGAAGAAGGTTTTGTTCAGCAAGTGCTAATGTCAATCTTGGCACAGCAAGCATTATCGCACCGAGATTACCTCCAATTGAAAATATGGCAGCAAGTGTAATTATAATCAGTCCACTTGGGCCTAATAATGTTTCACCGAGAGAGACTAGCGCTCCTACATTATTTGTTTCACTTGGAACAACAGAAACATAAACCATCATAATAAAAAAATAAAAAAGACAGACAAATAAACTGGTTTTAGCAATTGCGCTAGGCATAGAAGATTGGGGTTTTTTAGATTCTCCAGATATGAATGTTGCACCTTCAAATCCGACGAAAGCATAAATAATTATAAGAACGGTTGGTCCTATTCCGTTCATTTGAGGCAGAGAGGCTTTTGTAAAAAATTCAATTGGAATGTATTGCAAACCCATGATTATGAGTATCAGTACTGGCAATAATTTGATTACAGTAAAAAATAGAAGCATTTTTATGCCATCTTTTATTCCAATGTAATTTACCCATGTTAGTAATAAACAAATTGAAGTTATTAATGTAACTCTTCCTGAGCCCATGCTAAACCATGGAACTAGAGAGCCAAGATAGAGTGCAAGGGCATTTGAATTTGCAGCGAATGCTGTAGCTCTGCTTATATAGAGTATCCATCCAGTACTGAAGCCAACTAAGGGGCCAAACGCTTCTTTAGTGTATAAAACGGGACCACCAGAGTCAGTGAAAAAACTGCTTAACCTTCCAAAAGTTAGAACGATTGTAATTATTGAAATTCCAACTAACAAAAATAACCATGGACTCGCAGAGCCAGCCTGCTCTAAAACAATTGAGGGGAGGGTAAAAATCCCTGATCCAATCGTAGAATTAAGAGCAACTAGAGCTATACCGATAACACCAACCGTCCTTAGTAATTTACTTTTATTTTCTCTTTCTCCCATAAGATTATGTTTACATTAATTACCAAAAACCTCAATGTGAGTCGAGGGAACGAAAATACCGTCTGATATTGCCGGGATGTACTTACTGGAATTTAGAGTGGATAAAATCCAATTATTGCATGATTGGCTTATTTTTATGCCTTTATAGTCATGAATACTTGCATTACTGGCATATCCTTCAGAATTTACGTGAGATTTTGTGAGCAAATTGTATTGGTTGAATTTGGGGCAGTGTTTTTGCCATATTTCTGCACCAATTATTCTTTGTGCGCCAATGTGATTAATTCCGTATGCATCCACATTTTCTTTGTACCCTATATTATTAATTATTTTAATCGAATTATTGTTGTCTTTACTTTTAAAAAAGATGCGAAATTGAACTAATGCTTCTTCCTTTTTTCTGTTTAACAGAGCAGGATTGAATCTTGCTTTTTTAAAAGCCTTGTAAATTTCATATATATACACCTCATCGCCTGGTTGATTCTTATAACAACTAAAAAACTTTATTTTTTTATTTTTTTGAATGACACCAGAGCAGTTGATGGTTGTTGAGATATCTCCTTTGATATCAGGAAATTTAATTATCTGATCTAATGATTTATCCTGAGTGTTAAAATTTGCTGGAAGCTTTTCTGCCACCGAATGACTAAAAAACAGAATAGACGACAAAAGAAATAAGAAATGCGTCTGAGATTTCATTGGCTTACACATTTTGCTTTAAAGAGAAACCACTGTAGATTTGTTTCGTCATGCCTAATGAAACATTGTCCATTTTTATTAAGTATCAATTCATATCGATCTGGTTTTGTCATAATTCGAATAGAGCTTATTTCAGAATCCTGAGGGCGATTTTTTTCTATAACCACAATACTGTCAGTCATAAATATATTTTCAGATAAACCTCTTATTGTTCTTTTTGAGGCCGCACTCAATACCTGTTCAATTTCTTTTTTTGCTTCAGGAGTCATCTCTTCTATTAGGGCGCTACTGTAATCTCTCTCAGCAAGTGATGTACAGCCAAAATTAAAGAAGGACAAAAGGATGATTAAATTTCTTTTTAAAGCCATTTCAATGGAATATTCGATTTGTTAGAAAAATATTTTTCTTTACCGATATTTTATCGGTAGAAGCCAAATTCGTTATACTTTTTGATGGCGAACGGCCAATATTTTCTATCGGACAATTTCCGTTATCCAGATAATAAAGCGCAACAGATAGTCTGTCTTCATCTGTGCTTCCCAAACTGCTATCTAAATCATCATTAATTAAACATCCCTTTGGCATATTAATGTCACTTGCAATTAACCTAGGTTTGAAGCCGTTACCATAGTCCCCATATCCTTTCGCATTTATTCCTTTAAATTGGACAGTAAAGTAGGTAGTTCCACAATTGTCTGTGGGATAAAAACCATATGGTTTTCCGCATGTAACAGAGCCAATCTGAATTACCTCTATATTCAGACCCATTAAACTATTAATAATGGATTCGCTTGCAGAGCAGGTATCGTTTCCGGTAATCACAAATACTTTTGGGTAGCCACTATCGCCAGTCGACAAATCTAAAAATGGAAGATCAATATTTTTTTGCATCGACGAAAGTCCAATTGTGGTTGTATAGAATGGAATTGGTGTAATTGGTGAGCCGGTAACTGGATTGGTATTTGGGTGTTTATCATTGAATACCATGGTCTCAAAATTTATGCCTGCCGTCAGTATTGGGCCCGCAATCATATAAGTGAGCTGATTGGCAATCGCTAAATAACCACCTCCATTGTAACGAACATCCAATATTAAATTTTTTATGTTATTTGACTTTAACTGAGTAATTGCATCAAACAACCCACCTTCAGATGTTGCAATATGATCATTGAACAAAAAATAACCAACTTTACCGCTGTCTCTTTCGAAGATCTTGATTTTCTGAACAGGCGTAGAAACGATATTATCTGACGTCATTGAGATTTCTTTCGTTTCACCTGAAACTCTTTTTTTGACCAAAAATGTATGAGTTTTTCCTGATGTATCTGGATATAAAATTTGATTGACAAAATTACTACCTATATTTTCAGTCACTTTTATCCCATCGACCTCAATTATCTCATCTCCTCGCTCTAATCCAACTGTCTCACTGGAAGCTGGTGTATTTGGCTCGGTATATGCCACACGTATTTTATTGGACTGATTGATCCAAGAAACACCGTATCCTGCGGAAATGCCTGATTGAGATAACTGGATCCATTCCGTTGTTGGGTAAGTAAAATGAAATCTATCATGTGAAGTTTTAAGAAGATCGAAATAACTCTTTGTTGAGTAAAGTGATGGATCTCGGTCAACTACCTCGTCGTACCACAAATATGTATTATTTGTATAAGAGCGGAGATAATTATTTTCATCTAATGATGTTCCTTTAATATCCAAATATGAGCTACTTGTTTCTGGATTAACTCCTGATCTTGGGTTCAAACATTTATTTTTGTATGTTAATTCAGGTAAAAAATAATTTTCTATCCAATCAGACATTTGTCTTACGTTATTTGTTATTGATGTTTTATTTTCTCCACCGCTTCCACATCCATATATAACAAGTAAGAATAATATAATACTTGGATGTGTTTTAAATTTGAAAATATTTATCATGGTTGTATGAATAGAGTTCACATAGGTATTATATGATTAACTTTTTGCAAAATGAACGAGAAAAAATTATGGAAAAACAGAAAAAGAATAAATTCAACAGAAGGAAGTTAATTAATTCGATGGCACTTGCTGGTATTACATTCCCAATAATTGGCAGGGAAAATGTTTCTGCCCAGGAAACGAAGGGCACTATGAAGAGTAATGCATTACTTTGGGCCATTGCTTGGAAGGAGACTGCTGCAGAATATGGAGCTCTCTGTCATCAAGCTTTTAATATAGCACGGTGGAAGGTTGATAGTGCTGTTGCCAAAAGAAAAAGCAGCGATAAGCCACTCGCAATAATCAGTGATATGGATAATACGATTATTGGTGCCACAAGTTATTGGGGTTATCTCATTAATCAGCAGAAAGAGTTTTTTGATGATGCTATATGGGATAAATGGGTACCAAAAAATCTTATATCTGCTATTCCAGGTGCAAAAAGATTCCTTGACCATTGTTATGATAAAAATGTTGAAGTGTTCTATGTTACGAATCGTAATCAAGGAGAGAGTACATATCAGTACGCCCTCGACCAGCTCCATTACCTTAAATTTCCATATGCAGATGATCAGCATTTGACTGTCTATCGGGAGTCTTCAAATAAAATGCCGTCCAAAAAAGCAATAAGCGAGTCTCATGAATTGGTATTAATTCTTGGTGACAATCTTAATGATTACAAGAGAGATTATTATGTAAAAGACGTTGACGAGAGATTTGATCTAATGAGCAATGACAGAGATGATTATGGCGATAAATTCATAATTCTACCCAATCCAACAGATGGTCATTGGGTAAGAGCGATGTTTGGAACATCTGAGCCTGAGCCAAGCGATGAAAATCTAATGATTTTGCAAAACTTTGCTACCAGGAATGCCTGGGATGGTAAATAATTAAATTTTCTCGGTTAAGAACATGAACGTACTGGCTATAACAGAATCTCCAGATAGGCCTACTGTTGAGACATTTATTGGTCTGCACAAAAAGAATATAAATATATCTATAATTTGCAGAGGCAATTGCGAACATAAAAAAATTCTCGATCAATACCAAATTAATAATTTTGAGATTATTTTTCGAAGAAAAATTGATTATACGGCCATAAAAAAACTTAGAAATTATCTTGTAGATCAGGAAGTGGATGTTGTGCATGTTTTCAGTAATAACACTCTTACTAATACAATATTTTCATTGATTGGCCTCAAAAATATAAAACTTATTGCATATAGAGGGATTGTGGGAAATGTCAGTTATTTTGATCCCATATCATGGATTCGTTTTTTAAACCCCCGTATCGACAAAATAATATGTGTTTGTGACGCAATTAAGGATTATTTTTTATCTATGAAGCCTAAATTTCTCAGAATGAATCCCAATAAACCAATAAGAGTTTATAAGGGGCATAATGTTGATTGGTACAATGAAGTCGCTGATCTAAGTCAATATAATTTTCCTGCGAACTCATTTGTGGTTGGGTGTATAGCAAACTCCAGACCAAGAAAAGGTGTCGATTATTTGATTCGTGCTGTTGACTTAGTTCCTGAAAATATTCCAATAGTGCTTTTGCTTGTTGGAAGAATGCATGGACGAAAAATTGAAAACGCCATAAAAAAGTGCAGAAGAAAAAATTTAATATTTTCGCCTGGATTTTGTGAGAATGCACCCGCCATTAGTGCTGCCTGTGATCTTGTTTGTCTTCCATCATATAAACGAGAAGGGTTACCCAGATCAATTATAGAAGCAATGTCAGCAGCAGTTCCGCCAATTGTTACAAATTCTGGAGGAAGTCCAGAGCTTGTCGAGGACAATGTTAGCGGAATAGTTGTTCCAGTAAAAGACAGTCAAGCAATAGCTGATGCTATAAAAAAACTCTATCTTGATAGGTCACTGAGAAAGTCAATGGGTCAAAAAGCTAGAGAGCGAATCAAGCTTAAATTCAATAATGAGATAACCGTAAATGAAACTATTAAGGTTTATCAGGACCTTCATGTTGATCAAACTAAATAAAGGGGAACCAATCATCTCTTAGTTTTTGTCCATCTCTCATATTATGGTTAGGGAAGGGTGGTGAGGTTTTCCCAGATCTCTCTATGTATCTGGCGTCATCGCCAACAAATCTCAGAGATAGAACCCTTCTTTTTGTATTCGTTTTGTTTCCTCTTGCACCATGAACTGCATTGAAATGAAAGGCTATCGCATCACCGGGATTCATTTCCCACTGAAGCGTTTTATATTTAGTTGGATTTTTATCAGGATCAGGTACAGGTATGTAATCTTTTTTATTTTTATAAAAATCCTCTCCTGTAAGCCATTTAGTGGGTGTAACTTCCCTGCTCCATTTATGCGATGCTTTTATGATTCTCAATGATGATTCAATTGGGACATAATCAACAGGTATCCAGAAGCTCACAGTCATATTGCCTTTCACAAAATAATATGGACCATCTTGATGCCAAGGAGTGGATGTTTCTGAACCAGCTGACTTATAAAGAACATGATCATGGAAAAATTGCACATTCATTGAGCCCATTAGCTGAGCTGCTACGTTCCTAGCATCTGAATTTTTAATTATATTTTCAAACTGGGGTATTCGCTGCCAATTACAATAATCATCAAAAAACCTTCCTTTTTGACCTTTTTTAGTATTTTCAGCTCCATATAAACTAGGATTATATATATTAAAATTAATACCTTCTTTAATATCATTAATCCATTTAGTGAATAATGATGGAATCTTGATGGCACCATCTTTTTTGTAACTATCAATTTGTTCTTTACTAATATTCATCTTAAATATTATCTTAGCAATACTATATCTTGATGGTAAAGATTATCTTTTTAGATGACCATATCTTTTTGATTTGGTTGCCAGTGTGTCATATTAATCTGTGCGGAACCTATACCAATTGATCTAACCCACTTTGCTGCGGCATCTAAAGATACCCATGATTTAATGCTGCCTTTGTATGTTTCAGCAGTAATAGCACCATTTGGTGTATTAGCCTCAACATGAAAACGTGAACCTTGGCCAATTATCCTGATTTTCTTGATAGCGCCCGCGGCAACCATGGCTTTAAGCATTTTTTCATCCATTTGGCTTCTCACTGTTTGATTGGGATTTTTCCTTTATATTTATTCCAATATCATCACAATGACGCCTGATAAGCATTTCGATCATATTTGCAATACTCCTATGTTCGATATTGGCTGCTTTTTTGACGCCTTCTTTCAGTGAAGGTGATATTCGTAAATTTAATGTAGCTGTTTTCATAACGCAAAATACTATACAAGATAACGTAAATGTAACGCATTTTATAAACTATGGCAATTTTTTTATATTAATCGCTTTAGAGATAGTTGTTGACTTTCATATTAATTACATCAGGATATGCACTATCTCTTATATCGAAATAATCTCTGAAAAAAATTTTCTATGAATTCAGTTGGTAGCGATAAAAATAAAAGCACCAATGATGGGTTAGTTGCGGCATTGATGGCATACATTTTCTGGGGAATATTTCCTATTTACTTTAAGATAATTGATGCCGTTCCGACCACAGAGGTTTTTGCCCATCGAATAATTTGGTCAATTCCTTTTGGATTCTTCATCCTTATAGTGTCGAACCAATGGAGTGAAATCAAACGAGTTTTTAAAACACCTAATATTTTAAAATTTTTGGTTTTATCTTCATCGCTAATAAGCATAAATTGGTATATTTATATTCTTGCTGTTCAATCCGGAGAAATATTACAAGCCAGTCTTGGGTATTACATTAATCCACTTCTCTATGTATTGGTTGGTATTCTATTCCTTAATGAAAGATTAAGAATATCACAAATGATTGCCATAGTTATTGCAACTATCGGAGTTCTGACCTTAACTTTCAGCTCCGGAAAATTTCCATGGATATCCATTGTGCTAGCCACATCATTTACTTTGTATGGCGTTATACGAAAGAAAGTCGATATCGGAGCTATGCCTGGTTTGTTCATCGAAACACTATTTATCCTGCCTTTTGCATGTTTGTATATGTTTTACTTGTTCGAA
>CABYDR010000039.1 GCA_902517795.1 uncultured Woeseiaceae bacterium | reverse complement strand
GAAAATTTGCAATTTGATATCCCAATTTGCACCAAAAATTATCGGGTATAGTTTTTTCTGCAATAAATGTAGCTAAGGGCTGAACTTCTGGAATTTGAAGCGTAATGATGTCTGCTTTATAAAGATAATTATTCTTTTGATAATTTGCTGCTGCTGGTCTTGGAACGGGTAAATTTTTATCGTATAAAAATTTTAATAGCCTCCATTCTCTAAAGGAGCGTGTCTTATTCTCACCAAGCCATAGATATGAATCATATGAAAATTTTGAGACGAGTCCACCACGAAAATAATGTCTTAAGACATATTTTTTGTCACCATCATTCAAAAAATAGACATTTCCTCGGCCACCAATTTCTTTTGATGATTTTTTAGAATGCAGCCAATATGAGGGAGAAAATAATTCCTGTGAAACCTCTTCAAAGATTGTGTTATCAAATATTATTGAACCACGCTCAGTGTTTTGTACAATCTCAGTCAATACTTTATCCTTGTACATAAATTGGTTTAAAAAGAGCATTCATGAAAAATATCTGTCTTGTAAGACTTTCTGCTATTGGCGATGTCTGTAATGTTACTGCCGTTGCTCGCTCAATTAAAGAAAATCATCCAAATGCAAAGATAACATGGATTATCGGAAAAGTTGAATCTACATTGGTGAAAAATATCGAAGATATTGAATTTATTATTTTTGATAAAAATAAAGGAATTCGTGAATATTTTAATATATACAAAAAACTAAAGAATAGAAGATATGACGTCGCTCTTCTATTGCATGCCTCAGCAAGAGCAAATCTGATCTCTCTTATACTTAGAGCACCAATAAAAATTGGCTATGATCGAGAAAGAGCAAGAGATTTACAGTGGCTTATCACCAACAGAAAAATATCCAGGACCTCAGGGAAACATGTTCTGGAAGCAATGTTTGATTTTCTTCGCTTAATTGATATCAAGGACAATGAACCTAGTTGGGATCTTCCTTTGAGCTCAAAGAATAGTTCTTATATAGAACCATTGCTATCAAAGAAAAAGATCAATGTTGTCTTAAGCCCATTCAGCAGTCAACGATTCCATAACTTCCGAAATTGGAATAATGGCAATTACGCAAAAATTATTGACTATCTGATTGAAAAATATAACTGCAAAGTATTCATCACAGGCGACAATTCAAATTTAGACAAAAAATCAGGTGATGAGCTTGCTTCTCTCTGCAAACACAAAGTCGTCAATCTAATTGGCAAAACATCTTTGGAAGATCTGGTGATATTAATTAAGAATACAAACCTAGTTATCTCACCAGACTCTGCAGCGGTTCATATCTCGGTGGCATTGGACACACCAGTTATTGGTTTGTATGCATCTTCAAATCCGAAAAGAACAGGACCATATAAGAATGAGGGCTTAACCGTAAATGCTTATCCCAAAGCTTGCATTAAATATTTTGGTAAAACAGAAGATAACGTAACTTGGGGAAAACGAATCAGAAATCGAGGCGTTATGAATTTAATTACAACTGACGAAGTTAAAGAAAAAATAGACTTTTTTTTCTTAGAAAATAGCTTTTAAAGGCATTTATTAATATTTAAATACATTTAGATACATTTAAATGATCTTAATGCATTTTCATGGTCGATTAGGCATATATTTAGATAATTTTTCATGAAATTAGACACTTTTAAGCAATTTTATCGACACTTTTGAGATATTTCGTTATTAAATTATTTAACTCAGCAATTACTTCATATGGCTTCAATTCAATTAGGCTTGTATGATAACCTTTGTCCTTATTTCCTCTTCTAACGTTACTGTAACCAGATGTTTTTCTAATGGTTATGGCTTTTTCTGTTAATGGCGGTGTAAATTCTGGACTTGTTGGCCCATATAATGCAACCAATGGTGTATTGACAGCTGCTGCGACGTGCATTAATCCAGAATCATTGGTTAAAACTAAATCCAAAAAAGACAGAACATCAATTGCATCAAGAAGAGAAGTTTCCCCTGTCAAGTCAACCAAGTTTTCGTTGTTGCTGTTTATTTCATGTTCAATATCTTCAGCATCTTTTTTATCATTCTTAGAACCCAAAAGTACGACTTGCCATCCGTTTGAAAGATATTTGCTTGCCACATCAGCAAAATAAGAAGTAGGCCATTTTTTTGCTGGTCCATATTCTGCACCAGGAATTAAGCCAATAGACGGGATATTTTCTTGAATATTCCTATCCTTGAGAATTTTTTGCTTATTTGTTTGATCTACTTCGAGTTTAGGGTATAAATTTTTTGGCTCCTCATTTTCTTCGCGGCCACATAAAGCTATATATCTCTTCACCGTTTGATCCAGTAATTTATGGTCAAACGGTTGTATATTGTTTATTAGAAAATATCGCATCTCCCCTCTGAAACCGGTCCTTATGGGAATTTTTGCGAGCCATGGAATTAATGCTGATTTTATGCTTCTAGGAAGAATAATTGCTTCATCGTATGAATTGGATCTTATTTTTTTAGACAAACTTAAGGTGTCTTTTAAATTGATTTTGCCATGTTGTGATGGTGATCTGATTGTTTTGTTCACTTCTGACATTCGCTGTGAGATTGGCAATGACCATGAAGGTGCGATCACATCGATAATGGTTTTTGGCGATCGATTTTTAATTGCTTTTATTAAAGACTGCGACATTACCATATCGCCAACCCAGGATGGCCCAATAATTAGTAGTTTTCTATTTCCATTAGTCAACGATCTGATCTAAATATTGTTTGATTCCATCATGAATATCAGTGAATTTACCCTCATAACCAGCTTTGCGAAGATGATCAATATTGGCCTTGGTATGAGCTTGATAGGTATCAATCAAATCTTCAGGGAAATCAATATAGTTGATTGTCCCCTTTTTGTGCCAATTAATTACTTCTTTAGCCACTTGATTAAATGAAGATGAGGTCCCTGTCCCTAAATTGAATATGCCAGAAATGTGTGAATTCTTATATAGCCAGAGATTAACTGAGCAAACATCATTTACAAAAATAAAATCACGTCGTTGCTCACCATCCTCATAACCATGTGAACCCTTAAACAAATTAACGACACCATTTTTTTTGATTTGTGAATTGAAATGATGAATTACACTGGCCATTGATTTTTTAAATTTTTCCCCTGGACCATAGACATTGAAATATCGAAGTCCAGCAATCTGGTGCCCCTTTGATTTTTTTATGTTTCTTACATATTGATCAAACAGTAATTTTGAATAGCCATAGACATTGAGAGGATCTTCATTATCCTCGTGCTCATTGAAATCTTTTGAAGATCCATAAACTGCTGCCGATGAGGCATAAATGAACCGAACATTACTCTCAATGCTGGCATGCAATAGTTTTTTTGAAAACGTGAAATTAGTTTTCATCATATATCGGCCATCCCACTCTGTTGTATCAGTGCAGGCACCTTGATGAAAGATGCATTTTACGCCTTTTAAGAGAGATTGGTTTTTATCGACTGAATCGATGAATTCTTGATAATCCAAATAATCGGAAATATTTAGGTTTGATATGTTTTGATATTTTTTCCCATTACTTAGATCGTCGACCACCAGAACTTTTTCGCCAGTCTTATCAATCAGTTCTCTAACTAGATTGCTTCCAATAAAACCCGCTCCACCGGTAACAATTAGCATAAGGCTATGGATCTTCCTTCAAGAAGAACTGTGCACCACAATACGGGCATTTTGCCTCGCCCGTGTCCTCTATAGGAAGGTAAACTTTTGGATGCGAGTTCCAAAGATACATTTCTGGTGTCGGGCAGGCGAGCGGAAGATCGTCTCTTGAGACCTGATAGCGAGTTTGCGCATTCGCAGTTTCAAGATTTTCTGAATCATACCCCTTTCTCAGTTTCATTGGCGTGCTTATTACCTTTTGATTATTTCTAGGAAGATTATATCAATGAAACTTATGAGGTAACAAAGTAAAACGAAAATTAAATCTAATTAGAATTTTATTGATATGATTCCATAATGAGTACAGTTAAAAAAATACTAATTGTTCATCACAGTAAAACAGGAAATACAAAGAATCTGACTTCTGCTGTGATTCGCGGAGCTCAAAAAGTAAACGCTGAAATCAGATCATTATCAGCGTTAAAAGCCTCATCCAAGGATGTTTTATGGTGCGATGGTTTGATCTTGGGCACACCAGAAAACTTTGGGTACATGAGCGGCGCAATGAAACATTTTTTGGATGAAATTTACTATGATTGTTTGGACAAGGTAACCGGTCTTCCGTATGCCATTTATGTTAAAGCAGGAACTGATGGCACTGGAACAGTGATCAATATTGAAAAGATATTATCCGGATTATCACTTAAAAAGATAAACGAACCGGTACTGATTGTTGGTGAAATGGGCGATGCTGCCTTGAGTCAATGTGAAGAATTAGGTCATTTAATGGCTGCGGGCTTAGAGGCCTCAATTTTCTAAAATAGTCTTGTTACCATAAGAATAAAGCCATCGCATCAAGGCTTCCTGAACCTCCTCACCAAAGCCCTTATGCACATCTTCAGCATTTTGTATAATTGCGAACGCATAACGCTTGCCTTCATAGTTCATATAACCTGCGAGCGAACTGACATGATCAAGACTGCCTGTTTTTATATGAAATTTTCCTGAAATTTCATCATTTTCGAAACGATCAGACATGGTTCCATCCAATCCATTGATCGAGAGTGACGATATGAACTCTGGCATAAAGTCACTTCGATATACGTATTTGAGAAGATCCGTTACTTGTCTTACTGTCACACTTGCCTCTCTTGAGAGTCCTGATCCATTGTCCAAGAAAAATGACTGAGCATGAAAATTATTCTGAAGAAGCCATTCATTTACTCTTACTCTTCCTTTTTCTTCAGTAGCCGGTATATCTTTATTCTCAGCAGCGATGGTCAACAATAAATTTCTGCTCATTACATTATTGCTATTTTTGTTTATGCTTTTAACCGCTGACGATAACATGACAGAGTCATGTGAATAAAAAGGTGAGGATTCAGTGTCATGAACTGTATTCTTCCACTCTCCATCGAATCTCCCTCCAAGATCTCTCCATGTTGATTTAAAAAGACCAAAGTTAAATTGATCGTGAGACAGGACCGAACGAAATAAACTAAAATCTTCGCATTCAGTTGGGAATGACCCCCTGAAAATCAATTTATCGTATTTTTTTGAAGTAATTATTCTGATGCCGCGTTGGTAACCTGTGCAATCAGAATCAATTAATTCCAACTCATTGACAATTTCAACGTTATCTAATTTTGGGTCTTCTGTTATTGTGACAGAGCGATTTATTTTGTTGGAGTCGATAAAAAATCGAACTGATTTAAAATTAAATAATAACGCATTGGGACCCACGTTATAGGACCTGAGCGGTTCATTATCAAATTTAGCTGGATCATGATTTGGGTGATTGAAAAAACTATCATCAATTAGTAAATCACCTTTGATTTCATCAATTCCCTTCTGTTTGATCCTTCTCAGCATTTTCCATACATTTTCAGTTGTCAGAAATGGATCTCCCTTTCCCTTGATGAGCAAATCTCCATCTAATATTTTATTTTTAATTTCGCCAAACACGTAAAATTCTGTAGACCATTTATAAGATGGCCCTAAAATATCCAGAGCACTTGCTGTTGTGAATAGCTTCATTACTGAAGCTGGTGTTCTTTTCGTATCTGGATTCCAGGATAAAATTACCTCGTCAGATTCTAAATCAATCATCATCGCGCTAAGAGACGAAGGCTCAAGATTTCTACGATTGAGGACAGCTTCAATATTCTTTGGTAATATTTCAGCTTCATTTCTAGAGGCAAGACCGGTCTCAGTAATTGATAAAAAAAATATCGCAGACAATAAAGAGAAAAATAACCAACAATTACTTATAAGTGATCTCATATTTCCACTTGAGTAGAAAAATAAACATACCTTAACATGATTGAAGAAAATAAAGTTAATGATAGAAAATATCGCAGTTGGTTCTCAATATTTGTAAATTCCCTCAAAGAGAACGATGTAGATTTCACAACCGCACCAATAAAATACGCACTTCCTCTTCTAGCCATCCCAATGATGATTGAATTGTCAATGGAAGCAATTTTTGCAGTTGTTGATATCACTTTTGTTTCTTTTCTTGGAACAGATGCCGTCGCCGCAGTTGGTATCACCGAAGCCCTGATAACTGTATTGTATGCAATTTCTATGGGTCTAGGCGTAACTGTTACAGCGATGGTGTCAAGAAGAGTTGGCGAAAACAAAAAAGAAGAAGCTGCCGAAATTACGGGACAAATCATATGGATAAGTGGTGTTATTTCTATTTTTGTTGCAATAATTGGATATTACTTTGCAGCAGATATGCTGGAACTGCTCGGAGCGAACAAATCAGTAATTGAAATTGGTGAAAGCTATACGACAATATTATTTTGCGGTTCTGCAAGCATAATGTATCTATTTCTTCTTAATGCTGCATTCAGGGGCGCAGGTGATGCATCCATTGCTTTTAAGTCCCTCGCTATAGCCAATGGCATAAATATAATTCTGGATCCCTGTCTTATTTTTGGAATCGGTTTTTTTCCCGAACTTGGGGTCAAAGGGGCCGCAATTGCGACAACTATTGGCAGGACAATAGGTGTGCTTTACCTGGCATACGTCCTATTTCAGGGTAACAATAGGCTGAAACTGAGGGTAAGCGACTTGGTGATCAGGCTTTCTATTATAAAAAGAATCATCACAATCTCTGTATACGGTATATCTCAATTCCTCCTCTCAACTTCAAGTTGGCTTGTGCTCATAAAAATAATAGCTATATTTGGTTCGGCTCCAATAGCAGCGTATACGATCACTCTCAGACTGATGGAATTTGTCTGGTTACCTGTATGGGGCCTTGGAAATGCAGCAGCCACACTAGTGGGGCAAAATCTTGGTGCAAATAGGGCAGACAGAGCAATAAGATCAGTCAAATTGACAACAAAATACAGCTTATACTTCATGGTGGTTTTTGGTGTTCTACAATTCGTATTTGCCAGTCAAATAATGAATTTATTCAGTGACAATCAGGAAGTAATCACTTACGGCATAAATTGCCTCAAGATTATTGCTTGTGGTTATCCAGCACTTGCAGTTGGAATGATTTTAGTTCAATCACTAAATGGCGCAGGCGACATTAAATCACCAGCAATTGTTAATTTTTTATCGTATTGGGTTGTACAAATCCCACTTGCCTACTTTCTCTCAGTGCATACTGATTTAATGGGAAATGGAGTATTTATATCGATTTTTGTTGCTGAAACTATTCTCGCGATACTTGCCTACCTCGTATTCCAGAGATCAAAATGGCAAGAAATAAATATTTAGGAATACCTGGATGAATGCCACGAAAATGTTCTTTGAGGCTCATAAAGTCGATTTGTTCAGAAGCAATAAATTAATTTTTGAAAATCTCAACTTAAAGATTCATGATAATGAGTCTATCGCCATCCTTGGTCCAAATGGATCAGGAAAAACAACACTGATAAAAACCATCAATCGAGAAATATATCCTGCCACAAAAGAAGGCTCTTACTTAAAAATTTATGGGAAAAGGACATGGAATGTTTGGCAACTAAGATCAATGATTGGTATTGTCTCAGATGATTTAATCCTGTCATACAATCAAGATGTTATTGGAGTTGAGGTTGTGCTGTCTGGTTATCATGCAAGCATTGGTGTGCATGGGCAAATTCAAAGAAGATTGAAAACTGATCAAATTGATAAAGCTAAAGAGATTATGCAAAAGTTGGATATCTCATCACTTGAAAATCAACCACTAAAAAAATTATCGATGGGTCAGAAAAAAAGATGTCTATTGGCACGTGCTCTGGTCCACAATCCGAAGATCATTCTGTTAGACGAGCCGACAACTGGACTGGATCTTTCTAGTACCTATAAATATATGGATATTTTGGCCGATCTCAAGAAAGATGGTCACAACATAATTCTGATCACGCATAACATCCATGAAATAAATAATGTGATAGAGAGAGTTATTATGCTCAAAAAAGGAAAAATTGTTGCAGATGGCAAGAAAGATGAAATGCTTACTGAAAAAAACTTAACCAATGTGTTTGATGTTGATGTTGGACTAAAAAAGATAAATGAAAATTTACTGCCATACAAAAAAACTACTCGGCAATGAAAATGTCAATGAAATCTCTCAATTCATTTGGATTGCTTAAAAAATATTCCTTCTTGTCTTTTGGCAATTTTTTGAGGTGATGCTCGAGTTTGAGTGCCTGTCCTTTTTCTTGAATTTGATGAAAAAAAACCAAACTGAAGGGCTGCCTGCCTTTTAGATATTTTGCCCCGCGCTTCCCCGATGCATGCTCTTTTAATCTTCTTTCTATATTATTCGTAATGCCAATATATAGAGTGTCATCGTTGCATCTTAATATGTAAATATTCCACATATTGGCAGATACAATTAATAAGGTCCTTCGGTATCTTCGATGGTCTTATCTAAAGCTTCTTTATTAAATCGTCCGCAGAGGTTTGGTACTTTCTTTAAGGCTTCAAATGACATAAAACTTAAAATACTGCCATCTTCGTATGCATTTCGAAACTCATTGGCTATAACCTGATAAGAAAAATCAGAATAAAGACCATTACCTTGAATTTCATTCGCTAGTTTTCTGCCTGCTCTATCTCTTGCATTCATTTCTTCTCTTGATACCAACCCATAATCAATTCCTGTTTTTATATCTTCTATGTATCCTCTTATCAGTTTTTCAGCAGCCGTTTTATTTGTTCGATGATCTTCTTGCATACAGACCCGATAAACAGGTATGTACTTTGATTTTATAAATAAATCTTTTTTGAAAATTCCATCAAAACTAAATCCGTTCTCCTTATAAAAACGTATAGCATCCATTTGTCCATCCTTCCATTTTTCTTCGACTTGCAGAGAACATTTATTATTTTCAAATTCAAAATGTAATTTTGAATCAAGCTCCCCACTTCTAGTTTCATTAAATGCCATATCATAATAGGATTCATAAATAGGACACCCTCGATCTGCTTGATAAGATTTATCGAAAAATTTTCTTTTTTCATAGTTTTCGCCATAAAAAGTTTTGGCAATCGCAAATCCCTCTATGTTACGGTGTATAACGAAGTGTAAGTCTCCATTTTTAAATAAAGCATCATACTTAATAAATGAGGTAGGAAATACATGTGATCTAGCACTCGATCTCTCTCCTCTTGCACATGCAGCTTCAACAGCTGATTGAGATAAAGCGTTTCCTTCAAGATCTTTATATTCAATTCCATCAGGTCCAAATGAATACATGAAATCAAAAAAAATATTACTGGGAGATTTAAGTTCCTCTTTAGTGATCTTCTTGTCAGGAATATTGACATGCCAACCTTCATAGCACACAAACATACCTTTATAAGCGAGCGGAGGTGCGCCCATCATATTCTGTAATAAGCTATTTGCCTGAAGAGCAGGCATTATCATGAAAAAGAGGACTGCTATGATTGCTTTTTTCATTTTGATAGATTATAGAAGAGGATAAACTATTACAAACCAAATGATTTAATCATCAAGTGCTCCTATCATCGAAGCCCATGTTTTATTTC
>CABYDR010000038.1 GCA_902517795.1 uncultured Woeseiaceae bacterium | reverse complement strand
GGCCGGCCTCATCATCGCATTGGAGATCGCTATCAGGATTTAAAAGATCTAGGCCATGATGTGGAAAACCCAGCCTCGGTCTAAAAGCAGTAATAACATTGCCTATTATAGGGAAGGTTCTGGAGCCTCTCTTCTGTTTATTCACGGAGTGGGACTACAATTAGAATCATGGAGCGCACAACTAAAATATTTAAAGCATCATTTTGATGTGATTGCAATTGATCTCCCTGGTCATGGAGAGAGCGATCATCAGACATCTAGTAATATAAATATAGATTTCTATACAAGAATGATTAAATCCTTTGCTGATGAAATTATTCAGAAAAAATTCATCATTATTGGACATTCTTTGGGTGCTCTAATCGCCATCGATTATGCAATTAAATACAAAAATGACTGCAATGGTATAGTTGCGCTAAATTGTGTTTTCCAGCGTTCTGATGGGGCAATGAAAGCATTAAAAAAAAGGCTCAATAACATAGCATCCGTGAATCACGACAAAGAGATAGATGCTACAACAAAGAGATGGTTTGGTGTTAACAATAGCGAATATGGAGAATTAGCTGATTACTGCCATCGATGGCTATCAAATTGCAATTTAGATGGATACCGAGCAGCTTATGAGGCGTTTGCGAATCAAAAAGGTGTTCCAAATGAGTTATTGATAAATAATACTTTACCTATCTTATTCGTAACTGGAAGATTGGATAGAAATTCAACACCATGTATGAGCCAACAAATGAATAAATTAAGTAAAAATGGAATTGTTATTCTTGTCGAAGATGCAGGACATCTGGCACAGATGACTCATTTTATTGAAGTGAATAATGCTATTAAATCTATGGTACTGAAAATAGATAATGGAGAAATAGATAAGTGAAATTTTCTCTTTTTGCACACATGGAGAAGACAGGCCCATCTCAATCTTATAAAGATTTACATGATGAGTTTTTAAGTATTTGTAAGCTTGCTGAGGATGGTGGTATGCATGCAATCTGGACAGGCGAACATCATTGTATGGATTTCACTATCGCACCGAATCCTTTCATAACAATTGTTGATTTGGCCAATAAGTTAAAAAGTATAAGGTTAGGAACAGGAACAGTCATCGCCCCATTCTGGCATCCAATAAAACTTGCTGGAGAGTCAGCTATGACAGACATAATAACATCTGGCAGATTGGAAATGGGTATAGCAAGGGGTGCTTATAGCTTTGAGTATGAAAGGTTGATGCCTGAAATGGATGCTTGGGAAGCTGGCCAAAGATTACGTGAGATTATCCCTGCTGTGCGTCAACTTTGGAAAGGAGATTATACACATAAAGGTGAGTTTTACTCTTTTCCTAAATCTACTTCAACGCCGAAACCATCTCAGGTTGACGGACCTCCAATTTGGATAGCGGCCAGAGACCCGAATAGCCATGAGTTTGCTATTCAGAATCACTGTAATGTTCAGGTAACACCTTTATGGCAAGAATATAAAGAAGTTCAAAATTTGATCAATAAATTCGATAATGCCAAGAAAAAACATGATTCTAAATCTCATTCCAAAATAATGCTTCTTCAGCACACATTTGTTAGCGATGATACTAACGAGTTAGATCACGCGGCCAAAAAATTTAGTGAATTTTATGCTCATTTTGGTGCGTGGTTTCAAAATAAAAGACCAATAACTCAGGCATCGATAAAAAAACTATCACAAAAAGAATTGGCTTCGTTAGATATGTATGCCCCAGCGATCATGAAAGAGAATCTGCTGATGGGAACGACTGATCAAGTTATAGAGCGACTAAAAAAATATGAAAAACTCGGCTACGATGAGTTCTCTTATTGGATTGATTCAGGAATGAGCTATGATATGAAGGTGGCTTCATTAGAACACTTTATTAAAAAAGTAATACCGGCGTTCCAATCATAGATAGAGCAATATGAAACTGAATAAAAACATTCAAAACTTCCCAATATTTATTGACGGTAAATTCTACGAAAATAATACTGACATATTTCCCAGTCTCAATCCCCATAATGAGGAGATATGGGCAACTTTTTCAGTAGCAGGAAAATCAGAAGTTGATCTTGCAATTGCAGCCGCTAAGCGATGTCTGAATGAGGGGGAATGGCCAGAAATGCTTGCCTCTGATAGAGGAAAATTACTTCTCAAGCTTGCTGATCTTATTGAATTACACGCGAATGAAATCGGAAAAATCGAAACCAATGATAGCGGAAAACTTTTGGCAGAAACTGCTACCCAGACCCAATATGTAGCTGAATATTATCGTTATTTTGCTGGCTTGGCTGATAAAATTCAGGGCTCAACACTCCCAATTGATAAGCCTGATATGCATGTATTTACTTCATGTGAGCCTATTGGTGTTGTTGCTGCGGTTGTTCCTTGGAATGCACAAATGTTTTTAACAGCAACCAAACTTGCACCGGCACTTGCCGCGGGTTGCACAATAATTATAAAAGCATCAGAGATTGCACCATGTTCTCTATTGTATTTTGCCAGATTGATTAAGGAAGCAGGAATTCCTGATGGAGTTGTTTCCGTCATTACAGGAGAGGAGAAAAACTGTGCTATCCCATTGACCACGCATCCTGATATTGATCGTATTGCGTTTACGGGAGGGCCAAAAGTTGCGAAGCAAATAGTAATTAATTCCTCTGAGAATTTCGCTGTCACCACATTAGAATTGGGAGGAAAATCCCCCATAGTTGTGTTTGAAGATGCTGATATTGAAGGAGCGGTAAATGGTATTATTGCCGGCAATTATGGCGCATCAGGGCAATCGTGTGTTGCTGGTACAAGAGTAATCGTTCATGACTCTATAAAGAGGGAGTTAATTGAAATGCTGTCAAAGCGTGCTGAATCAATCGTTACCGGCGATCCTAAAAATAATGACACACATGTTGGACCTTTGTGCACAAATAAACAAATAACACTCATTGAAAAAACACTTAAAAAAGCCCAATCTCAAGGAGCAAAAATTGTATTTGGTGGTTCTCGTCTCAATCAAAAGGGATACTATTTTGAACCAACACTCATAGATTGCCCAAATGAATCTATTGCATCTCTTGAAACAGAGATGTTTGGTCCTGTTGCCTCACTCTTAACTTTTAAGAATGAAAAGCAAGCAATAAAAATGGCAAACAATACAAAATACGGGCTCGGGTCTGGATTATTTACCAACAACTTGGCGCGAGCACATCGCGTATCAAAAAAAATTAAAGCCGGTATATGCTGGATTAATAGTTATCGTGCTATTTCACCGATCGCACCATTTGGTGGATATAATCAATCGGGTTATGCCAGAGAAGCGGGTATCGACTCTATAAACGATTACATCAGGACAAAAACAACCTGGATAAATATTTCAAATGACCCAATGAAAAATCCATTCGTGATGCGCTAATTTATTTCTTTTGAGAAATGCATTTATGACCACAGCTATAAACGGCCTCATAAAAAATTAGTTATTTATTTTGGAGTATTGTCTTTACTAGGGCTACTGGCATAAGCGCTAGAATCAAAGAAAATGGAAGGGCGCCTACAATCATCACAGATCTTAGGGAGTCCATGCCGCCTGCCATAAGTAAGGCTGCTATCATGATTGAAAATAATAAACCCCAAAGTATTATATGTTTTAATTCTCTCTTTTTTGTATTTCCACCAGAAGCAAGCGTATTCATGACCAGAATCCCAGAGTCGGCCGATGTCACTAAGAAAGTTATAAGCAATACAACAACAAGTACAGAAAGAAAAATAGCCATGGTTGGGCTTATAAATAAATTTATCGTTTTAAATAATTGAGCAGATATATCGGCATTGACGATTGCTCCTTGAGCCACTCCACTAAGCTCAAGATCTATTGCTGTACCGCCAACAAATGCAAACCAAAAGAGGGTTATTAACGAGGGTATAAATATCGCACCCATAATGTATTCACGAATTGTCCTGCCTCTTGAAACACGAGCTAGGAATAATCCGACAAATGGAGCAAATGCAATCCACCATGCCCAATAAAAAATTGACCAAGCAGATTGCCATTTTTGAAGATTTGAATTGGTTTCTGTACCGTTACTTTTCCATACAGATATTGCCATTTCTGGAAATGAAATGAGATAGTCCCAGATTGTTATGAAAAAAGTTTTTAGTGCGAATAATGTTGCACCGAAGAATACAAAAAATAATAACAAGAGAAGGGATAATCCCATGTTGATGTTCGATAGCCATTTGATCCCTTTTCTAATTCCAGTGAAAGCGGATACACAAGAAATTGTCATAATTAGAACCAGCCCAAAAACTTGACCGGTTAATGATGGTCGTCCTTCATTGTCTATAAGCCATTCCATACCTGTAATGTTGAATAGACCCGAAGAAAATTGTGAAACGCCATAACCGATTGTGACACCGAGACCAACCAGTGTGGCAAGAATAGACACGATATCTGTCATATTGCCCAATCCACCAGACATAAATTTTCCAAAAATCGGCTCAAGTCCACTTCTTATGGTCAGCGGCATTCCTCGATTGTATGAGAAATAAGCAAGTGAGATGCCTATGATTCCATAGATACACCAACTATGCAGAGCATAATGAAAAATTGCCCATTTGTAGGCATTTCGAACATTGTTCTCATTTAATGCTGCAGAGACACCTGTAATGGTATCTGGGTTATTTGCAAAATGGAAAATAGGTTCAGCAGTTGAGTAAGTGAGCATCCCTATACCAATACCGGCACCAAACATCATAGACAACCATGAAAGAGTTGTGAACTCGGGGTGTTCGTTCTCTTTTCCTAGTTTTATTTTCCCTGTTTTATTGAATAAACCGAGACTTAGACAACATATGACATAAAATAGAGATACGTATATGTACCAGCCACCAAATGTTTCTGTTGACCAATTTTGTGCCGCCAATAATTTTTGTCCAGCAGAATCTGGATATATCGCCACGAACAATATCAGCGCGATAACCAGTAACTTAGGTGCCAATGCCACTGTTTTGTTATATCCGTGATAAAAATTATCAATTATTTTATTCATAAATATTTATTTCTAATTGAAAGTTAATTAATTATTGTTATTCACCCGCACCCAATCGAGATTTTTCACTCGATTCAACAAGCACATTATTGGCAATAGACGATAATTTGTTTAATTTGGTGTTTTCCATATAAAATCCATCCATCAACTTTTGTTGTTTAATTGATCGGAAGTGTTTAGGTTGAATTCGATTGATTATCTTTAATTTATTTAGATCATTTAATTTGAAAATTTCATTTTCATTATTTTTATGATCATTTTTATTGTTTATTAGAACTGTATTAAAGTATTTTTCATTAAGCTTAGAATCTGTCTTATATATTATTAAGTTTGAACTATTTTCATTTCTATAGAATAGATAGGACAAATAATTCTCATCCATCCAATTTATTGACAAGTAATTTTTAAAGATTTTAGATTCAATTAATTTTGGAACCAATGCTTCGGGGTTTTTTGAATTAATTATTGCTAATCCATCATTTTCATTTTGATTGAAGAGAGTGCATACAATGTCTGAAATTAAATGCGCATTAAAAATATGACTTTCATGTTTTCCATCGATGATAAGCGATGCCTTTTCATTATTAATTATTTTTGGCTGTAAATAATTGTATTCGTAATGTTGATCTAGATAATTCAGGAACATATCTATTCCGGAAAAATCATAGGTTTCCAGCCATAAGATTGTGGAAGCCGTCTCCTCAAAATCATTCTTGTGACTGATAAATGCTTCACACGCATTATTTAAAATGGCGCGAAGCTCATTATTAGAAACTCTAGTGAATTTCATTATCCCTATTTTGTTCAGATGTCTCTATTGTGGGAAAAAACCAATCGTCTTTGTAATCATCTGCTATATCATCGATGATTGGAGCGCCCTGAAACATCGTATTTCTTAGCCACAATCGTGATTTTGGATCAAATTTTCCGACACCAAAAAACGATAACTTACATCTTAATAGATGAATGGGCATTACATCTTCTTCTAGCAAATTGGCCCGAATTTCACCATATATTGTCTTAGATAACGTTTGAATACGTCGAATAATTTTTCGATATTCTGGATGAGCAAAAACAAACTCACCAACTGATTTTATTATTGAGTTGTTAGAGATAGTGCAAATTGAGTCGTAACATTTAGAAACAATCTTTGCGACACCAATTAACATCTCTTTTTCTACCCCCTCATCTAGCCCTCTTTGACCTAGCCTCGGCTCCATTTTTTCTTCTGATCGATACCAGAATACAGAATTATTTTTTGCCTTTTTAAAATTATATTTCAGAGCCCATTTGTACTTTTCTTCAATGATATTTTGAAGCTCAATGAGGCTCATTTTAGGCATGAGTTCATATTTCTCATCAATGTAATTGTAATTTTCCATATCCAATGCAATATCTGGATAAATTTCTATGAGAATGGTATTGGCTATTTCTTGAGTTTCAACACCATAATTTAGGCTGATATGGTCAAGAAGATCCGTCCAATTTGTTATGGCCTTTTTATTTTTTGGAATCCAGCTAACCATTCTTTTTAGATCTTCTGCTGCATTTTTATTGATTTTATTTTGCGTCTTATTTTCACTATTGATTTCGTCTAAATGATGAAATGCTCGCTGAGCTAGAGACAGGAGTGCCGCTAACCTGTTTTCATCTGGTTGAGTAGTTTTCAGTATTTCACATAGAACTTTCTCTCTCTTTTCAATCCAGTTGTTTATTAATAACGGATGTTTGATGAGAAAAGGGGCCATTCCAAGACCGGTTGCATTGCCTATACCCAAGTTTATTTTGGTGCTTTTTTCAAGTGCAACTGAATCTTTTGGTGACTTAATTCTTGCAATATGCTCAACTTGATCAAAGCTGAATTGTCTGATCATAAAGCAAGAAAACATCTCTGCTGAAAAAGGCTCTGAGAAATCTTTATAGTGTGTTCTTACTTTTTCCCAATCAGCCATACCAAATTTACCGCTACCATAGACTGCTGTGGTTCTATAGATATAACCCACTTCTTTGATCTTTTCTATCGAAGGCTGTTGACCTGAGGATAATTGATCGATGACATAATCAAAATTTCTGCTGCTTCGATTTGCTCTAGACAAGACTATAGTATTGGATGACATTCTGCCTTTTTCTTGGAGTGGAACGTTGTTTCTTAACATTTCCAATTGATTTTGATCGAATTTTCCATGCCTTAATGTAAGCGTGATATCCCATTGTTCTGCAATAACTCTGTCTGTTCTCTCGTTCGGATCAAGGAAGTTTGAAAATACAACAAAATGGAAACAGTCTTTTGGTGTTTTGATGTCATAAATAATCTCTCCATAGCCATCATTATCTAGATTGAAGTGATCGATAGAAATTTTCCACTTTTGGCGCATGATCTTTCTTATTAGTTTACGCATAAAGCTTAATTTATAGGGATAGAAAGAGCCAAGTCTTCTGAGATCCATGACAACACTGGGATCACGCATGAATTCATCATTTGATTGGGTTGTATTTAGGTTTGCTTGCATGATTTTATTGTAATTTTTGAAAAGATTTTTTGAAAAAATTTAACCAGTTTTTCCCCATAATTTTTTCAATTTCTTCTTTATTAAAGCCAATCGAATCCAGTCCTTCTATAATATTTTGAAAACCTCCGTGATCTTCAAACCAATTGGGTTGCCTAGGCCATGATGGATTATCAGATGAGCCTTCTCCAAAATCCGGTTTAAGCGCCCACCTTCCACTTCGCATCCATTCTAAAATCGTGTAATCCCAATTCAGACAGAGATCAGAACCAATACCGAGTTGATCTATACCCATCATTTCTGCAGTGTCATATATCATCTGACAAAATGCGGATAACTCACAGTTTGAACCATCAGCTAGATGAAAGGGGTATAGGCTGACTCCAAGCATTCCTCCTGACTGACTTAAGTTTTTTAATACCGTGTCGGATTTATTGCGAAGTGCATTGTGAAAACTATTCGGATTGGCATGGGTAATCGCAATGGGACGCGATGATAACTCGATGGCTTGAAGTGTAGAATATTCAGCACTGTGTGACATGTCAATAATCATGCCTAAACGATTCATTTCCTTTATGGCTTCTTTGCCAAATCTGGTGATACCCGAATCACGATCTTCATAGCACCCGGTAGCCAGGAGGCTTTGATTGTTGTAGCTGAGTTGCATAATTTTTGCACCCAAACTATGCATCACTTCAATTTTTTCAATATCATCTTCAATTGGAGAGCAGTTTTGGAACCCAAAGATAATGCCTATTTTGTTTAGCTCAATTGCCTTATGAATATCATCATAATCATGGATAGGCATTATTAAATCATTGTGCTTTTTGAAATGTTCATTCCACTTTTTAAAATTATTGTGGGTTTCTTCGGTGTTTTCCCAGTATGCAATGGTTACATGAATTATATTTAAACCAGAAGTTTTTGCATGTTCAAATAACTTTCGATCCCAATTCACATACTCGAGACAATCTATAATTAACATATCTTGTTTTTTTATCATTAAAAACTCTATTACTAAACGGATGATATATAACTGGTCTTTACTATCGTAAAAAACTCTTTCGCATACTGACCTTGTTCTCTCGGCCCATAACTGGATGCTTTCCTGCCTCCAAATGGCACATGATAATCTGTACCAGCGGTAGGGAGGTTTACCATGACACAACCCGATTGGGAGTTTCTCTTAAAGTGATTTGCATGCTTAAGCGAATCAGTAACGATTCCTGAGGAAAGGCCAAAATCAGAATCATTTGAAATAGCTAATGCATGATCATAATCATTTGCCCTGATAACACAGGCAATGGGACCGAAAACCTCTTCTCGATTAATCTTCATATTGTTATCGGTATTTATTAATAACGTTGGCCTCATGAAGAACCCATTTGTATTTGCATCAATCTTTTCATCACCTGCAACCATTTTGGCACCTTTTTTTAGAGCCTCATCCAGATATTTTTTATTTTGTTTAAATTGACGGTCATCAACTGCTGGACCAATTTGCGTTTTCTCATCAAGAGCATGACCAACAACTAGGGCTTTTGTAGCTTCAGTAAGAGCAGCCACAAATTCATCATGAATTTTTTCTTCTACAATCAATCTTGATGAGGCGGTACATTTTTGACCGGTACCAAAAAAAGCACCATTGATGGCACACTGCACAGCTGTTTCAATATTCGCATCTTTTAGAACCACTAAGGCATTTTTACTGCCCATCTCCATCTGTATCCTAACCATATTTTTAATTGAATTTTGTGCAATTTGATTACCTGTCTTAACCGAGCCAGTGAATGATATGCCATCTATATTCTTATTGCTCGTAATAATTTGACCTACATCACCCGAACCCTGAACACAGTTAAAAACACCATCAGGCAGATCACTCTGATGGATGATTTCAGCGAAAGCCGATGCACTGGCTGGGACAATCTCAGAGGGCTTAAGTACAACAGAATTACCGAATGCAATGGCAGGCGCTATCTTCCATGCTGCAACGGCAACAGGAAAATTCCACGGCGTAATTACACCAATAACCCCAAGAGGCTCTCTTGTCACCTCAATATCAATATTTGGTCTAACGGACATAGCTACCTCACCCATTTGTCTCAATACTTCAGCACCAAAATACTGAAAAAACTGCCCTGAACGATACACTTCACCGACACCTTCAGCCACAGTTTTGCCTTCCTCGCGAGCAATTAATTTTCCAATTTCTTGACTATTATTTATCAGTGCCTCACCGATCTGATCGAGTATTTTTTTTCTCTCCTCGAGCTGACTTTCGGACCATGCTTCATAAGCGTTTCTTGCTGAACTGATAGCGAGATGACAATCATTTTCAGTCGCTTCAAAGAAAGGACCGATGAGATCGGCTGTATCTGATGGATTTACACTCATAAATTGCGAACCATTTTCGGTCCACTCACCATTAATTAAGTTGCTTTTGTGTTTTTTTCTCATCTCATTAAAAAATTATTTATTATTATGAGTGAATTATACTTGATTAATGAAATCTGCGTTTATTATTAATCCGAATAATTTTTACCCAGCGCATCTTTTAGTGGTTGCAACCAGGGTTCAAAATTTTTCCATTGTTCCAGACCGCTCTTATAAATTGGTTGCCTAACTTGTTCTGAACTTGGAGTACGAACATTTCTCTCAGTTTTATGAAAGTTAATGCAGTTTTCCTCAAATGGCAATTTACAATAATCAAGGATTCTCTTAACTTGATTATCCAAATCATTTACAACATCTTCATATTGAACACGCAATATTTTTCCTGGCAACACTTTATCCCAATGCTGCATTAATCTTATGTAGTCTTTGTAATAGGTGCCTATCTCTTCAAGACCATATGAGAACTGTTGACCACTGGCAAAGAGCTGTTTAAATCCACTGAAACAACAAGACATAGCATTTCGTCTTGCATCAATTATTTTTGCATTTGGAAGAATGAGGCTGATTAGTGCAAT
>CABYDR010000037.1 GCA_902517795.1 uncultured Woeseiaceae bacterium | reverse complement strand
ATTGATGATATTTTTTCTAACAGGGTGCGCTACACCTGAGCAGATGATTAGTCAAAATAGAATATATGCTGGAATGACAAAAAATTCTCTCAATTCTGCCATGATAAGCATGAACATAGGTGATGATATTCGTCTTGGTGGTTGCACACGAGATTACTTTCCGGAATCGCGTCATGAATTATTCTCATCAGAATCTCGAAAATATTTTTATCTTTTTAGAGATGTCTCAGAGCGCTCAATCAATAAATGTCAGTATCTCACCGGTAACGGAGTCTTACTGGGAGTTTATAGATCTGCTACAGATGCAATTGCTGTTATCAACAACACATTAAGTGACACGAACAATGATAGTGGATTGCCCAACTGCCCATCGGATGTTGCACAGGGATGGAATAATTGTTTTGGCGCCACCGTCTATGATAATAGTGAAAATAGTGGTGATAGATACGTCGGCTCATGGAAAAACAGCTTAAAGCACGGGACAGGTACATATACATATAACAATGGGGATAAATATGTAGGTGAATTTAAAAATGATAATGTAGATGGCAAAGGGACATTTACTTTTAATAATGGAGAGAAATATGTTGGTGACTTTAAGAATGGGAAGAGAGAGGGACAAGGAGTCAATAATTATTCGAATGGCGATTTATATGTTGGTCAATTCCAAAATGATCTTCAACATGGTCAAGGAACATATACTTTTTCAAATACTCCTAATAAAGGAGATCAATACGTTGGTGAATGGAGAGATAATAAGATAAATGGTCAAGGAACGTACACTTGGGCTTCTGGTCAGAAATATATAGGAGGATGGCGTGACTCAAAAAGAGAAGGTATGGGTGTAAATTTTTATCCCGATGGCAGAGTTCAGGAAGGTATGTTTGTCAATGATGAATACTCATATTATGCAGCTTATGAGCCAAACGAAAATGATTTTATACCTCAGAAATCTCAAGAAAAAAAATCAATTGAAAATAATGAGATGCTTGAAGCTTCATCTGGAACTGGATTTGCAGTTTCATTTGATGGCCATATCATAACCAATCATCATGTTATTGAGGCATGTCAAGAAGTTAAAGTTCGTGCTGATGGTAGCAATATACCAGCGAGAATAACTACTTTTGATAGCTTTAATGATCTAGCAATACTTAAAGTTGAAAGTGAGATTAGCTCTGTTTTACCTATTTCTGATGATGCACCAGAATTATTACAAGAAATTTATGTAGCGGGATTTCCTTTTGGAGAAGAACTAAGCACATCTATAAAGATGACGGACGGAATAATTAGTTCTCTTTCTGGAGTAGGAAATAATTATTCAAATATACAAATTTCTGCTGCTCTTCAGCCCGGAAATAGTGGTGGACCTATTTTTGACAATAAAGGTAATGTAGTAGGAGTAGCGGTTGCTACTTTAGATAAAATGAAAATGTTTGAAATATTTGAGACTCTACCTGAGAATACAAATTTTGGCATTAAATCAAGTGTAGTAAAGAACTTCCTTCAGAGCAATGGTATTGAGAACTTACCAAACCCCCAAGATTATAGGGTATCAAGTTCGTCTTTAGGTAACTCCGTAAGGGATGCAACTTATTATGTTTCTTGTATGATGACAGTCGCTCACTTCAAAAACATACAATCTAAAAAAGTTATTTACTCTAAATTTTTTGAATAATATACAATTAAATATTTAGAACTTTTTTTTCAAGAATCTCTATTTTTTAAATTAGTCATCAAATATGAAAAAATTCTAAAAGATAATATCTTGGAAATTAACCATGTTTCTGAACAGACTGCCTATTTTCGAGTTTCCGCAATAATCAAAGCATCTACAGCAATACATCCATCACTGGTTAATATAAGTGGATTAACATCAAATTCCTTTATCTCATTTTCCATGTGCTTAATCAAAAAAGAAAATCTGGAAGCGCACTCATAAAATGATTGAACATCCAAAACTTCACCGCGGAATCCGCCTAAAACTTTTTTTGATTTTAAATGATTCATTCTTTCTTCCACATAACTCTGATTGAAAGGTGGAATAGCAAATACAGTTTCATCAAACAGTTCTGCGTAGATTCCTCCTAATCCCATTAAAATGATCGGTCCAAACTGAGGATCTCGTCTGACCCCAAGAAACATCTCTTGTCCGCCCTCTATCATCTTGGCAACAATAACCTCACTTCCGATTCTCTTCTCCATATCTCTGTATGCCTTAACTAATAATGATTCATTTGTAATATTTAAGATGACGCCATTATTTTCAGTTTTATGATTAATATTTTTCTTGGCTGTTTTCAGAACCACGGGATATCCGATCTCTAATGCGGCCTTTATTGTGTCTTCCTGATTATCAACATATTTATTTTTGACCACTGAAATGCCGAAGTCAGCTAATAATTTAAGAGCATCATATTCTCCCAAAATAGGATTATTTTTTAGAGTATCGATGTGATCATTTATGTTGGCTGGGACATCACAGCTAAGCTGATCTTTATTTCTTTTGAAGAAGTTCCTGTAATTGAATAAATTTCTAATGGCAACCAACGTTGGAGAGACTCCGTCTAGTATTGGATACCCTTCATGTGTTTGCTCTACGACTTCGGAATCGTATCCACTTCCTTGGTGAGATGAGACAAGGATAACTGGCTTGCCTGTCTTTTCATGTGTCTTTTTCATTAGATCAATATAACTTGGATATATCTTCCCGTATGGCGCTCTATTGAGAATCAAAGCTTCAATTGCAGCGCCAGGATCCGCAAGTAAAATCCTCGCCGATTCAGAATATTGAGCACTAGAATTTGGTCCTCCCCTGCTCCATACATCAAGTGGATTTATAGCAGGCAACTCGGGGTCAATAATTTTTTCAAGGTCTTTTACGGAGCTACTGTGAAGCTCTGTAAGCGGCACATTATTTTCATGTGCGAGATCAACAAGAAGTTGTCTTTCTCCACCAGAATCATGTAACGCAACCAAATGACCATCGCCCAAAACTCCGAATTCAGAAAAAAGCATCAAAGAAGCAACTAACTCTTCTGTATCTCTTACCCTTTGAACGCCATATAAATCAAATAACGCATCATAGGTATCATCATCACCAGCAATTGCACCGGAATGAGAAACCGTTAGTTGTGCAGATTTTTCAGTTTTTCCAACTTTTAAAGCGACTATTGGTATCTTTTTTTCTTTTGCTTTCTGAAGGCTAGCTATAAATCCATTAGGATTTCTGGCAGTTTCAATAAATAATCCAACTGCTTTGGTTTCTGGAAGATCTAGAACAAAATTTAAATATTGATCCATAGTTACGGATAATTCATTTCCGGTCGAGACTGCAAAATTGAATCTCAAGCGATCCTCACAATCCAGAATTCCAGACATCCCAGAACCAGAGTGACTTATAAGACTGACGTTTCCGATTGGTTTATGATCACTGCTATCAAAACCGCAAGCCCACATGGAATCTCTTACATTATAAAAGCCCATGCCATTAGCACCGCAAACCAGAATACCAGAGTTACGAATTTTTTCTTTAATACGCTCTTTTAAAGTTGGTGCTTTATCATTATCGACAACTAATGATGAAAATATGACCGCCGCTGGAATCTTGACTTCAATTATTTCATCAAATAATGTCTCAATACGATGATCACTGACAGCAAAGATTGCTAAATCTGGTGTTTCTGGCAATTGCGATACACTCTTGAAGCAACTAATGCCTTGTATGGTGTCGTATGAAGGATTGATTGGGTAAATGGCGCCCTTGTATCCACCTTTTTTTAAATTTTTAAGCGTCCATTGACCGACTGAATCTTTAGTTTTTGAAGCCCCTAGGATTGCTACTGATTTAGGTCTTAATAATGGATCCAGAGAATTTTGCAATTTAAACGCCAAGCTAGATAATTTAAATCCAATTTAAAATGGATCAGGTGGTGTCTTGCCTCTCCTGGCTGGAAACCAGAATGGCTTATCAACGATGCTTGCTTCTGCCATAACACGATTCCAATGCATTTCTCTTTGGTAATATATCTCGACCCATAAAGTATCACCTGGTTTGCCGTGTGGGCTTCTAACTGTTCCCAGAGCAATATTTTGTTTGCATATTGGTGACCATGCAGCAGAAGTAATGAATCCTATTTCTGATTTATTGTTTTTTTCATGCGCATAAATATATGAATGATCTGCAGTTTTATTTCCTTCGATGTCAAGTTTGACTAGATTCCATTGAGATCCATTTTCTTTTTCTTTTAACAGAGCCTTTCTTCCGTTAAAGTTTTCTTTACTGAAATCGACTAGCCAATCCAGTCCTAACTCAAGTGGTGACCTGGTTCGGCCTGTTCTCACTGTCGTTTCTGCAGGCAAAAAATCTTCAAACGGAGCGAGGTAAGCAGCTTCTTTCCTTGCTAATCCTAAAGCATGAGTTCCAATTGCTCTTATTCCATATTCTTTACCAGCCTCAAAAAGAGCATCCCAGAGCTCTAGGGCTTTATCTGGTGATATCCAAAGTTCGTAGCCCAAATCCCCTGTGAAGCCTGTGCGAGATATCATAAGCTCACTTCCTAAAAATTCATTGTGAATTAATCCAAATGGTTTTAATTCTTCAAGACCTCTAACACCCATGTTTTTCAGAATACTGTATGAAGTTGGTCCTTGAACAGCCAATGCAGCGACATCAGCTGTTTCTTCCTTAAGTGTTACATCAAACCCTATTGAAGCAGCTTTTAACCAAGCGAAATGTCTTTCTTGGGAGCATAGTCTGTATTCGCCTTCTCTGAGGTGGAATATAGTGCCATCATCCATAACTTGACCTTGGTCATCACACCAAACTGCATAAGCAACCCTTCCAGGTTTGATTTTCTTCATATCTCTTGTAACAAGACGATCCAGATAATTTAGAGCATCTGGGCCTGTAATTCGATATTTTGTCATTGGTGTAATATCAAAAACACCTGTTGAATTTCTTATCGCAAAATATTCCATATCCTCACAATAGAGTGCCTCTGCACTCGAATATCCTGCCCAATTATGCCAGGTATTGAGGCTATCTAGCTCCGTGATTCGAGGATGAAAGGGAGTTTTAAGTCTTCCTGTAAATATGTGCTGAGCGGTCATTTTACTTCTCTTTTGGCTTCCATATTTTTAAGTTTTTAGTCTTTAATCTATTGATTACTAGATTATATCTTGATTGCTCTTCTTTCCATTCCTGCAGCCATTTATGTCCATCTCTCTCAGCATCTACGAATATTGTATTGGTAAATGCTATTGGAGCAAGGATTGAAACATGTATAAAAATACTAATTATAGTGTTGTAATTAAAAAATCCGAGATAGTTTGCAGCAATAAAACCAAAGAACACACTCCACACAGTAAATAATACCAACATAAAGTAGGATTGTAGACTAGGATCAGGAACATTTTTCAGTGGATTATACTTCACATCCATAACTCTTCTGTAACCACTTACAAGTCTCATGATAATTCTTCTGATCATGCTTGGCTTTTGTATCATTGATTCACTATTCAATTTTTTCTTCCATCCTGAAAATTATGTCGCACAAACTCTCTAACTATATGGAGGCCAACACTGAGCCAAGTGACCACAAACAAACTCCATATTAGTATTTCAATCACTATATTTAATCCCTTTGTAAAATAACTTGAGCAGCATTTCTTCCGCATGCACCGCTTATACCCCCTCCAGGATGACTACCTGCACCACAAAGAAAGAGGCCATTTATAGGCATCTCATATTGGGAAGAACCAGCAACAGGCCTAACAAACATGAATTGATCTAGGGTGAATTCACCATGATGCCAGTGCCCACCTGTTATGTTAAATTCCTGCTCTATATCAGCAGGAGTCAAGAGTTCTTCACTGATTATGCATTGATCAATATTAACCATATGCGATTTTAAGACAGATTTAACTGCATCAGAAAACTGCTGTTTTGATTCATTACTCCAGCCTCCTTTCAGATGATAAGGAGCATATTGAGCAACAATAGACATCACATGTTTTCCCTCAGGAGCCAGTGAGCTGTCTGTTGTACTTGGAAAAGTAATTTCTAAGACTGGCCTTACTGAGCTTTCTCCATATTTTGCATGATTAAAAGCTTTTTCGACATAATGCTCACTCGGTGCGATCAATATACGTTGCTGGTAATCTAAATCTTCAAATCCAGGAATTTTTGGGAGTGCGTTCAGCGCAAAATGCAGTTTAGATGCATTTCCTCTCATTCGGATGTTATCTATTCTATGTGTAAATCTAATTTCGAGATGTTTTGGACCTACAAGGTTCATCATTGTCTGTTTTGGGTCTGCATTCGAAACTACTGTAGAACTTAAATATTTTTCACCACCCTCAGTCTGAACACCAGTCACAGCACCATTACTGACTGAAATTTCATTTACTTTTGAATTTGTTTTTATCTCAACCCCTGACCCTTCAGCAATACTTCTTATTTGATTCATGAGGCCACCCATTCCACCTTGTATTGAAGATACATCACCGTGTAATCCGGCCAATCTATATAGATATGTCAGAATAGTATTTGGTGATCTAGGGCCAAGATGAGTACCCAAAACAGCATCTGTGCTCAAAGCTCCTTTTAAGTAAGGGTTTACAAAGCGCTCATCGAGCTCATCATAGATGTTCATGCCAATTAATCTCAGGAATTCACGCATTTCTGTCTTGCCCATCCTTCGAATATCAAATCCAAGTTTGGCCAGTGTCATCAGATCCTTGGTATTTTTTGTTCCCAATCTGGGTGGACGCTTGTTTAGATAGGTTTTGAGCAAATCAGAAAATCTGATCATGCGATTATGAAATTCAATGTAGTTCTTTTTATCTTCCTCATTAACACCGCTGATATTTTTGCCTTGGTATCGAATATGATTTCCATCTTCTGTTAATACTATTGTTTCCATTGATTTTTTTGAGTAATCGGGTTCTATACCAAGATCTTTTATAACGTCTGGCTGAAGTTGGAATAATAAATGTGCACATGCAGAGACTGAGAAATCATCTGCAAATTTTCTCGTGATTGCCGCTCCCCCAACTTGATCATTTGCCTCTAAGACAAGCACCTTTTTGCCTGTTTTTGCGAGCAAAGCGGAACAAATCATTCCGTTGTGCCCAGCCCCAATAACAATTGCATCGTATTGATTAGTCATCGCCAAAATTCTCAGGTACAGTATTTTTTAATTTTAAATCAAGAAGAATTTCACGTGCTGCGTTAGCGCCAGGAGCTGCCATCACGCCCCCTCCAGGATGTGTACTTGATCCACACATATAAAGCCCTTTAACAGGCGCTCTATACTGAGCAAATCCCGGTACAGGTCTATTGAATAGAAGTTGATCCATAGTTAACTCACCATGAAAAATGTTCCCTTCAGTTATACCTATTTGATCTTCGATATCTTGTGGTGTTCTGATTTCTACATGAAGAATTAGATCTTTAAAATCAGGACTGTAATTAGAAATTTGATCGATCACACTCTTACCAAATGCTTCCCGTTCTTCATTGGTCCAAGCTCTTCCTTCTATCTGTGCAGGACAATATTGGACAAAACAACTCATAAAGTGTTTGCCCGGAGGTACCATGGTCGGATCAGTTGCGCTTGGGATTGTACAGTCTATATATGGATCTTTTGACCAAGTACCATCTTTCCAATCATCATAGGCTCTTTCCATTCGTTCCATTGAATCTATAAAGTGCATATCTGCTTTGCCAATAAACTCACTATTTTCTGAAAGCGCAGGGAATGTTGGCATCCCATCAAGTGCTATATTTAGTTTTCCTGAAGAGCCACGAATCTTAAAGTTTTTCACACGTTTATAGAAATTCCCAGGAAGATCATTTTTATCCATACAGTTTAGAAAAGTTCTTTTTACATCCATAGCTGAGACAACCACTGGGGCATATATCTCTTCTCCACTCTCGAGGGCAACTCCTTTGGTGCGATTATTTTTAACTATGATCTGATCAACTCCTGCCTCAGAGCGAATTTCTCCTCCATACGACTGGAATGCTCCGGCAAGTGAATTTGAAACGGCGCCCATTCCGCCACGAGCAAAACCCCAAGTTCCAACATTTCCATCTACATCGCCCATATAGTGATGCAATAATACATATGCTGTTCCAGGTGAATGAATGCCCAAGGCCGTGCCTATTATTCCGCTACCAGAAAGTGCTGTTTTAATAACATCTGTCTCAAAATATTCATCTAAATATTCTGCAACACTCATGGTCCAGAAACGAATTGTCTCGTATAACCTGTCTTCTCCTAGCTCAAGAAATTTGTTTCCTAGTAGTATCAGTTCTTTGATGTCCCTGGGTTTGAATGATGTTGGATCTGGAGCTGTTCTCAACAAGAAATCTCGTATGAGACGGCATTGCCTCATAGTATCTGTGGAGTACCTCGAATAAGCGTCGGCATCATGAAGAGAGTGCCTTGCCATCTCACGATGTGCTGCTTCAGGATCGTGATAAGAACCAAAATAATCCCCATTTTCCATGAACTGAAGCGATCCACCATAGGGTGTAACCTGAAGTCCATGCTTGTGAAGTTCAAGATTTCGATATATTTCTGGTCTTAGAAGACTGCATACGTATGAGCAGTTTGAATATTTCCAGTCTTTATAAAGCTCTCTACTTACTGCAGCTCCACCAATATAATCATTTTTTTCTACACACAGAACATCAAGTCCTGCTTTTGCAAGAAAAGCTGCATTCGCTAGCCCATTATGTCCAGCACCAACAACAATTACATCGTATTTCTTCATTCTTAAGTATGAGTTGATTTGTTATAAACCGAGTTCTAATCTCGTAATATCTACTGCTTGTTCAAATTTGTCCAGTGTTTCCTGTAAGCATCCCATATCGTGGGACTCGCAAAGAAACCAGGGCTCTCTTGAATCAGGTTCCACCAATATTCCCATCTCATGGAGATTAGGAGCCAGTGTATCATAGAATTGATAATCTGAATTCAACCAGCCCCTATAATCGTCTGGCGCTTGCTCAGCAAAAAATAATCCCATCATTGATGGATGCCCGGAAAAATCATGGGCAATACTTCTCTCACTGAGAATTTTACTCATTCCTTTTTGTAACTTTAGACCATAATTTTCAATTGTTTTGAGAGCATCAGTCTCATCAAGTATCTCAAGAGTTTTTGCTGCTGCTGATAAAGAAACTGAATGACCTGTGAATGTCCCACCATGAACCACTCCGTCATCTCCACCAATATTTCTCATAATCTCTTCTTTTCCTGCGAGCACTGCTACTGGGTAACCATTGCCTATGGCTTTTGCGAATGTACACAAGTCTGCCTCAATGTTGTACAACTCTTGTGCTCCTCCTCTCGCAACCCTAAAACCTGTTTTAACTTCATCAATAATCATAAGAACCTCATACTTTGTACATAAATATCGAATGTCCTCCATGTATTGTTGATTAGCAGTTATACTGCAACAGTTTCCCATAATCGGTTCGACCAGAAATGCCCCAATATCATGCGCTGATTTTTTAAAGAGATCTTCAACGGCATTTGCATTATTTATTGGCACTGTATAATTGAGCTTCTTTGTAACTTTAGGTATCCCTTCCCCAAATGGCAGAAGATCTGGATTACCAGTTTTTGGGTCCCAGTCTTCAATCTCTGAATACCACATTACCTCACTAAAAACTCCATGATATCCTCCTTCCAAAATGACATGACCATCCTTGCCTGTGAACGCTCTCGCTACTCTTAATGCAGCCATAACGGCTTCGGTTCCAGAGTTAGAGAAACGAACTAACTCTGCAGATTTGACCATCTTGTTGATTCTTTCAGCAATTTCATATTCTAATTCGGTTGCCAAAGCAAAAACACCGCCTATATCCATACCTGATCGAGCAGCTTCGTCAACTCGCTCATCTTGATAACCTAATATAATTGGACCATAGGCAAGTCTATAGTCGATGTATTCATTGTTATCTAGATCCCAGATTTTTCCGCCCTTGCCTTTCTTTATATAAAGCGTTTTATCAGCTCCCCAGTATCTAAAATTTGAAGAGACACCCAGCGGTAGTTTTTGTATCGCTTTTTTGAATTGAGAATTTGAATTAGTCAGTTTTCGCATACTCTATTACATTCCGTCCAGTCCACGTTTTTGTAGTGCACGGGCAATGATTAATTTCTGAATCTCACTTGTACCCTCCCATATTCGATCACATCTGAGTTCCCGAAAAAATCTCTCAGCAACATTTTCACGCATATAGCCTCTTCCACCAAAGATTTGTAAGGCTCTGTCAGCTATTCGGTTTGCCGCTTCTGATACATACAATTTGACCATGGAACATCTGTTGTGTAGCACTTTTACATTCATCTCATCATCATCCGCTTTTGCTGCTTCAAATGTCATCAGCCTTGAAGCCCAGAGTTCAGTAGCACTCTCAGCCAGCATGAATTGAATGATTTGCTTTTCAATGAGCGGTTTACCATCAACAATTCTTTCCTCAGCAAATTGTTTCGCTTCCTCTATCAATCTTGCTGCAGCACCGCAGCTTCTCGCACCAATCATCAGTCTTTCATGCCTAAACCAACTGTGTGTGAAAGACATGCCGTCACCGGGTTTTCCAACACGTTGATTATCCTTGACAATCACATTTTCAAACTTATAAGTTGGGTGATGTGCTGCATAGGTATGACTAAAAAGTGGAGAGGCTATCA
>CABYDR010000036.1 GCA_902517795.1 uncultured Woeseiaceae bacterium | reverse complement strand
GCGATGTATTCGCTCGACCTGTTCGAATTTTTGATAGATTTTTCTTTAATGAGTCGATGCTTTTCTGCATACGCTTGTCGGTTTCAATTTTTATATCATCTATCATTGTACTCTCCGGATAAACTTAATTTACAGAAGTACCAACATCTTCACTAGACATAGCTTGCACTAAAGAATTAGTTTCCATTAGATTAAAGACTCTTAATGGCAGATTATTATCTCTACACATAACTATTGCAGTGGCATCCATTACTTTTAATTTGTCAGAAAGAACTTTATCAAAAGATATCTTCTTATATTTTTTCGCATTTTTATTTTTCTTAGGATCAGAATCAAAGATACCATCTACCATTGTTGCTTTAAGCAATACTTCGGCACCTATTTCAATTGCTCGCAGACTTGCTGCAGAGTCAGTAGTAAAAAAAGGATTTCCCGTGCCTGCTGCAAGTATGATAAATCTGTCTTTCTCGAGATGCCTCACAGCTCTTCTTCTAATATAGTCTTCACAGACTTCATGAATTTTGATAGCAGACATTACTCTTGCTTCAGAGCCCATAGATTCAAGTGCATCTTGAATTGCAAGAGCATTCATAACAGTTGCAAGCATACCCATATAATCTCCGGTTACTCGATCCATACCTGCCCCAGCTAATCCAGCACCTCTAAATATATTTCCGCCGCCAATAACAACAGCAACCTCTACTCCTAAGTTTTTGACCTGAATCAACTCACTCGCAATTCTTTTTATTACAGAAGGATCGATACCATAGTCAAGTTGGCCCATCAAAGCTTCGCCACTAAGTTTTACAAGTATTCTTTTATATAGTGTGGAGGACTTTTTCATCGTATCACCTATAAAATCCGAAATTTTTTTATATCTATGATACTAACTGATAAATGAATAAAAATTGAAGCTATTTAGTTAGATTTGATTCTTTTTTTGGTGAATATTATGACTCATTTCCCTTAATTTGAGCCATGACTTCGTCAGCAAAATTTTCTTCTTTCTTTTCTATTCCTTCACCAACTTCATATCTTTTATAGCCAATTATTTCTGCATTTGATTCATTTAACAAATCGTTGACCGAGATATCAGGATTTCTTATGAATGGCTGACCCAGTAATGTTATCTCCTTGAAGAATTTTTTCATCCTACCTTCAATCATTTTTTCAACAATTTCTGGAGGTTTACCTGACGATGCAGCTTGTTCCTGGAAAATTCTTTTTTCACGTGATACCAACTCTTCTGGAACACCTTCATTATCGATGCAGATTGGATTGGAAGCAGCAACATGCATTGCAATATCTTTTGAAATCTCTTCATCACCGCCACTCAATGACACAACAACACCTATCCTTGCACCATGAGTATATAGACCCATTTTGTCACATTGTTTAATTTTATCGAACCTTCTAATCGAAATATTTTCGCCAATCTTCGCGATAAGGTTGGTTCTAGCCAATTCAATATTTATTCCAGTGCTTAGATTGATTTTATTGAGACTTTCTAAATCACTGATTTCATTATCAAGGATAGCTTCAGCTACACTTTCTGCAAAGTTGATGAAATTAGAATCGTTCGCAACAAAATCTGTTTCTGAATTTATTTCAAGAATTACTGTATGCTTTGTATCACTCTTAATAATAATTCTTCCCTCAGCAGCTATTCGTTTTGCTTTCTTTTCCGCTTTCGCTTGACCTGTTGTTCTCAGTAACTCTATAGCTGAATCTAAATCTCCATTTGAATCTACTAGTGCTTTTTTGCACTCCATCATTCCCGCCCCTGTTCTCTCTCGAAGGTCTTTGACCATTGATGCTGAAATTGACATTATTTCTATCCCTATTAAATTATTTACTTATATTGGTGGTCTCTCTAGCGATTAAGATGTTTTTTTCTTAGCTACTTTTTTCTTAGCTACTTTTTTCTTAGCTACCTTTTTCTTAGCTACCTTTTTCTTAGCTACCTTTTTCTTAGCTACTTTTTTCTTAGCTACTTTTTTTTCTTCGATATTTTCTGGTGCATCCTCATTAAGTTTATCTGACATAGGTTTTTCATTTATAGATTCAGAAGCAGGAATATCATTCTCATTAGAAAGATCACCTTCAGATTCTATTTTTATCTTATTAGTTTGCTCATTGTCTGATTCTAATAATTTTTTATCAATGGAAGTTATTTTTTTCTTTTTTGTTGTAATTTTTTTTGAAATTTTATTTTCTTGAGCATTCTTTTTTGTTGGTTTTCCATCTTCATCTAACTCAATAAATTCATCATCATTCATTTCTGTAACAGGAATAGATTCTTTTCCCTGTATTACAGCATCAGCAGCACAACTGCAATACAAAGAAATTGCTTTCATTGCATCATCATTACCAGGAATAACAAAATCTATTAAATCTGGTGAACAATTTGAATCTACGATTGCTACCACAGGTATGCCGAGTTTCTTTGCCTCAAGTATTGCTATCTCTTCATAATTGACATCGATGACAAATATAGCATCTGGTATGGAACCCATATCCTTGATACCACCCAAGCTTTTCTCCAGTTTTTCAGTTTCTCTCGTTAATCCGAGAATTTCTTTCTTTGTTAAACCCTCAAATCCACCCTCTTCAGCCATTTGCTCAAGATTTTTAAGCCTCTTGATTGATTGCTTTATGGTCTTGAAATTAGTCAACATTCCGCCTAACCATCGGTGGTTAACATAAGGCATACCACAACTTTTTGCTTCAGATTTAATAGTTTCTCTAGCGGCACGTTTAGTCCCCACAAATAGAATCTTACCGCCATCAGAAACAACATTTTTAATGAAATTGAATGCCTCTTTCGCCATTGGCAGACTTTTCTCTAGATTGATGATATGTAGTTTATTTCTTGATCCAAAAATGTAAGGTGACATCTTTGGGTTCCAATATCTGGTTTGATGACCAAAATGAACGCCTGCTTCGAGCATTTGGCGCATAGTTATATCTTTCATATTTTTTCTCCGGGTTATTCTTCCGTTTACCCCATCATAAAACTCCAGATTAACGGAGCACCCTTCATGATGTGTCGATAAACGTGTGATTTATTTACCATTAAGGCGTGAGATTTATAACATATCATTGTTTTATGGACAAATGTTTTTGTTATAAATTTTTTGTAAAAACCTAAAATTAGAAAAAATAAAGAAAAAAAGCAGTTACTTCATTAAAATAATATTCAAAATTAAAGATTTTAGTATAATTTTTTATTATGAATATAAATATCAAAACAAAAGAAGAACAGGATAAAATGAGGGTTGCAGGCAGACTTGCTGCAGATGTTCTAGATATGATTGAAGATTTCGTCAAACCTGGTGTAAGCACTAATAAGCTAGATGAAATTTGCCATAAATTCATCGTTAAAGAACAAGGCGCAACTCCAGCTCCTCTTAATTACAGGGGTTTCCCAAAATCAATATGCACATCGGTAAATCATGTTGTGTGTCACGGCATACCCAGTGAAAAAATCTTAAAATCGGGAGACTTTCTAAATATTGATATTACTGTAGTTAAAGATGGTTACCATGGTGATACCAGTAGAATGTTCTTCGTCGGAAAACCAAATATAAAAGCAAAAAGACTTTCTGATGTAACATATGAAAGCATGTGGCTGGGTATTGAACAACTAGCATGTGGAAAATATCTAGGTGATGTTGGTAATGCAATTCAATGTTTTGCAGAAAAAAATAGATTTTCAGTGGTTAGAGAATATTGTGGCCATGGAATCGGTAAATTTTTTCATGAAGATCCTCAAGTACTCCACTATGGTAAAGCAGGGACAGGACCAAAATTAGAATCAGGGATGGTGCTGACGGTTGAACCAATGATAAATGCCGGAAAAAAAGATGTTAAAATACTTCCAGATGGCTGGACTGTTGTGACAAAAGATCATGACTTATCTGCTCAATGGGAGCATACTGTGCTAATAAAAAAAGATGGCTATGAAGTTCTAACTCTTGGTCGGGACCAAAGATAAGATTATAGAAATAAAAAAAGATATTGCATTATGTATATAAATAAAATTGAAACAAGAGTGCAAAATTTTATAGGATTTAGTGTATGCCTTATGATGATGGGCTATGCTCTTTATGCAGAGTATGTTCTATTGCTGGTTCCTTGTCCCTTATGTGTCCTTCAAAGGATCGCGGTTTCAACGGCAGGATTATTCTTTTTAATTGCCTTTATTCATAACTCACAATCAATCTCTAAAATAATATACGCGAGCCTCATTGGGCTCTCATCGCTAGCAGGTTCCTCAATAGCTGCTTGGCATATATATCTGCAGAATCTTCCAATAGATAAGGTTCCGAGTTGTGGGCCAGGATTTGATTATTTAATAGGTAACTTCCCCCTTGGCGAAGCTTTACTCATAATCTTTAGTGGCTCTGGTGAGTGTGCGACTGTTGATTGGAGCCTTTTGAGTCTATCAATGCCAGCCTGGGTGCTAATAGGATGTCTAGGTATTTTTATATTTAATCTTATGATTTACAAAAGTTCAGCAAATTAATTTTTCAAGTATCCTTAAATACACCCGCGATAGATTCGGCGTATCCTTAAAAGGAACACATTCATTGACTTTATGTATTGATGAATTAATAGAACCAATCTCAATTACCTCAGCTCCTGTTGGAGCAATGAATCGGCCGTCAGAGGTTCCACCGTCAGTCGATAATTCTGGCTTTATTCCAAGCACATCTTCTATGGCATTTTTTGATGCTGTCAGAAGAGGTCCCTCCTGAGAAAGAAAAGGCTCTCCAGACTCTCTGTATTCCAATTTATAACGGATCTTGTGATGATCTATAATTTTAGAAATTTTATTCTTGAGCGAATCGTAATTCCAAAGATTATTAAAACGAATATTCATCGTGATAGTGACTTCTCCAGGAATTACATTGATAGCATTGTTGCTTGTTGAAGCGTCCACTATTTCCAGATTAGTTGGCGGGAAAAACTCGTTACCTATGTCCCATTCATAATTCATTAGATCATTAATGACTGGACCTATATTTTTAAATGGATTATTTGCTAAATGAGGATAAGCAGAATGACCTTGAGCTCCGATTATACTCAGAAAACAGTTTAAAGAACCTCTTCTACCAACTTTTATTGTGTCACCCAATTTTTTTTTGCTGGAAGGTTCGCCAACGATACAAAAGTCTATTTTTTCGTTTCTTTCCGTGAGCTTCTCAATTACTTTTTTTGTTCCATTTCTGGCTGGGCCTTCTTCATCACTGGTGATTAAGAAGGCAATCTTTCCGTTAAATGTTTTTCTTCTATTGATAAATGTCTCTGTAGCATCAATCATCGCAGCGAGACCAGACTTCATATCTGCTGCACCTCTACCATATATCATTCTATTTCTAACTTTTGGAACGAAAGGTTCTGAAATCCATTCCTCTATAGGTCCAGGTGGAACAACATCAGTATGCCCTGCAAAACATAGTAGTGGTCCATTACCCTCTTTTTTGTGCGCCCATATATTTTTAACTTTGCCATAATTCATTCTTTCGCATTCAAATCCAATCGACTTGAGTCTTTTAATAATAATTTCTTGGCAGCCGGCATCATTTGGTGTTACAGAATTACATTTAATCAATTCAAAGAGTAATTTGTTTGATGATTCTAATTTCATATCCTTATTTTTTCTTTATGGATGCAACTTCATTTCTTATGTAATCAATAATCAACTGGTCTGGATTGATTGATTTTCCGTTTAAAAAAAGTTTTTTACCCAGAGCTATTAAATTGCATGCTTTTGGTAAAGAGTAATTATCATTTAAAACTTTTATTAATTTATTCTTATGATGATTACTGTAAATTTTGGATCCATTTCCAACAATAGTAATTTCATTGTTATTTTTTGAAATAATTTCTTTTCCTATCGGATATATTTTGATTGGTGATAAGGTCTCAATGTTGTCACCTTTTAAGGCATATTTTCCAATATATACCTCATCCATTCTTGCGTCTTGAACAACCGTAATTTTGTCTAGATTTTTTTTAATCATTGCCTCTAAGGCAATTGTCTCCATTGATGAAACTGTCACAATTTCTATATCAACTCCAAATGCTATACCTTGGGCAACAGCAGCTCCAATTCGAGTACCCACAAAAGATCCTGGACCTATACCTAGTACTATCGCATCAAGGCCATCTAATTTTATCTCTGCAGTCTTAAGAGTTTCTTGGATTGTTGGTATCAAAGTCAACGAGTGACTTTCTGCATTCACCTTATGTGAACTGACAATTTCATCTCCTTTTGAGATGGCAACAGAACATGCAACTGATGATGTATCCAATGCTAAAAAATTCATTTGTTAAACTCCTTCTTAGCTACTCATTGATTTTTGTTGTTGTGGTATTCTAAAAACTCGATAACCGAAGCTCTATTACTTGTAAATTCCAGAGGCTCTAGGCTTTTCTTGAAGACGCTTCCATAACTTTTTTTATTTATGCGATTGTCGCATATTACAATTAAACCATAATCATTTTCGTCTCTTAATAAACGTCCGACCCCCTGTTTTAATGACAAAACAGCTTCAGGAAGTTGATGTTCGGTGAATCCATTCTCGCCAAGCTTACTAAGATATTCCAACCTTGCCATAACCAATGGATCAGCTGGAGATTTAAATGGTAATTTATCTATAACAACCATGTTTAATGCCTGCCCTCTTACATCAACTCCCTCCCAAAATGTTCTTGTTCCAAGCAATATCGCATTTTCCTCTTCCCTAAATCTTTTTAATAGATGATCTCTTGAAGAGTCACCCTGTATTAAAAGAGACCTATTATTTAATTTATTTTTATTCTGATGAAACCACTTTTTTGCGATTTCTAGTGATTTATTACTCGTGAAAAGAAATAAAATTCCACCTTTCACAGAGTTGATCAGCTTGCTTGATTCAGTCAACATACTCTCCGTAAACTGAATATCGTTTGTCTCAGGTAAATTAGATGGCACGTAGACAAGAGCATTTGTATCTAATGCAAAAGGACTCCTATATTGAGAAATGTTTGCTGCTCTGATACCAAGACGATTTTGAAAATAGGAGAAATCATCATCCACAGTGATTGTTGCAGATGTAAAAATCCACGTTTGATGTTTAGAATTTAGCTGATGTTGAAGTCTATTACCTATATCAAGAGGAGTAATATTTAATCTTATTGATCTGGATGTTACTTCAATCCATCTTAAACCTTCATCATCAAGAGAATCAATGATGTAACTCATACGATTACGAATTTTTTTTAGTATTTCTAGCATTAATTCTAATGATTCGTCTTTACCCAAAATACTGGACATAATTTCAGTGACTGCTCCTATAGCAGAATAAAAATCACGTATTAAATTATTTGCTTTTGGTTCAATGTCATCAAAAACATAGCGACCTTTCTTTCTTGGCAAGCTTGATATCAATTTCTTTAATATTTTCGATAAATTATTGATTGCTTTAATTGTTGGGGTTTCATTCAATGCTGTAACTTTCAGGAGGAGCTCCTTCATTATTCTCTCAATTTCATAGCTACTTGTTGTTACCCCAAAAAACTGGGTAGCAATGTCGGCAATCTGATGAGCCTCATCTATAATTATAACCTCAGCATCAGGAAGGAAGTCGAAGAACCCCTCTTCCTTCATTGCCATATCTGCGAATAGTAAATGATGATTTATTACGGATAGATCTGAGTTTTGAGCTAGTTTTCTTGCTTTAAAAAAGTAACATTTATCATAACTAGGATCTGGACAATTATCATTTGTACACGTTACCAGTGGCCATACACCAGAATTATCTGAGATTCCTATTAACTCAGAAAGGTCTCCTGTATCAGTTTGAAACTTCCATTCATTAATTAACCTTAAATCATTAACAATTGTTTTATCATTTGAATGCGCATCATCTAATCTATGCAAACACAAGTAGTTTGACCTTCCTTTAAGAAGTGATGTTGATATTGGCCTGCCCAATACATTAGCTAGAAGAGGTAGATCTCTATTATAAAGCTGATCCTGAAGCGTCTTAGTTCCTGTCGAGATGATGGTTTTTTTTCCATTCATCAGAACTGGAGCCAGATAAGCGAATGTTTTTCCAATTCCTGTTCCAGCCTCAATTATGAGGCTTGTTCTTTCTTGGATTGCCGAATTAATATCGAGAGCCATTTCTGTTTGGCCTTCTCTGGTACTATAATCAGTTAAGATTTTTGAAAGCTTTCCTTGCTGACTAAAGAGATTTTTTAATTCGTCCATAAGAAAATAAGAATTTTTAAATTTAATTTGATTTGCCAATTCAAACTCATGTTAGATTAAGTTACAATCGATTTTTATCCTTAATGAGAGCTAAACTCAATTTCTTCGGAAAACGTCAGTTTGAAAAATCAAATTAAAGCTTCTTTGCCTGAGCTATCTCATTGGATTAATGAGGTCGCTAGCCATACAAATCCAGATAAGATCCATCTATGTGATGGTTCTGAGGATGAGTATCAGTTTCTAATAGATCAAATGAAAGTCACCAGAGATCTCATTGAATTAGATAAAGACTCATATCCAAATTGTTTCCTTCATCGATCCGATCCAGAGGATGTTGCGAGGGTTGAACACCTAACATATATCTGTACACCTGAAAAAGATGATGTGGGATCAAATAATAATTGGATGGAGCCAAAAGATGCTCATGCAAAAATGGATAAGTTATTTGAAAATTCTATGAAAAATAGAACCATGTATATAATTCCTTATTGCATGGGACCAATTGACTCACCTTACTCTCGATGTGGGATTGAAATAACTGACAGCCCCTATGTGGTTGCTAATATGAAACTAATGACTCGGATGGGAAAGGATGCACTAAAGAGAATATTTAAAGAAAAAGAGTATGTAAAAGGTTTACACTCAACAGGAAAATTAGATCCAAATGAGAGGTTCATAATGCACTTTCCAGAGGAATTAGCTATAAAAAGCTTTGGTTCTGGTTATGGAGGTAATGCGTTACTGGGTAAGAAATGTCACGCTCTCAGAATTGCAAGCTGGCAAGCTAAAAAAGAAGGATGGCTTGCAGAACATATGTTAATTGTTGGTGTAGAAAATCCAGAAGGAGAAAAACACTATATTGCTTGTGCTTTTCCATCAGCATGTGGAAAAACTAATTTAGCTATGCTCATCCCTCCTAAATCACACAAAGGATGGAAAATATGGACTATTGGTGATGACATTGCATGGCTTCATCTTGATAAGACAGGTCAAATGCAAGCAATCAATCCGGAGGCAGGTTATTTTGGAGTAGCCAAAGGAACTAATGAGGCAACGAATAAAAATGCATTTGACATGATTAAGAAGGATACCATTTTCACTAACGTTGGTTTAACCAAAAATAATGAGCCATGGTGGGAATCTAAAGATATTGGTGAGCCAGCAATTGATTGGAAAGGAAAAGAATACGATAGTGATAATGGCCCTGCAGCACATCCAAACTCAAGATTTACCGTTTCCGCTAAAAATAACCCTTCATATTCTTCGCTCGCTGAGGCTTCAGATGGAGTTCCAATTTCAGCGATAGTTTTTGGTGGAAGAAGGAAAAAATTGGCCCCACTTGTATACGAGGCTAAAAACTGGAAACACGGCGTTTTTATTGGAGCTGGTATGGCATCTGAAACAACAGCTGCTGCAACTGGTATAAAGGGTGTACTCCGGAGAGATCCGATGGCGATGTTGCCATTTTGTGGGTATAACTTCGCTGACTATTGGTCCCATTGGATCTCTTTTGATAAAAAAACCAACAAGCTTCCGAAAATCTTTCATATAAATTGGTTCCGTAAGGATAATGAAGGAAAATTTCTCTGGCCTGGTTTCAATGAAAATTTGAGAGTACTAAGATGGATAATTGACAGATGCGATGAAAAAATTAATGCAAGAGAGACAGCAATTGGTTTCCTTCCCCACGCAAGTGACATAGATACAAGCGATCTTGGTATAGCTCAAAAAAATATAGATGAGCTCCTATCTATTGATGAGAATGATTGGATTGAAGAAATTAATTCTATAGGAAAATATATATTAAGTTTCGGTGAGCGAGTGCCAACTGAATTAATCAATGAATACAAAAAGCTTAGTAAATCATTGAATAATAATTAGATTTGCAACCTATTTTTCTGCAACGACATAAGCAATCCATGACAAATCTGGCTCGCCTTTGTCCTCATGAAAAAATTCTCCATTGCCCTCGCCTACTTCATCTTCACCCTCCCAGAAAAACATTACTTTTTTATAACCTGATTCCAATAATAATTCTCTAATTTCGGGAGCGGTCCATAATCTCCAATGATATGTGAATGCATCTTGAATTGTTGTTCCATCAGGAAACTCAAAACTTATACTGCAATCAAGAAAACTCGTAAGTGGATAAAAATTATTTTGCTTCCATACATAAGTAAATCCTTGATGTTCTGTCCTTTCTTCAAGCTCCTGGTATGCCTCTGATCCACCGAACAAATCAAGAAATAATAACCCATCATTTTTGAGGGAATCATATGTATTCTTGAAATACGAACACAGTTCTTTTCTTGTTTTGAAGGTAAAGTAACTAAAATTAAATGCCGCGAGCACATCACTTTTTTTTGCGTTAACCTGATTGACATCAGATTCAATCATACTAATTCTTTTCAGCTCACTTACATTTAATCTATTCAACCGATTTTTAATTGACCAATCAAGAACCGAACAATCATTATCAATTGCAATTGCTTCA
>CABYDR010000035.1 GCA_902517795.1 uncultured Woeseiaceae bacterium | reverse complement strand
CATTGATAAAACTGGATATTTTCTGTTTTTTTTAATTTGCTGATATCACCCTTTGGAAAAGCAGCTCCATGAGAAAATATTATTTTTTTAATTATTGGTCTTAATTTTTCATTTTCCTTAAGATAACTTCTTATTGCATATTTATTTCCTCTTGCTTGTTTAAAAGGATTCTCATCAGACTCTAAAAGAGGCCTGAACTCATCTCCCCACTCAAAAGTTCCATCTAGATTAAAGTTGTGTATTGTTCCACCTTTTACTTCAATAACTACAATTCCTGGCGGTCCAATGAGAAGGAAATCATTTTGACCTTCAATCTTTTCTGGATGATTCTTTATGTCTAATCCCCACATTAAAGTCCAATCACTAAAATAAGGTTCGTTTTTTAACAAATCACAAAAAATTTGTTCCCCATAAAGATTTTCTGTGTTTTTACCAATAATTTTCATTGTAGTTAGTCTGTTATTCTTAATAATTCTTCATAGGATTGAACTTGATAGAGATGCTTGAACTGCACCTCAACATCAGCAATGTTGATAACTTTATAGATATTAAAATCGATGTTCATTTCATTTATTGAAACTTCAAGAGTTTGCTGGTGATTTTGAATGTTTGTATTTTTTATTTCTTCATTAAGTAATTCTTTTGCTTCTTTTCTAGCGCTATAAATATGTGTTATTGATTCGAGGCATGATTCTTGATTATATTGCGGATTATTAGTTAGCGAAAAAATTTTTGGAATTACCTCGAACCTATTTTTAGGGGCGACCGTGTCGGGATCGTTTAGCCACGATCTAATTGTTCCAATACCACGTTCAATACCAATTTCATCAAGTTGATTGCGAATGTCTTCTGTACTCATATTGTCATTTTTATTTAAATCATTAAGTATTTTTTTCCATTCATCTGCTTTACTTCGTTTTTCGATATGCAAATGCTCATTAATGGGATCATTCCGAAGTATCGCTTCAAGTAAATCTGCACCTGAAAAAGATTTTGGAATTATTAATCTATTATTAATCTCAACAGATTTAGCTTTATCAAGTTTAGGTAATTGATTATCAGAAAGAGGATCTGACACAAGTATTTCTCCACCAACAGGTAGAATATACGTTTGATCGTCCTCTAAATGAAATAGTTTAGATACAATATTCTTGTCTTTGTTTGAGGATCTATAATTAGTGTTTACCATACTTATCTGATGTTTGAATAGATTTGCGGAGGGATCAATTACACTTTCGATTTTTTCTATCTCATCCTGTAACAGAACACTATCCTCTTTTTCGAGAGGCTTCCTTTTTGAGTTCTTGGAAAACAAACTTTGATATTCATTTTTCTCTCTGGTAAGAGCACGCGAATGAATACTTTTTTCATGAGAGGTCATCAAAAAAATATGATTATTAGCATATTTAAAATTTCTTAATTTACTGGAAACTTCGGCGTTATGAAAAAAGGGGATAATAATGTGATCAAGATTATTTTGATTTTCTATTTCAACGGGTAGGATAAAATCGATGTCTCTATTCCCAAAATTAAAAAATTCTTTTGCGTGAGATATTTGTAATCTATCAATAACTATCTTTATTTTATCTGTCTCACCTAAACTATTTGTGATATCAATTATTGCTTCAGACCTATTAAATTCTTGTAAGATTTTTTTATTTTTTACAAAAGTACTGTAGAGTTTTGAGAATGACTGGGAATTTATGAGCTTATAGTATTCCAGATCTTGAATGATTCTGTTGATCTCATTATTTAAGTTTTCAGTTTCGATTTCTTTGTATGGCGTTATTCTGCATCTTATTTTTTTCATAAAATTTTGAATTTTATATTTGAAAAAAATATGATCATTTTCAAATTTTGTTTCTCCAATTATCTTAGTTATCTTGTCAATTACAGGATTGTTTATGTCATGTGTTTGAATTTTAAATGGTTGAGATTTCATTAGAAATTTTTGGATCACGCTCGTGCTTATCTGGCTATGATCTTTTATGGGGATTATAGAATCAGGCTTGATTGCCATTTGTTCAAAACCATACTCTTTTATCAGTTGATTTGATTTTCTAAAAAAATCATTGAAAACGGTAATATCACATTCAGACTTTTTTAATAACAATAAAAATTGATTGTCTTTATACCATTTAGGATGGTTTATAATAACTATCTCTGGTTCTCTCTTTACGTTATCATCATCCCATTCTCCTCTTACATTGATCATTTCCATTGCAATTTCAATATTTGATGTTGCGTAAATCATGGGCTCTGGAAATAGATTATGAGAGCTAATTGTGTCATTGTGCTTGAAGTCTTTATTAAAGTATCTAAGACCTAACCAATCCTTGATCTTTAGACCAAAAATACTTTCATTTAGATATTTTTCTAGTGAATTTTTTTTACAAAAAAGAAATATTTTTTTTTCGGCATTAACTCGTTTGATGTCTTTATGAAATGCTATAGATCCCCACGGGATCAGTCTACTCTCATTTTGTTGTAATTTTGAAACATCTTTTGGTTTAGAGAGTAATTGATGAGGGTCTAAGCATAAAGAAGCATTATCAATGAATTCTCTATGGACTGTGCTCCTTGAATTTTTAGAGGATGTTTTGACAAAAAATAAATCAGTCCCATAATTTGATCGGCTTTCAAATTCAACATAAATTTGCTTTCTATATGATCTGCCATAATAAGAAGCTGGGATATCACCTATTAATATTTTATCACCCTGTTTAAAAGAATTAGTGCTACTTGAAATATCTCTTGAGCTGTCTAGACGATTACAAATTGCTTTTCCTAAAGCAGCTAATATATGGAGGGGCCCAACATTCGGAACTATAATTAATCTTTTTAGTGGCCGATCATCATGTATTTTTGTATAGGATGACTTTACAAGATTTTCTACATTTATTAATGAGAGAGGTCGATCAGAGTCAATGACAGGCAAATCAAATGAGGGGTATTTTAGGTTGTGCTTATTAATCAGGATATTTATAGTATTCTTTGGATCTATCTTGCTGATTCCATAATCAATCGCATACATATCATCAACCAGACCTAAAATCCCTAATCTATCGTCAATCACATCTTTTTTTGATAACAGATAATTGATTGCTGCTGAGGCTATTGAGGAATTTTCTGAATTTGTTGTGGCTATATCAACTAACATCTCAATTTTCTTTGATAATTCTATTAGTGATGGCGCCTTATATTTTTGAATTAATTTCGCTTGCTGTGATGCATTAACATCAAGAGCTCTCTCATTTAGATCATTGTCCTGCTCTAAGTCATTGAACTTCTGTTCGATTTGAGAGATCTCATTGTCAGTTAAGCATGATTTGATACAAGGGTAGATATTTGGTCTGTATGTCTTAATCTTGATAATCGTAATCGCGATTAGTGTATTAAGGTACTTTTGATAATTTTGTTGATCTTCTATATTGTTAATCTTTTTAAAAAATACACGAACACACTTTTTTATATTTGGATCAGTTCTAATTCTGGCTTGACTAGCAATCCAAATTATTTCCTCAGAGAAAATATTACTGTAGCTTCTAAATTGATTATTATTAAATATATCTTCGACGCTTCTTGAGAGAGAGGCATCGTCGTATTCGTGAGAGTCGTCACTTAGCTCATTGAAAGAATTGCTCCAACTAGAAAGAGCTAAATTGTATGACTCACTTTCAAGATAAAAATCGGTCATTTAGTACATATAAAAAGAAATGAGATTTAATTAAGATAATAAGAAAATAACTTTTTTTTTAACATATAACAAATATTATCCCTTTATTTAATTTTTTATTTTCATCAAGTCATGTTATTTTTTATGTCATGAAAATTAATAATTTGGCATTGCTAATACTTATATTTCTAATTCCTTTGGTTGCGTCCACAAAAAATAAACAGATGCACAATGTCTCTGTTGAAATGCGAGATGGGATTAACCTTCTCACAGATATATACATTCCTGAGGGAAAAGGGTCTTTTCCAGTGATACTCTCAAGAGTACCTTATGGAACAAAATCGGACTACATCTTACAGCCTTTTTATGGTGAGTATTTTAATGAACGTGGTTATGTTTATGTCAGTCAGAATGTTCGTGGAAAATTTGGCTCAGAGGGGGTTTTTACGGCTTATGTCGAAGGTCAAGAAATCACTGATGCTTATGACACCATTGATTGGATAATCAGCCAAGAATGGAGTGATGGCAACGTGGGTGTCATGGGCGAGTCTTATTATGGTTATACCTCACTTATGGCGGCAGTCAGTGGGCATCCTGCTGTAAAGGCTATTTCACCAGCAAACATTACACTTGCCAGAGAAAAGCAATCTTTAGATGGGGTCTTTCCAATACAGGCCAGCGGTTTATGGACCTTAAATATGGACGATATTGTTAACGGTGAATACCAATATACAGACAACCTTGATTTGTATCACCTGCCAATGATCTCATTAGGGTTAGTCAACAACATGAGGGACAACCTTTGGATAGAGCGGGTGGAAGGATACTCAAAAGATCCCAGTGAACTAAGAGAAGAAGCAATCGAACAGTATAAAAAGATTCAAGTGCCTGCGCTGCATTTTGGTGGTTGGTATGACACCTTTACTCGAGGATCTATTGCAATTTGGAATGGCATTCAAACTTACAGTGAAAATCCAGATGTACATGATAAACAATGGTTGGTAATGGGCCCGTGGGATCATGACAGCATGAGTGTGCACATTGCCGATATTACGCCCAAAACAACCATTGGAAAGAGAGATTTTGGTGCCAATGCTATTAATACTTATGGAGAGACCGTTACTGCGTTTTTTGATTATTTCTTAAAAGGCGAGAATAACGGATTCATTGAAACCAAGAGAATTCGGTATTTCAATATTGGTGATGACGATTGGCGAGAAACAGACGAATGGCCACCTGCATCCAGCGATGTTCAGTCTCTTTATTTGGGTCCCAATAAAATGCTATCCAGTAATACTCCAAGTCAGAGCTCGGTGAGTGGCTATACTTATGACCCCAGTAAACCCATTACAATAACTGAAGGCACCAATATTTGGTCACGATCGGCTCAAATGAGAGAAAGAAGTGTTTTGCTTGAAAGAGATGATGTGTTGGTATTTGAGACAGAGGCTTTAGAGGAAGACCTTGAAATAACGGGTGATATTTCATTGGAACTGTTTGCATCTTCATCGGCCATTGATACGGACTTCACTGCAGCCATTGTGGATGTTTATCCAGACGGGTACAGTCTTTTAATTCAAGAGGGCATTTTAAGAGCAAGCCACAGAAATAAAAATGAAAGCCCATCACACATCAATCCTGATGAAATCTACCAATTCAATATAGATCTCTGGTCGACCAGTTATATGATTCCGGCTGGTCATAAATTGAGGCTCGAAATTTCCTCGAGTAATTTTCCGAGATTTGCCAGAAACCTTAATAACGGCAAACCTTTCGGCATGAGCTCGGACATTGTTATTGCGGATCAAAAGATTTATTTTGGTGAAAAGTATCCTTCGAAACTCTTATTGCCAGTAATCAGGTAAACAATTCATCGTGAAATCTTTCGAAGAGCAATTTTATCTCGAGAATCCGACTCGATTTCAAGCTTTTAAACGAGATGCTCTCCTCCTAATTTGGCTCTTAAAAAGAGCTGTGATGTGGCTTGGGAAGGGTTTTAGAGTGAGAAATGCTTATAAAAAAGCAAAAAAGACGGGCCAACCGCTGGTTATCGAAGAGGTGATCAATGAGTAAGCTGAATAAGAACGCCTTCCCGTCAATTGATTTGCCATTTCTATATAAAAACCAACCTCTATCTGGTAATACCATTAATGGTTTAGAAGAAACCAAAAAAATTCCCGCCACACAAATATTTCATGGATCGGGTGCACGTGAACTGGAGTGGGGCAAATTAGAGTTATTTTTTGCCATGATTAATCCTTTTAAGGTGTATTGCCTGAATCTTTACAATCGATGGTTACTAAGAAATGCTGATGGTCGTATCGCAAAAAAACAAAGAGCTGTAAGCAACACCGAGTCAATGACAGACGAGATTAAATTATTGGCAAAAGAGCTTGGTGCTGGTGCAGTTGGCATAACTGGTGTTACCCAAGATGCATTGTATAAGGGTGGAAAAATAGAATACAAAAATGCCATTGTGATTCTTTATCCAATGGATCACGATGAAATGCGATATGTGACTCAAGACAGGGCCGGTACTGAAACGATGCGTGCCTATATGGAAATATCCAAAACAGCAATCGGTTTGTCTCAAAAGATAAGAAAAATGGGATGGCGAGCCCGAGCGTACTGTGAAGGAGCGGATTTATTGCATATCCCTCTAGCAATCAATGCTGGTCTTGGAGAGTTGGGTAAACATGGTTCTCTGATTTCGAGAGAATTTGGTTCAAGCATGCGTATTGCTAGCGTTTTAACGGATCTTCCATTGCAACACGACTCACCAATAGACATCGGTGTGGATGATTTATGCTTAGGCTGCAGAAGATGCACAATAGATTGTCCTGTTGATGCAATCAGTGATCAAAAACAGACGGTACGTGGTGTGGAAAAATGGTATGTTGATTTTGATAAATGCGTGCCTTACTTTACCGAAGCCGTGGGATGCGGGATCTGTATAGAAGTATGCCCTTGGTCGAAACCAGGTAAAGGGTTTTCATTATCAGAGAAATTGTTGTCAAAAAGACAATAAAAAACAATTATTTAAAATATATATATAAAGTAAATAATATAAAGGAGCTAATAATATGGCATTGGTAAAACCACTTGAAGAAAATGAGATTGAATCCGATCTTTGTGAATTTATCCAGTTTTTTAAGGGTCCATTAGGTGTAATACCCAACAGCGTAAGAACAATGTCGAGAAGACCAAAGATTGCCAGAGCGTTCACTGAGCTCAATATGGCTGTTATGGAGTGTCATGGGAATGTAACTCCGGAATTTAAAAGAATAATCGGTTATATAACGAGTTATGTATCAGGTTGCAGATACTGTCAAGCACATACTATTCTTGGTTCCCAACGTTTTGGTTCAACTGAAGCACGCCTCAAGGATGCTTGGAACTATGAGAATAGTGAGCAATATACAGATGCTGAAAAAATCGCATTAAAATATGCACACGCGGCAGCCTCTATTCCCAATGGCGTCAATGCAGAACTAGAAAATGAACTCAAAGAACATTGGGAAGACAATGATATTGTTGAAATTACTGCGGTAATAGCATTATTTGGTTATTTAAATCGATGGAATGACTCCATGGGTTCAGCATTGGAAGACCTGCCAATAGAGGCTGGAAATAATTTGCTTGGTGATACTGATTGGGAAGTTGGTAAACACAAGTAATCTCAGTATGTCTAATGCGCCACAATACAGTATTGATCTGAGCGAATTTAAAAAAGACCCTTATCCGGACCTGGCAGAAATGCGTCGTTCAGCACCCATTGCAATGGTGCCTCAGTTAAATGCTACTTTATTTACTAAACGTGACGATATTTTTATCAATGAGAAGAAAATTGAAGTCTTTTCATCAAAACAACCAGAAGGTCTCATGACAAAACTCATGGGCGAGAATATGATGAGAAAAGACGGCAAGGCACATCAAAAAGAAAGAAAAGTTATCTCTTCCTCAGTTTCACCAAAAACTGTCAAAGAAATATGGTTAAAACACTTCAATGACCAGGCTGATCAGATACTCACTAAAATAGAGCCTTTAGGCGCAGCGGATTTAATCGAAGCATATGCCAAACCACTATCAGGAGAAGCGCTTAAATTGGTTACCGGTCTCACAAACATGAGTTATCAGGAAATGGACAGAGTGAGTCAGGGCATGATTGATGGCTGTGCAAATTATGCCGGAGATAAAGCTATTGAAGAAAATTGCCATGATTGCACCAGATCAATAGATTCACACATCGATGAGATGATTCCAGAGTTAAAGAACAAACCGAATGCCTCAATACTCAGTGTCCAACTTGAAGCAGGTTTATCCGAAGAACAGATTCGAGCCAATGTTAAGTTAGCAATATCCGGCGGTCAAAATGAACCAAGAGATGCCATTGCAGGCAGTATTTGGGCGCTCTTAAGAGAGCCAGATCAACTCCTTAAAATAAAAGAAGGTCATCACACATGGTTACAAGCATTTGAAGAATACGGGAGATGGATCTCACCTATTGGGATGTCCCCAAGAGAAATAGCAAAAGATTACACATACAACGATATTAAATTTGAAGAAGGAGAGCGAGTCTTCTTTATGTTCAGCTCTGCAAATAGGGACGAAGAATTTTTTGATAATCCAGACTGCTTTGATGTAAGCAGAGATTTGAGACCTTCCGTCACATTTGGTGCTGGACCACATTATTGTGCTGGTGCCTGGGTATCACGCGCATTGATTGCTGATATCGCTTTGCCGAAAGTATTTGATCAGTTAAAAAATTTAAAATTAACCGCTCCCAATGATGTTGATTTTAATGGATGGGCTTTTAGAGGTCCCCTGAGCTTAAGATGCGAATGGATTGTTTGATTATTCAGCATTAGAATGAAATATATTATTGTTTTTCAACATTAAATTGCTCTATAATGCTCTTTTAGATAGATATTAAACGTAGAAATCTAACCCCACGCAGGGGTTTTTTTTTAGGGGAACGAGTTAACGTTAATTGGGACTGAGGTCCCTTTTTTTGTACGTCAAATACGGGAAAATGCAAATAGAAAAGATAAACACGATCGTTGAGCCAGCAATCAATGGCATGGGTTATGAATTGTCAGACATCGAAGTTAAGCAGCATGGCCGTGAAAAGTTATTGAGATTATTCATCGATAAACCTGACGGCATATCATTGGATGACTGTGAATCGGTCAGCCGTCAAGTCAGCTTACTGCTTGATGTAGAAGATCCAATCTCTGAAGATTATGTGCTTGAGATTTCTTCTCCAGGGCTAAATAGGACCTTAAAAAAACACGATCACTATCAGAAGTTCCTGAATAGTGAAGTAAAAATTAAATTACTCCCTACGATAGAGGGAAGAAGGAACTATAGGGGCAGATTAATATCAGCATCAAATGATCAGATTGTAGTTGAAGTAGATAATGAAAAGCATACTATTGAAATGCGCTCAATTGAGAACACAAGGCTGGTTCCTGAGTTATAAAGAATGTTTTTGGAGATATAAATTAAAATGAGCAAAGAAATACTAACGGTAGTTGAAGTAGTTTCAAATGAAAAGGGCGTTGAACAAGACGTTATATTTGGCGCCATTGAAGCAGCACTTGCTTCAGCAGCGGCAAAAAAGCATGAAGAGGACATAAACGCAAGAGTTCAGATTGATAGAAAAACAGGTGAACATGAAACCTTCAGAAGATGGATGGTTTTCGAGGATGAATCTACAGAGCTTGAGTTTCCTGATCAAGAGCTCAGAATGATTGATGCCGTTGATATTGATAAAAACGCTACGCCAGGTGAATATGTTGAAGTACCGATAGATTCGGTTGAATTTGGGAGAATCACGGCCCAAATGGCTAAACAAGTAATTGTGCAAAAAGTTCGTGAAGCTGAGAGAGATCAAGTCACTGATGAATACAAAGATCGTGAGGGTGAGCTGCTTTCAGGTTTGGTCAAACGCGTAGACAGGAATGGTGCTTACATTGACCTAGGTGGGAATGCAGAAGGTTTTATACCCAGAGAAAATCTAATGCCTCGAGAAGCGATAAGAATGCACGATCGTGTCAAAGCATTATTAGCTGAGGTCAAAGATGAACCAAGGGGCCCACAACTTATCCTAACAAGAACATCTCCACAGTTCTTAATCGAGCTCTTTAAAATTGAGGTTCCCGAAGTTGGTCAAGGGTTAATTGAGATCCTTGGCGCTGCAAGAGATCCTGGTCTCAGAGCAAAAATTTCTGTAAAGAGCAATGAACCTAGAATCGACCCAGTTGGAGCTTGTGTTGGTATCAGAGGATCACGTGTGCAATCAGTATCAAATGAACTTGCTGGCGAGAGAGTTGATATTATTTTGTGGAATGATAATCCAGCTCAATACGTAATTAATGCAATGTCTCCGGCTGAAGTCATATCAATTGTAGTTGATGAAGACGCTCACAGTATGGATGTCGCTGTTGATGAGGAGAAACTTTCTCAAGCAATTGGAAGAGGAGGTCAAAACATTCGACTTGCAAGCGAATTAACTGAATGGGAATTGAATGTGATGACAGAAGTTGACGCTGACATGAAAAGTGAGCAAGAAACACGCGGTTTGATTGAATTGTTTACAGGACAGCTTGACGTGGATGAGGAGGTTGCATTGATTCTTGTTCAAGAAGGATTTGCTTCTGTTGAAGAAGTTGCATATGTGCCTGCTTCTGAATTAATGCAGATAGAGGAATTTGATGAGGATATAGTTGATGAGCTAAGAAATCGAGCGAGAGACGTACTTCTCACACAAGCCATTGTTGCTGAGGAGATCATCGAGAATGCTGAGCCAGCTGACGATCTATTGGAATTAAAAGGAGTCACAAAGAGTTTAGCGTCCAAACTTGCTAGTAAAGGTGTTACTACTCGTGAAGATCTCGCTGAATTAGCCTCGGATGATTTGATTGAAATAGAGGATATGGAAAAAGAAAAAGCAGATGCATTAATTATGGAAGCGAGATCACACTGGTTTGATGAAGATGAAAAATAAATATGAATGGAGTCAATAAATGGCAGATGTAACTGTTTCACAATTCGCTAACGTACTTAAAGTTCCGTTAGAAAAACTTTTGTCACAGCTAGCTGATGCTGGGATTGTGGTTAATGGTGGAGACGATATTATAAGTGATGATGCTAAAATGAAATTACTCAATCATCTTCGAGAGAGTCATGGAATTGAAGAGGGTGAAAAAGAAAAGACAGTACCAAAAAAAATAACTCTAAAAAGAAAATCACAAATTGAGCTCAAGCTCTCAGGGTCCCAAGGCAGATCGAGGACCGTCAATGTAGAGGTCAGAAAAAAGAGAACATACGTAAAAAGAGACGTCCTCGAAAATCAAGTAGAACAAGAAAAGAAAGAAAAAGAGCAAAGAGAAAAACAAGAACAAGAAAAAATTCAAAAAGAAATACTAGAGAAGCAAAAACAAGAGCAACAGCAACTAGAAGTAGAAGAACTTAAGAAAAAAGCAGATCCTCAAAAAAATGAAGAGCAAGTTAAATCTGAACCAAACCATGGTGCAGTTAAATTTAAAGAGATAAAAGAAAAGTCTCTAGATACCGAGAAACCAGAAAAAAGAAAAAAAGAAAAAAAGAGATTTAAAAAAGGTTTTTCAGATACTCGTTACGGGAGAAAAGAGCTTCATGTTGCTGGTGACATGAGCGGCCGTAGAAAAAAGAAACCATCCTTCAGAAGAAGGGTTGCTTCAATAGACGATGATTCAAAACACGGCTTCGAGAAGCCCACCGCACCAGTCATCAAAGAGGTGACTGTACCTGAAAGCATTATGGTTTCGGAGTTAGCCCAGCAAATGGCTATAAAAGCGAATGAGGTTGTTAAAACATTGTTTTCGATGGGTACAGCCGTGAATATAAATCAGATGATTGATCAGGATACAGCTATTCTAGTTATTGAAGAACTAGGTCATAAAGCAAAAATTGCTGAAGAAAATGATGAATTGGATATTTTAATCAATGATGATATTCAGTCTGAAATGGAACCGAGAGCGCCAGTGGTAACTATAATGGGGCATGTTGATCATGGTAAAACATCATTACTGGATTTTATTAAAAAATCAAAAGTTGCAGCTGGTGAAGCCGGAGGGATAACTCAACATATTGGCGCCTATAATGTAAATACTCAAAAAGGCGATATTACATTTTTGGACACTCCAGGTCATGCGGCATTTACTGCTATGCGTGCGAGGGGTGCTCAAGTTACTGATATAGTAGTGCTGGTAGTAGCAGCTGATGATGGTGTAAAACCTCAAACAATTGAGGCTATAGAACACACCAAAGCAGCAGATGTCCCATTGATTGTGGCTATTAATAAAATTGACAAAGAAGATATCGACTTAGAAAGAGTTAAAACTGAACTTTCAAGCCATGAGATTATTTCTGAGGAATGGGGGGGAGACTATCTTTTTGCTTCAGTCTCTGCTCAGACAGGAGAGGGTGTAGATGATCTTTTAGATAAAATACTCCTGCAAGCCGAAGTAATGGATCTCAAAGCTCAATCATCAGGACCAGCAAGAGGTGTTGTAATAGAATCAAGCTTGGATAAGGGAAGGGGTGTAATGGCCACACTGTTAGTTCAGTCGGGTGTACTTTCAAAAGGTGATATTGTCTTAGCGGGAGATGAATTTGGAAAAATAAGAAGTATGATTGATGATACTCAGAAACAAATCACTTCTGCTGGCCCATCATCGCCGCTTGTAATTTTAGGGTTACCAAAGACTCCAATTTCAGGTGAAAACTTCTATGTCGTTCAGAATGAGAGACAAGCTAGAGAACTCGCTGAAAACAGAAAATTAAAAACAAGAGAAACAAAAATAAATAAACAGCAGAGTTCAGATGTTAATGATATCTTTTCGCAGCTAAGTGAAGGTGAAAAAAAGGTAGTTTCTTTATTAATTAAATCCGACGTGCATGGAAGCTCCGAAGCCTTGAGTGATGCTCTTAATAAGCTCAACAATGAAGAGGTATCGGTCAAGGTTATTAGCTCTGGTGTTGGAGGGATAACGGAATCTGATGTTGTTTTGGCTTCGGCTTCAAATGCTATGATCATTGGTTTTAATGTTCGAGCTGACGCTTCTGCAAGATCAGCAGTTAAGGAATCCGAAACAGAAATAAGATATTACAGTATTATCTACGAAGCAATTGATGATGTCAGGGCAGCTATTAACGGGTTACTGTCCCCTGAAGTGAGAGAAAATATTATTGGACTTGCTGAAGTAAAAGAAGTTTTTGTATCACCAAAGCTGGGTAACATAGCTGGTTCAATTGTCACAGAGGGCATCGTCCGACGTTCTAGTCCAATCCGAGTGCTCAGAGATAATGTGGTTATATACGAAGGTGAACTTGAGTCACTGAGAAGATTCAAAGACGATGCCAAAGAGGTTCAAAGTGGCACCGAATGTGGTATTGGCGTTAAGAATTATAATGATGTAAAAATTGGCGATCAAATCGAATGTTATGAGAGACAAGAGATAGCGAGAACCATAGTTTAATCCCCAGAAAATACAAGCCTTTATGCAAAGAGAATTCTCAAGAAATCAAAGAATGAGTTCCTTAATACTGAGAACTTTGAATAAAATAATCCGTATCGATGTAGACGATCCATCTTTGCACGAAATTACGCTAACTGCGATTGATTTAAGCCATGATCTCAGTATTGCAAAAGTTTACTTTAGTTCACTCGATCTCAATGGGGATATTGATATTCCAAAGAAAGGGTTGAATAGAGCAGCGGGCTTCATAAGAAAGAGACTTGGATCTGAGATTAAAATTAGGCATGTACCAGAATTAAGATTCTTTCATGATCAAAGCAGTGAAAAAGCAAATGAGATATCTGAATTAATTAGAAAATCAAAGGTTAATTGAAAATACGTGTATGCAAAATATCAACAGTATAATCTTACTTGACAAACCATCTGGTATAACCTCGAATAGAGCACTTCAGAGAGTAAAGACTCTTATAAAAGCAACTAAGGGGGGTCATACGGGAAGCCTTGATCCATTCGCTACAGGAATGTTGCCCTTGTGTTTTGGTGAGGCGACAAAAATTTCACATTATTTATTAAATGAAAAAAAAACATATTCAGTAGAAGTAAAATTTGGCGCATCAACTTCTACAGGTGATATAGATGGCGAAATTATTGGTAATAGCAAAATAAAAGAATATTCAGAAGACCAATGGAAAAAAATTCTAAACGAGTTCAAGGGTAAATCAGAGCAGATACCTCCTATGTATTCTGCATTAAGACATAGAGGTAAGCGTCTTTATGAATTGGCTAGAAAAGGTGAGGTTGTTGATAGAGCTGCAAGAAAAATACAAATCTTTTCTATAGACCTGGTCGACCTGTCTAAAGATACGATAAATTTTGAAATAACATGTTCAAAAGGAACTTATATAAGAGTTCTTGCTGAAGATATAGCAAAAAAATTAGGAATGTTAGCCCATGTCTCCCAATTACGAAGAAAAAATGTCGGTAATTTCTGTGAGAGCAAAATGGTTCAACTCTCAATCCTGGAAGATCTGGCACAAAATAATGATCCGACAATTTCTGATTATTTCATAACAATAGATGAGGCATTAACAGAGTTTTCAGTTGTAAGTCTAAATGATCTGCAATCAAGTAAATTTCGAAATGGGCAGCAATTAGAATTTAATGGGCATTTTGATGATAATATTAAGGTTTATGATCACAATAATAATTTAGTTGGGATCGCTTATAAAAAAAATCAAAACACACTAGCTCCGAAGAGAATTTTTCATTTGAGCTAATTTTTTATCATCATGTTTTTTTGTATTAATTGACATAAAAGCTGTTACTTAAGACATCTTAGCGTTAGAATAGCGCCTCGCAATTGGAAAAAGTACTATTGGAGTGTTTAAGAAAATGTCACTATCAGGTGAAATAAAAAATAAAATTATTAAGGACAATGCAAGAGGTGAGACAGATACAGGTTCACCTGAAGTTCAGGTGGCAATATTGACTGAACGTATCTCTGAATTAACTATTCATTTTGAAAAGCATAAAAAAGATCACCACTCAAGACAAGGTCTTCTTCGCATGGTAAGTAAGAGAAGAAAATTGTTGGATTATCTTAAAACAAATGATCAAGACAGATACACAAAACTAATTAAAAAATTAGGTTTGAGGCGTTAATTTTTTTGATTCCAAAAATAGAAAGAGCCAATCCACAAAAAATAATAAATCACTGAGAGCGAATCAAATAAAATGAAATCAATCATAAAATCATT
>CABYDR010000034.1 GCA_902517795.1 uncultured Woeseiaceae bacterium | reverse complement strand
ACTGCGCCTTGTTGTTCAGGTTTTGGAAGATTAAAGACTCTAGCAAGATTTGAAAAAACATCTGATTTATGAGGTATTGCCATAGCCGAGACAAACTCTTCTTGAAAAGACGGTTCCACTGCAGTCTCTATTTTTTCTATTTTTCGAACTTCTCCCTCCAGTTTATTCCTGCTTTCTTTATCGAGAAGCGTCACTCGAGCGCCTGTACCAGCTGCATTTCCAGCTGATGATACTTCATCAACCAAGCAATCTGGAATCAAGCCCAGTGCCATGGCATATTTAACGTCTATATGAGATCCGAAAGCACCAGCCAATCGAATACGATCAACTTTTTCGATACTTAGTTTATGCATCAATAATTTTACTCCAGCATACAAAGCTGCTTTTGCCAACTGGATTGCTCGAATATCATTTTGAGTTATCTTTATTACTTGTTCTCCATCATGCAAAACATATGAGCAGGTTCTTCCATCTTCGATGATTCTAGATGATTTTTTTGAGAGCTCTTTATTGATTTTCCCGTCTTGATCAATAATTTTATTGAGAAACATTTCTGCAACAATTTCAATAATGCCGGATCCACAAATACCGGTGATACCCCCAACTGGAATGTTCACTTCAAAGTCTTCATCATCAGACCAGAGGTCACATCCAATAACTTTAAATCGTGGTTCCAGTGTCTGTGGATCAATCCTTGCCCTCTCGATGGCACCTGGTGCTGCTCTCTGACCCGAGCTGATTTGTGCACCTTCGAACGCTGGTCCAGTAGGGCTTGAAGCCGCTAATAATCTCTGATTATTACCTAAAATTATCTCTGCATTTGTGCCAACATCAACAATTAATGAAATCTCATCTTTATTGAAGGGCTCTTCTGCAAGCAATACAGCTGCTGCGTCTGCCCCTACGTGACCTGCAACACACGGGAGAACGTAAACATAAGCACCTGAATTAATTTTCAAGTTCAATTCTTTGGCTTTGATATCAGCGCTTAAGTCTGTTGCCAAGGCAAAGGGTGCAGCTCCGAGTTCTGTTGGGTCGATCCCCAAAACCAGATGATGCATGATTGGGTTACCGACCAGGGTCATTTCTAGTATGTCCTCTGCATCGATATTATTTTCGGTAATGATTGTTGTTATTATTTCATTGATCGCTTCTCTCACAACGCGAGTCAGATCTTTTTCTCCACCTTCATTCATCATTATGTATGAGACTCTGCTCATAAGGTCTTCACCAAAACGAATTTGTGGATTCATTAAACCAGCACTTCCTGTGACTTCTCCAGTAGATAGGTCGCATAAGTGAGCAGCTATAGTGGTTGATCCAACATCCACAGCGATCCCAAACAGTTCATCTTTAAAACTAGGAAATACAGCGATTATTTCTTCGTTATTGCGAACAGCGACTGTTACCTTCCATTGACCCTCTCTTAACACTTTTTGCAATGATTGCAGCACCTCTAAGGAGCAAGTTAAATTATCTAATCCCCATTCCTCACTTAAGGCTACTTTTAACCTTGATAAATCTCCTGTCCCTTTGTGCATATCCGGCTCTTCAACAGAAATTTTGAATGTTTTAATCTCATGCAAGGAGGAATTTGAATTCTTTTCTAGTGACTTTCCTTTTTGTTTTGCAACATTCACATAATATGGTTTTATTATTGGGTTGATATCAATATCGTGTGACTCGTTTTCTTTCCTCACTACTTGTTGGTGAACCTGAGACGATGCTGGGACATCAATTACTGCATCTGATTTTAATAAAGATTGGCAGCTTAATCTTCGATCTTCATCCAGCCCTCTTCTTTCCGCATATTTCTTCTCTGCTTCGGAGATCTCTGTAACTGAAGTAAAATCAGAATGAATATTATGTTTTGCAAAATCGCCCACAAGAACATTGATCTGACAGCGGCCACAGATTGCTCTACCACCACAAACAGAATCAATGTCAACACCGAGTTGTCTGGCTGCGTCCAGCACTTTTGTTCCACTCTCAAAAGAGCCCCTTTTCCCTGAGGGGGTAAAAACGATTTTTACTTTCTCTTGTGTGTCAGTCATTGATTTCTTTTTTAGGTCATATTGTAGTGCTATATTTAAGACTAATTTTACTTTCAAATATAAACTGGGTATACAAAAAAATGGAGGTTTTGATTCATGGATTCAAATAAAAGAATATTCATAGTCCTATTAAGCATATTATTATGGCTGCCTTTGAAAAGTGACCCTCAAATAAAGAACAGCTCATTTGTTTCGCCGTCCAGTGTCAAGGAAATAAGGGAACAATTAAAAAAACTCCCAAAAGAAAATATATGGTGGACCGATAATGGAACGAACATGGCCTGGAATAATAAAAATCTTCACCAGATTCTAACCACTGTAAATGTTTACAGATCTGGTCCAGTTAGCACTCTCGATTATAACTTAGTAAATAATATTAATGACACTGAGGTAAATACACCAGTCGGTCTCATGAATTTTGAAACCTTCATTCATCACCATGAGTCTACCGTAATGGGCGTTGTGATTGCCCATAAAGGTAAAATAATTTTTGAAAAATACCCCAGAATGCAAGACCATGAAAAGCCGATTTATTGGTCAGTTTCAAAAGTACTCCCAGCAACTCTTCTAAGAATATACGAAGAACGAAAACAATTAGATGTAAATAAACCAATAGATTTCTATATAGATGCATTAAAAGACACAAGCTATGCTGGAATTAAGATCAGAAATATTCTGGATATGGCTTCAGGACTCGATTGTCCTGATAATTACGAAACATTTGAATCCTGTTACTACCTCTATTCTATGTCCATTGGTGATGGCTTTAGAACTGAAGATGCCGAAGATACTCCATATGACTTTGTCATAAATACAAAAATTCAAAGAAATGCACCACAAGGTGAAATTTTCTCGTACTCTGGTGTTGATACGTTTGTATTGGCATGGCTTGTCGAGGAACTCAGCGGTATGCCCTATCAGGATGCGCTCAGCAAAGAGATATGGAATAAGATTGGAGCAGAGTCAGACGCATCTTTTATCGCACCTAGATATGGAATTCCAATTTCACATGGCGGTTTTTTAGCAAATATGAGGGATATGATTAGATTTGGATTGCTATTCACACCGAGTTACAAGACGGTATCTGAGGAAAAAATCATAAGTGATGAACATATTGATCTTATCCTAACTAAGGGTAATCCAATGCTAATGCAAAATTTATATGAAAGTATACCTACTGCAAATATGCCAGATGATCTTAGACATAATATTTATCAATGGGATGCAGTTTATGAAAACGGAGATTTTTTCAAGGGTGGCTGGGCTGGTCAGGGGCTACTTATAAATGCAGAAAGAGATACAGTTGCTGTATGGACTGGTTATAAAAAAGATGAAATACATCAAGCAAGAGAAATGAGGGAAATCATGAGAGAGTTATTAGACAAAACGTTTGAAAAAAAATAAACATGAGACCATCCAATCACACTGGCTCATATTATGCAGCCAGCCTCAATAAAGAAACAAATTACCCTGAGCTTCGAGGTGATCATAATGCAGATGTTTGTATCATCGGTGCTGGTTTCAGCGGTGTGTCAGCAGGACTTCATCTCAGCGAATTAGGATACAAAGTCATAATGATTGAGGCCAATAAAGTTGGCTGGGGTGCATCTGGAAGAAATGGTGGCGAGATTATTGGCGGCTTCTCAGGCGATGATGCAATGCTAAAGAAGTATGGCTCTGATTATGATGATTTGATATGGGATATGCGATGGGAAGGCAACGAAATCATCAGAAAGAATGTTGAAAAATATAGTATCAGTTGCGACTTAAAATGGGGTTATTTAGATGTTGCCATAAAGAAAAGACACATGAGAGACATTGAAAATTTTTATGAAGCCATGCTCAGTCATAATTATCCCCATGAAATAGCTGTTCTCTCTAAACAAAAAACAATTGAATTAATTGGGACTAATGAATACATAGGTGGTCTCCTTAATATGGGCAATGGACATCTACATCCACTCAATTTGTGTATCGGTGAGGCAATGGCAGCAGAAACGCTCGGAGCTAAAATCTTTGAGAGTTCGCCTGTAATTAAAATAGATAAAACAAGAAAACCACGTGTGCACACAGAAAAAGGGTCTGTGTCTGCTGATAGTATTTTGTTGACCGGAAACGCGTATCATCAGTTCGATAAAAAAATGAAAAATTTTATTATTCCAGTTAATAGTTTCGTTATCACAACCGAGCCGCTTTCTGAAGAACAAATCAAAATCATAAATCCAGAAGATATAGCTGTCTGTGATCCGAACTACATACTTGAATATTTTCGTTTAACCGGTGATAAACGCTTATTATTTGGAACACGGATTAATTATCATGGAGCTAATGATGAATATATAAAGAGAAAACTCAGAAAAAAAGTGCTTCGTATATATCCAAATCTTAGTGATGTAAGAATTGATTATGGATGGACTGGAAAAATAGCAGTAACAATCAACCATGTTCCGCAACTAGGGAGATTGGATTCAAATATATATTACAGTCAAGGTTATTCAGGTCATGGAGTCAATACGACGCACCTGGCCGGTAAAATTATGGCTGAAGTTATTTCTGGCTCAATGGAACGATTTGATCTATTTAACAAGATCAAACCGATTGCTATTCCAGGAACTCATTTCTTTCAAAAACCAATACTGGCATTAGGTTTGATGCTATATAAGATTAGAGATCTATTATAAAGAAAGAAGATGGTGGTGATGGGTGGACTTGAACCACCGACCTATGCGTTATGAGTGCATCGCTCTAACCACCTGAGCTACATCACCATTATTTACAATAGAAGAAGAGGAATTGTCCGTTGAAGCAATTGCGGTGTCAAGAAAGTCTTATAAATCCAATACTAAACATTAAATCTAAAATGCATAATATCGCCTTCTTTAACAATATACTCCTTTCCTTCTAACCTCAATAAACCGGCTTCTTTTGCACCCTGTTCACCTTCTTTTGATATAAAATCTTGATATGAAATCACTTCAGCACGAATAAAACCCCTCTCAAAATCAGTATGTATTTCAGCTGCAGCTTTTGGTGCGGTTGCATTAATCTTCGTGTTCCATGCTCTGACTTCATTGGGACCTGCCGTAAAAAATGTTTGCAGTCCCAATAAATCATAACCGCCTCTAATGACTCTATTGAGACCCGGTTCAGTTTGGCCGATATCCATTAAAAACTCATGTTTATCATTACCATCTAATAATGCAATTTCAGACTCAATAGAAGCACAAATCGTCACCACTTGTGACCTTTCATTCCGGGCATATTGCCTCAATCTTTCAGTGTGCTTGTTCCCCGAAACTCCGTCTTCGTTAGTATTGGCTATATACATGACGGGTTTAGTGGTTAAAAATTGCAATTCTTTAATTGTGCTTTTTTCAACATCATCTAAGTTAATTGATCTCAATGGATAGCCATCATCGAGATGAGAATATATTTTTTTTAACGTGTCGACCTTAAGCAGTGCCATTTTTTCATTTGTGCGGGCATTTTTTATAGCCCTGTGAAGTTGTTTTTCAACCATCTCCATATCAGATAAAGCCAACTCTGTATTGATTACAGTTACATCATCAATTGGATCTATTCCTCCAGAAACATGGGTCACATCATCGTCTTCGAAACATCTCACAACATGTGCAATAGCGTTAGTTTCTCTAATGTTTCCCAAAAATTGGTTACCCAAACCTTCTCCCTTTGAGGCACCGCTGACAAGTCCTGCTATATCAACAAATTCCATTGTTGTAGGAATAATCTTTTTGGGTTTTACAATATTGGCAATTGCGTCCAAGCGTTCATCTGGAACCTGAACGATACCTACATTAGGTTCAATAGTACAAAAAGGATAGTTTTCAGCCGGTATTTCTGAAGCAGTAAGAGCATTAAATAGTGTAGATTTACCAACATTTGGTAACCCAACAATTCCACATTTTATTGACATTTATTGTCATCCTCGTCTGAATTCACAGAGGCTGTATGAAGTTTTTTCATTGCTTCCTGGATTCCTTCCGATATCAGCGCGGGAAGGATAGAGATAGCATTTTCAATATTTTGATCTACCGCATCGCGGAGTGATTTTGATGCATTTTTTAAAACATAATTTGTAACTTCTGTTTTATTGCCTGGATGACCAACTCCGAAACGAACACGCATAAAATTATTATCGCAATGTCTTATTATGTCTCTCAAGCCATTATGGCCAGCATGGCCGCCGCCAATTTTTAGTTTAATAGAATCTGGTGACAAATCTATTTCATCATGCGCTACTAACATCTTAAAGGTCGGTATTCTGTAGTAATTAAGAAAAGCAGATATTGGTCCGCCACTATTGTTCATGTAACTCTGAGGCTTGATTAACCAAATATCATTTCCCAATAAGTTAATCTGACATATTTCAAGATTAAATTTTGAATCTTTTGAAAATTCAATATTGTTCTGGGAAGCAATTTCATCAACAAACCAAAAACCCGCATTATGCAATGTTTTTGAGTGTTTTTTTTCCGGGTTACCCAGGCCTGCGATTACTGAGAGATTTGAATTCATGCAAAAAACGTCTTAGACAGAGCCAGCAATAATGTTGTTGCTAGTCATCCTTAGGAGTTTCTTCGCCACTATCCCCATCAGATTTACCTTGTTCTTCTTTTTGGTCTTGTTCGGTTGAATCTGATGCGCCATCACCTTCAGCTTCAGTATCACCCTCGGTGTCTTCGTCTTCAACTTCCTCTTCAATAATTTCTTTAATTTCGTGTATTGAAACTATTGCAGGGTTTTGCTCAATCATAAGATCGGAAATTTCTGTGCCTTCAGGCAGCTTTATATCAGAAACATTCAACATCTGATCAAGCTCAAGCTCCGATATGTCTACTTCAAGAAACTCAGGCAAATCCTTCGGTAAACAAGATATCTCAAGTTCCGTCATTAGTTTGGAAACACTTCCACCGCCCAATTTGACACCGACAGCTTCCTCTTCGCCAAGGTAATGTATTGGAATTTGCATCTTAATTTTTTCATCCTCAACAATTCTCTGAAGATCAATGTGAAGTATTCGTTGTTTTGCTGGATGTCTTTGAATATCCTTCACAATCGCAGCACGACTCTTGTCTCCTACCTTGATATTAAGAATACTGGAATAAAAAGATGGATCTTCAAGCTGTTGCAACACCTTGTTATGATCAAACATCAGTGATCTTGGCTCACGACCAGCTCCGTATATAATAGCTGGCACTTTGCCCTGTCGACGAAGGCGGCGGCTCGCACCCTTACCCTGATCGTCTCGCATTTCTGCTATAAGATTAAACTCTTCGCTCATTGTTAATCTCCATAAATAATTGATTATACTGTAAATTTATCAAAGCAGATCGCGACCAAACTGCATTGAGTTGGGCATGATAGCTTAAAGGAGGCTCTTAGGAAATAGTATTTTTATTTTAAATCTATTTTTTTTTAGATTATTCAAGATAAAGAGAGCTTACTGATTCCTCTTCACTGATTCTCCTGATGGTCTCAGCTAAGAGTTCAGAGGTTGATAATTGTCTTATTTTACTGCAATTTTGCGCCTCAACACTGAGGGGTATTGTATCTGTGACAACAATTTCATCGATTTCTGATTTTGAAATCCTATCAATAGCTGGCCCTGATAATACTGGATGAGTGATATATGCATGTACAGTTTCGGCGCCACTCTCCTTTAACTTATCTGCTGCTTGACATAATGTTCCTGCTGTATCGACCATATCATCTATCATGATGCAATTCTTTCCTTCTACATCACCAATGATATTCATTACTTCAGATTTATTCGCCTTTGATCGTCTCTTATCAATAATTACTAGATCAGCATTATCCAATCTCTTTGCTAGCGCCCTTCCTCTAACAACTCCCCCTACATCTGGAGAAACAACTACCATTTTTTTGTGTTTTTTCTTCCATGCATCACCAAGAAGGATTGGAGATGCATAAACATTGTCAACAGGAATATCAAAGAATCCCTGAATCTGTTCAGCGTGAAGATCAACGGTTAACACTCTATCAATTCCAGCAGATGCAAATAACCTAGCAACCAGTTTTGCTGTGATAGGAACTCTTGATGACCTTGGCCTTCTATCCTGTCTAGCAAAACCAAAATAAGGAACTACGGCTGTAATTTGATTGGCAGACGCCCTCCTACATGCATCGGTCATTACAAGTAGCTCCATTAGATTTTCAGCGGCTGGTGGACAGGTGGACTGGACTATATATGCGTCTTTACCGCGAATATTTTCAAGTATTTCAACATTAAATTCTCCATCACTAAAGCGTCCTACCTGAGCTTTAGTGAGTGGTAAATGCAAATATTTTGCGATATCTTGCGCTAATTTTGGGTGTGCATTTCCTGAGATAATTGCTATTGATGCAGAATCCAAAGTTTAGTTCCTCATAATCATGCTTAATGTCTCAGCTTATTAACAAACAACTCTCTTGTACAGCCCATATTATGGCTGGGGTGGCAGGGATCGAACCTGCGAATGACGGGATCAAAACCCGTTGCCTTACCACTTGGCTACACCCCATCAGACTCTTATATTTAAAAAATAATCTGTTAATTGTGAAGTTCGTTTTTGAATGTGTCAAATCTGGTTTGTGAATTAATAAATTTAATCAGATTTTCCAGTCATATATCAGGATAGTAATTGAAGATTTAGAATTACTGATATTAATTTTTTCTGGAAAATAGATTGAATCAATTTCTCTATTTTCAAGAATTTTTACATTCCACCCTGACTGTATAAACGAAATATTTTCGGAGTCTTTAGAATAGGGTGAAAATTTAATCATTGGATTAGGATTCCCAGTAAGCCAGTAGCGCATCTCACCCAAAGGTATCAACTCTAAGAGATCTTCATGAGCGATTATGTCATCAGAGGCAGCTCCATCTATAGAGTTTATACCCTGATTATTTCCTCGAAATACAATCGATCTCATGCCCAATGAATTTAGAATACGGAGTTCAAATTCCTCTGTTTCCTGTTTCCATATAAATTTTGCGTTTATTGATTCCTTTTCATGAGTAACAATAAAACGTCCACTCGCATTCCACTCATCAAATAATGGATAAAGAGTGTCTTTATTGTTCTTTAAAAACAAGCTTTGATTACTGGATACACAACCTGTTAGCAGATACACCATCATAATTAAGAAAATTTTTAATTTAGGGGATATTTTCATAGAGTCACTCAAGAAAGCTCTCGCTGACATCCTCAAGATACTTGTTGTTAATAAATAAATTTTGAGCCTCGCTCAAACGGATCTTTGCCTCTTCTTTTCGATCTAAAACCAATAAAACCTCAATTATGTGTGCTGCTATTTCAGGATCTTTATATAAGTCATAGGCTTTTACTAATTCTTTCAATGCTGAATCATATTTACCTAATCTAAATAATACCCAGCCATAACTGTCAATTATTGCAGGATTTTCTGGATCTAATTTGATCGCTTTTTTTATTAATTTCTCAGCTTTCTTGAAGTCATTAGAATGATTGGTGAGAACATATCCATATGCATTCAAGATCAACGGATCTCTGGGTGAGTTTTTAGCAAGCAGTGCGTATGCATTTATGGCTTCAGATACTTGATCTAGTTCCAATAAGATATTAGCTCTAATTGATGCAACTGACTTATCATGAGGATTATAGGAGAGCAGCTTTTCTGATAGAGTCAATACTGACTCATATTCTCCTAATTGTTGATGTAAACTCATTTCAAGCATCATTGAGCGCTTCATATACTTAGGATGAGTTTTTCCATAATTTTTAAGATGATTCTTGGCCTCATCAACCTTATTCATAGAGAGTAAAAGTTGAGCCACTTTATTTTGGGAATAGATTGCATTTACACCAGACGTCACTTGTGAATATAACTTAATAGCCTCCGCTATATTAGATTCTTGTTCATTAATTCTGGCTAAATAAAAAACAGCATCCATTTGAAAAACATTCTGCGCAAGTAATTCATTAAAATCCTGTCTTGCTGAATTAAGATCACCTAATCGAAAATTAATAATTGCCATAAGCCTGATTGCATCAAATTCCGCACTTCTTTCTAAAAGGATTTGACTCACTTGACCTAGCGCATCTTCTAGCCGATCAGATGACATATATGCCAATGCCAACTCCAGTCTGGATTCTTTACTTGGATTAAACTGATCTCCTATTATGTGAGCAAGGAAATTAATTGCTTCATCAGTCATATCTGCGAGAAGGAGTGCTCTTGCGTAGAGTAGACTGGATTTCTCCCAGCTTGGTTCTAATTGGATGGCTAATTCTGATTGAATAAGTGCCTCTTTAACATTTTTATTCTCAAGCAAAGAAGCGGCATATATATATCTTATGTATGCTGACTTTGGATATATCCTGGTAAATGAGTATATGAGTTTTTCTAAATTTCCTGGCTTCTCGTCAGATAGATATGAGTATATGGAAAAAAGAACCTCTTCTGGATTTTCTTCAGTTTTGATAATTATTTCTTTTAAATTTTTTTTTGCCGCTAGAATTAAGCCTGATTCCAATTGCCTGTTAGTAAGGAATAATAATGCCGTGTCATTGTCTGGTTCTCTATCAACCCAAATTTCTGCAAATTGCAGTGATTGATCTAAAAATCCATAATTTTTTGACAGCCAAGCAGCTTCCTTCAATATTTCAATATTACTAGAAGAATTCACAGCGTCTTTGTATCTTTTTATAACTTCGTCAAAATTGGAGTTTTCTAGTGCTATTTCAGCTAATTTAAGGTGCGCTTTTGTAGTTTTATTTAATTCAGTTGATTCAGTTATTTGAGGTAATAGGAAAAAGATTGATAGGCAAGCCAGTGAGAGATAAGTAATTGAAATACGGTATTTTTTTCTAATTAACATATGATTATGACTGATAAGCTGATTCAATTTTTACGAATACTATCCAAGCAGATAGAACTCAGTTGATTTATCATACGTTAAAAACCACTATTTGAATAAAAATAATGACACTCAGAATAATTGGCCTCAATCATCATAATGCTTCGCTAGATTATAGAGAAAAGTTAGCTTTTTCTCGTGAAGAGATTCAATCCTGCCTGAAAGATTTAATAGCAAGCAATGAAATAAAAGAGGCTGTCATACTTTCAACATGCAATAGAACTGAACTTTATCTACATGCTAATGAAGAAGGAGAGGAATATACAAAAACATGGCTTATAAAAAATAAGAATATCAACAAAAACACGGAGGACCTCCTCTTTTCATTGAAGGGCGAAAAAGCAATTATTCATTTAAGTCGGGTAGCATGTGGTTTAGATTCTATGATTTTGGGCGAACCGCAAATACTAGGGCAATTAAAAAATGCATATAAATCCTCTATTGAATTGGGCGCTATAACGAAAGATTTTTCAAAGTTATTTGATCATATTTTTCGTCTCGCAAAAAAAATACGTACAAACACAAACATCAGCAACAGCCCTGTTTCTGTATCTTATGCCGCTGTTATTTTAGCTAACCAATTCTTTTCACGATTAGATAATCATTCTGCTCTTCTTATTGGTGCTGGTGAGTCAATAGAATTGGTAGCAAAACACTTAGTGAACAAGAAAATTAATAAACTTTTTATCGCAAATAGAAATATAAATAAAGCTCAAGAACTGGCAAAGAGATACGGTGGCTATGCTCTAGATCTGGATAGTCTTGATGGCGTAATTGAAATTACAGATTTAATCCTTAGCTCAACAGCAAGTAATCACTATATCCTAAAAAAATTTCAGATCCAGAAAGCGATAAAAAATAGGAAGCGTAAACCAATTTTTGCGGTAGATATGGCTGTTCCAAGAGACTTAGATCCAGAAATTCAAGAGATAGAAGACATTTATCTCTATACAATTGATGATCTCCAAAAAGTTGTTTTGGAAGGACAAAATAAACGAAATCTTGCTGCGGTCGAAGCAGATGAAATTATAATAAAAGAAACGATAAAATATTCGAATACCAAAAAAGCGGAAGAAGTCGAGCCCACGATTACTGAATTAAGAGAATATGGAGAATCTATCAAAAATGAAGTGCTTGAACAAAGCATAAAACAGATAAAGAAAGGCGATGATATTGAAACTATCATTGAAAAAAATGCATCCTTAATGATCAAGAAACTGTTACATAGTCCAAGTGTTTCAATGATTTTTGGTTAGAAGATCAGGGCTTCATAGAGAGGGAAGCACACGGGGATCTCAGGGATTTAATTGGAAGGTTGCATAATGAAAGAGCAACTGTGGTAGTTGGACCGAACGATGTTCTAACAACAGCTCATAATAGATTAAGAAATGCAGGATTTTCTCAATTACCGGTAATTGATAATGATAAGTTAGTTGGAATACTGACGGAAGATACAATCATTCGCTTTGTTTTCGGCAAACCTGAAATGATGAATCGTTCAGTGAGTGATGCTATGGAAACGGCATATATAAAACTGGATAAAGAGACCTCAATAGATAATCTAGTGGCTCTTTTGCATGTTCAGCCTTATGCCGCTGTCATGGACGATGAGATCTTCTTGGGCTTAATTACTCGTTCAGATGTTTTGAATTACTTGAGGAAAAAATTAAGCAGTTAATCACCTATTCTCGCTAGTTGATCAGCCTGATACTCATCAATCAGCGGCTGTATGACTTGATCAAGCTGACCTTCAGCGATCTCCTCCAGTTTATAGAGTGTGAGATTGATCCTGTGGTCAGTAACCCTGCCTTGAGGAAAGTTATACGTTCTTATTCTTTCCGATCTATCACCTGATCCAACTTGAAGTTTTCTTTCAAGAGCTTGTTCATCAATTTGTTTTGCTAGCTCTTGATCTAGAAGCTTGGCCTGCAAAAGTGACATAGCTCGTGCACGATTTTTATGTTGTGATCTCTCATCTTGACACTCTACAACCAAGCCTGTTGGAAGATGGGTAAGACGTATAGCCGAATCCGTTTTATTCACATGTTGACCACCTGCACCAGAGGCTCTATATGTATCAATTCTGAGATCATTGTTATTGATTTCCAGTCCTTCCACTTCCTTAACTTCAGGGAGAATTGCTACTGTGCAGGCTGAAGTGTGAACTCTACCCTGAGATTCGGTCTGAGGTATTCTCTGAACTCTATGTGCACCAGATTCAAATTTGAGACGAGAAAATATATTTTCACCTGATATTTTGCAAATAATTTCCTTATAACCACCATGGTCTCCCTCTCTCATGTTCATAACCTCAATCTTCCATTTGTTTGACTCAGCATATTTTGAGTACATGCGAAATAGGTCCCCAGAAAAAATTGCAGCTTCATCTCCTCCTGTTCCTGCTCTGATCTCTAGAAAAATATTACTCGAGTCTTTTGGATCAATGGGAATTAGGGATTTTTTTATGAGATTTTGTATTTCTTCTTCTTTTTTTTGGATATTTATTAGTTCGTCTTCTCCCATTTTTCTGATGGAAGTATCTTTATCATTTAACATATCTTTGGCAGCTTCCTTATCATCCATGAGATCTTTATATTTATGAAAAAGCTTGACGATTGGTTCAATTTGAGAGAATTCTTGCGAAAGATTTCTAAATCTTTCTTGATTTGAAATTATTTCAGGATCAGATAGAAGAGCGGAGATTTCTTCTAATCTTTCTGAGGTTGAATCAAGTTTATTAATAATCGATTTTTTCATTAAAATCACTTTTTCTTTAAGTCAAACAATTCAATAACATTATCTATAAAACCTTGATCTGAGTTTTCAGCTGCCTCTCTGATTTTAACACTTGGACTATGTAACAGTTCCTTGTCCATAATACCCATACTGGATTCGAGCGGCACAATCTCATCCTGATATTTCATCGCTTCTTGAGCTTTTGCGGTTCTTTGCTGACTTTGAAGTGCATAATGGTCCTGATCTTCTCTGGAGACCCCATAACGATTAGCAACAACCTCTGCGGTATCCAGCATCAACATATAAATGTGCTCATGCTTTGAGACAAGATTCTTATCAACTGTTCTGTATGTATTTGCGTGTTCATTTTGCACCAAACTGATCGATTCAATTCCACCTGCCACCATGACATCATGCTCACCCGCCATAATAGATTTTGAAGCAGTAGCAATCGCCATCATTCCCGATGAACATTGTCTGTCTAAAGTCATGCCAGCTGTTGTGACCGGAAGATCTCCGGATAGCGCGCACAATCTTGCAATGTTCGGGCTTTGTGTTCCTTGTCCCATGGCACAGCCCATGATCACGTCTTCAACCTGATTTGGATCAAGACCAGAACGAGAGACAGCATGACTTATTACGTGCCCTCCCATAGTTGGTGCATCAGTATTATTAAATACTCCTCTGTAAGCTCGTCCAATTGGAGTTCTGGCAGTTGATACAATTGCCGCTTCACGCATGATCTGGTCCTCTTTTTTGTAATTATAAAAAATTAATACTAACTTAAATCCAATCCTAATTTCTCTGCAGCTTGCATTGCAAATTTTTGAGATTGCGCTGAACCACTTTGAGGTTCTTGCATATTGTTTTCACCGTCAATTTTATCCCAATACTTTGCAACACTCTCAGCGGATAGCTCATCGGTTAATAAGCTTACTCCTTCAGTTTCAAAACCTTTGAAAATAGCAAAACTGCCTCCGCCTGCCGCCAAAACTTTTCTGCTTGGTGCGTCCTTGGAGCACAAAAATACCACCCCCGGACTTACCGATTCTGGAGGCATTAATTTAAAAACAGGTTCTGGAAATAACCCGTCTGTCATTGCTGTTCCAGCCGTCGGAGCAAGGCAATTCACTTTGATATTGTACTTCATACCTTCGAGATGGAGGGTATTCATGATGCCTACCATTGCCATCTTGGCGGCACCATAATTAGTCTGTCCAAAATTACCGTACAGCCCTGAGCTTGATGAAGTGAGAACGATTCTTCCATAGCTTTGTTCACGCATCGTCTCCCACACTGCCTTTGAACAATTTAACGAGCCCATGAGATGAACATCTATCACTTCACGCATATCCTCAACCGACATTTTTAAAAAGGTTTTGTCCCTGAGAATACCGGCATTATTGACCAAAATATCTACACGACCCCATTTATCTATGGTTTCATTGACCATAGATTGAACTTGATCAAAATTTGCGACATTCGCACCATTGGCAATGGCTTCACCTCCAGCAGAGATGATTTCTTCTACAACTGAATTAGCATTTTCTGATATTTCCTGACTTCCACTAAAATCATTAACTACCACCTTTGCACCCTTTGATGCCATAGCAATAACATGAGCTCTGCCAAGCCCCCTTCCTGCACCAG
>CABYDR010000033.1 GCA_902517795.1 uncultured Woeseiaceae bacterium | reverse complement strand
ATTTCACAATTGTGCTTAATATTTCTTCTAACGAGTCATCCTCATTAACGACAATCATTTGAGATCTCGGGATCATAACATCGCGAACTTTCATTTCAGCAACATCGAATACACCAGTGAGCATCTCTCTCTCGTCTGGATCAATCACTCCATTATTTTCTTGAAATAAATCTTGTATTTCTTCTCGACTGTATGGTTCTCGATTGATTGCCCTAAGAACTCGGCGAAATAGCGCCATGATTCCAGAGTTTTTTGAGGTTTGTTTGGTTTCTTTCATTTCCTCTCTTTAGTATTGAACCTTGTTATAAAAATATCAATCATTATCTATAGAATTTTATTTGTAGGGATCAGCAAAATCTAAACTTTTACAAATCTGTGTTTCCATTAATTGCATTTTTTCTGCGTGTTTTTCAATTATATGATCATAGCCAAACAAATGGAGAAAACCATGGACGCAGATATGGCACCAATGAAACATTTGCTCTCTATTTAAACTTTTAGCCTCGGATCCAACAAATTCTGCACAAACAATAACATCGCCTAGATGGTGTCGATTTATTTCCTCTAGGTGCATCATTTCCTCGTAACCTGAGGGGAATGACAATACATTTGTAGCAGTATTTTTTTTACGAAATTTATTATTTAGATCTTGCATGCAATCTAAACTAATTATTTTATAACTCACTTCATATGACTTTCTTCTTATATCAATATCATCATTGATGAATTCCATGGACCTTCTTAACCACTCCTTTATATTTTTTTTTGAAGGCACAAATTCTTCGCTTATTTCGTTGATTATATCTATTTTGAGGTTTGAGTTTTCTGTCATAATGATTCTAAGATTGATTAATTTGAGTCATAAGCTTCAATGATAAGTTTCACTAGATGGTGCCTTACAACATCTTGAGCAGAAAAATAAGTGAAAGAAATATGGTCGATATTTTTCAAAACATCGATACAGTGTTTTAAACCAGATTGTTGTCCTTTAGGAAGGTCAATCTGAGTAATATCACCTGTAACAACAGCTTTTGAACCAAATCCTATTCTTGTTAGAAACATTTTCATTTGTTCAATTGTTGTATTTTGCGCCTCATCGAGAATCAAAAATGACTCGTTAAGAGATCGACCTCTCATAAAGGCTAAAGGAGCAACCTCGATGAGATGCTGTTCAATAAGTTTTGATACTTGATTGGCACCTAACATATCATAGAGTGCGTCATACATTGGTCTTAGATATGGATCAACTTTTTGAGACATATCCCCAGGAAGAAATCCAAGCCTCTCACCCGCTTCGACAGCTGGCCTGACAAGGACAATTCTTCTGACGTCATCATTCTCAAGTGCTTCTATAGCACTTGCAACTGCCAGATAAGTCTTTCCTGTGCCAGCGGGACCCACCCCAAAGGTGAGATCATTCTCTTTTATATTAGAAAGATAAGCACTCTGATTTTCTCCTCTTGCACGAATAACTTTCTGTGCTGTTTGGATTTGATACTCATTTTTGAGTTCAATTTCTTTATTATTGGTATCAGATTTTTCTTTATTTTTTTCTATGTCATGCTCTCTTAGAAGAATATGTAATGTTTCTAGATTAATATCTTCATTTTCTGTTATCTCATAAAGTTCTTTTAGGATTATACCAACACTTTTTACAGCTCTCTGTTCACCCTTTATTTTGAGAAGATTCTCTCTAGAATAGATATCCACTCGAAAATATTTCTCTATTCGCTTTATATTTTCATCTAATTTTCCACACAAGCTAGAAAATCTATTGTTATCGAAAGGATATAGCTCAATCTCAAGTGAGGAATTGTTGATATCTTGCATAATAAAGTAGTTGCTTGGCTTTAAATTAATCTAGACATACGTCCACGTAAAGAGTTAGCCAGTGCTTCTGTTATATCGATATCTGCAAATTCTCCAATTAAAGATCCAGGACCATCAAAATTCACCCAACGATTATTTTCGGTCCTTCCTGACAGTTGATTCTCATCTTTTTTTGATTTTTTTTCTACAAGAACTGTTTGTGTAGATCCAACCATTTCTTCACTAATTATTTTTGCATTCTCTGTGATCTTAGATTGAAGCTGTTGCAATCTTTTTAGTTTTGTTTCGTGATCAACATCATCAATCATTTCTGAGGCTTTTGTATTTGGTCGTGGACTATAAATGAAGCTAAATGATTGATCAAACCCTACTTTGTCTACTAAATTCAAAGTTGCGTCAAAATCTTCTTGGGTTTCTCCAGGAAAACCCACTATAAAATCTGACGATATACTTATATCAGGTCTAATTAATCTCAATTTTTCTATCCGATCAAGATATCTATCAACTTTATACTTTCTTCTCATTAATTTGAGAATTCTATTGGATCCACTTTGAACGGGAAGGTGAAGATAATTCGCTAATTTCTTATCTTCATAAGCAGCTATCAGATCATCAGTAAATTGAAGAGGATGAGATGTCGTGTATCTAATCCTATCAATACCATCAATGTCGCAAACCAATTTCAGTAGATCTGCTAATTTAACTTTTATATTCTTTTTATTTTTTGCTAGATAGGCATTGACATTTTGCCCCAATAAATTGATCTCTCGTACACCTTTTGAGGCGAGATCTTTAATTTCATCAATGATTTGCTCAGGTGGCCTGCTAACCTCATAGCCTCTTGTTGTTGGGACAACACAAAAACTACAAATTTTACTGCACCCCTCCATGATAGAGACGAACGCAGAGGCTTTTACATCTCGAGCTTTTGGAAACTTGCTAAATTTCTCAATTTTTGGAAATGATATGTCAATTGATGACCTATCTGATTGAACTGCATCATTGTACATTTTTGGCAGACGATGAAGCGTTTGCGGGCCAAATACCATATCTACATATGGTGCACGATCCAAAATTTTTTCTCCTTCTTGACTGGCAACGCACCCACCAACACCTATTGCTAGGCTTGGATTTTCTTTTTTGAGACTCTTCCATCTTCCTAATTGAGAAAAAACTTTTTCCTGAGCTTTTTCTCTTATTGAACAGGTATTGACTAACAGTAAGTCGGCTTCTTTTTCGTTCGATGTTAATTCGAAACCATGAGACTCCCTAAGAATGTCAGCCATCTTGTCAGAATCATAAACATTCATCTGACAACCCATGGTTTTAATAAATAACTTGTTGGTCATGATTTTAGATCAATTTAAGAAATTAGCAGTGAGTCCTGATCTTTGCCTTATTTATGACGAGATACACTATTAATTAAAAAGGAATGTCATCATCAAAATCATCATTTGAATCTGCGTTATCTGATTTTGGTGCAATCTGATTATCATTATTACTGGATTCAGTATTGCCAACTGATCGACCGCCTAACATTTGCATCTCATTTGCTACAACTTCAGTTGTATATCGGTCATTACCTTCCTTGTCTTCCCACTTTCGTGTTTGGATCTTACCTTCAATGTAGACCTGAGAACCTTTCCTTAAGTATTCAGTCGCAATTTCTGCAAGCCTATTGAACATGACCACCCTGTGCCATTCAGTCTTTTCTTTTTGTTCGCCTGTTTGTTTATCTTTCCAAGTTTCATTCGTAGCAATACTTAAATTAGCCACTGCTGCATTACTCGGTGTGTAGCGAGTATCAGGATCTTGCCCCAATGTTCCCACTAGAATTACTTTGTTTACTCCTCTTGCCATATCTATACCCAAATATATAAATAAATAATAATACTAGATATTTCATAAAAATTCGTCACAAATTATTTACTTTGTAAGTTTTTATTTCAGTTTTTTACTTTCACAGATCTTTACGGAATGCAAACATAATGAAAAACCAGACAAATATAATAATCGTTAACAAGAAATGTGCTTGTAAAGGCTCAGATAATCCAATAAGAATTCCACCAATTAATCCCCCAAAAAATGCACCTAAAAATTGGCAACTAGAGAATACTCCTAATGTGGCACCCTTGATTTCTTTTTTTGAAAATATTGAAATCCTAGATGGTAATGTTGCTTCCAAATAGTTAAATGAAATAAAAAAAACCAATAAACTTGAAAAAAAGAAGCAAAGATGAGCCTTCTCCCATAATTAAAACAATCTGACTGAACAAGAGAAGTGCTATTGGATAAATTAGGCTCATTTTTTTCTTTTTCCTGTCATCACTCATTATCAATGGCCCCGAAAATAACAATGATACGATGAGAGATGAAATGTAAAATTTCCACTGATTTTCAGTCGATACATTAAACTCACTCATCATCATGAACGGGAAAATAACAAAAATTACTGTCAACACAAGATGCAGGAAAAATATATTAATGTTACACAATAAAATAGGTCTTTTTACTAGCTCACGCATATCAAGAGGAGCATGATAATTGAGACGTTTAGCATTAGGCATAGCTACCAAAATAAAAATGGATAAAGTTGACATAAAAACGGCAATAATAAAGAGAGATTTGACGCCAAAATGTGATGAAATAATTGGCCCTAACGCCAGAGACAGCAGAAAAGAAGCACCTATCCCAACGCCGAAAATTGCCATGGATTTTGTTCTGACGCTATCTCTTGTGACGTCACTCAACAATGCACTCAATGTGGCTGATATTGCGCCAGCACCCTGCAAAAGTCTACCAGATATCAAGCCAATTATAGTCTCGCTGTAAAAAGAGATTAGAGAACCAAAAATAAAAATTACTAACCCAAAAAATATTACTGGTTTCCTACCAATCTTGTCAGAAAAAAAAACCAAACGGAACCTGAAGTAAAGCCTGAGTTAGACCGTATGCACCTACTGATAATCCAATCAATATTGGCGTGGCACCATCCAAATTACTGGCATATATTGAAATTACTGGGAGTAAAGAAAATAATCCAAACATTCTCAACATCGCAATAAGCGCGATTAACAATACTTGTTGTATTTCACGTGGTTGCATGTAGGTGCTATTGTCTTGATTCATTTCCATTAGAAAGACTGTTTGTATTTGTAAGATATTGAAAAAGTTAAGAATATTTCAATTATTCCAATTACCTTTAAATCAAAAAATATTCTTCTTGAGATTCTTTAATTTTATTTTTTTTTGTGTCTTTGATCTGTATCACTCTGAAGATGTATATTAGCAGGTTGGCCATTATATTTGATACTAAAAATTATGAAAGCGATAGACATACGTGGTGCAAGAACGCATAACTTAAAGAATGTTGAAATCAGTCTCCCAAGAGGAAAATTGATTGTTTTTACTGGGCTTTCTGGTTCAGGAAAGTCATCACTCGCTTTTGACACCATATATGCAGAGGGCAGAAGACGTTATGTTGAATCGTTATCCACATACGCAAGACAATTCTTATCTGTAATGGAGAAACCTGATGTAGATTACATCAATGGTCTATCACCAGCAATTTCAATAGAGCAGAAATCAACATCACATAATCCTAGATCTACTGTGGGTACAGTTACTGAAATGTATGATTATTTAAGATTATTATTCGCGAGAACTGGTATTCCATACTGCCCTCTTCATAAGACAAAACTTGAAGCACAGTCCATAAGCGAAATGGTTGATAAAACACTGACATTCAGTGAGGGAACTGCAATGATGATGCTCGCTCCCGTTATCAAAGATAGAAAGGGGGGAACATTTACAATTGATGAGGAATTATTTAACCCAAGGTTTTATTCGCGCGAGAATTAATGGCGAAATAATTGAATTGAGTGACCCTCCCTCACTTGAGCGCAATAAGAAACACACGATAGAGATCATTGTTGATAGATTCAGAGTAAAAAAAAAGATATGAAACAAAGGCTAGCGGAATCATTTGAGACGGCTCTGAAACTCTCCGATGGTGTGGCTCATGTTTCAGTAGATTGTCCCGATATTACTGAGGATATCGTTTTCTCAGATAAATTTGCATGCAATATATGTGGTTACAGTCTCACTGAGCTTGAACCGAGATTATTCTCATTTAATAATCCTGTGGGCGCCTGCCAAGATTGCGATGGCTTGGGTGTAAAACAATTCTTTGATCCTGATAAAGTCGTGGTGAATGAAAACTTATCGTTAGCAGGAGGTGCAATCAGAGGAAGAGATCGTAACACTGGTTACTATTTCAGCATGATCAAAAGTCTCGCAAATCATTATAAATTTGACGTTGAGAAACCATACAAAGATCTGAGCAAAAAAATTAAAGAAATTCTTCTATTTGGAAGTGGAAACGAGAAGATAAGGTTCTCTTATGCAAGCTTCAGAGGAAGAAAAAATGAGCATAAAAAAAAACACACACCTTTGAGGGAATAATTCCAAATCTAGATAGAAGATATCACGAGACTGATTCAAATTCAGTCAGAGATGAATTGGGCAAATATTTAAACACACAAACATGTCCAAATTGCGATGGCACTAGATTAAATATCTCAGCAAGAAATGTATTAATTAATGATATATCTCTTCCGGAGATCAGTGCAATGTCAGTTGAGGAGGCAAAGGAATACTTTAAAAATATTGTAATTGCTGGATGGAGATCTGAAATAGCAAAAAAAATTACAAAAGAAATTAGTTCAAGGCTAAATTTCTTGAGTGATGTTGGTCTGGATTATCTGACCATTAATCGGAGTGCGGATACACTCTCGGGCGGAGAAGCGCAAAGAATAAGACTGGCCAGTCAAATAGGATCTGGTTTGGTCGGCGTATTATATGTCCTTGATGAGCCATCGATCGGGCTTCATCAAAGAGACAATCAAAAACTATTGAAGACATTAACCTATCTGCGCGATCTGGGTAACACGGTTATAGTTGTTGAGCATGATCAAGAAGCAATTATGGCATCAGATCATGTTGTTGATATTGGACCGGGTGCAGGGGTGCATGGAGGCTATATTGTTGCTTCTGGAACTCCCAGTGAAATTAAAAATCACCCGAAGTCAATTACTGGAGATTATCTCTCTGGAAAGAAAAAAATTGCTGTACCAAAAAAAAGAGAGGAGATTAATCCTGACAAAAATATCACAATAAAAGGTGCCTCTGGAAACAATCTGAAATCAATCGATGTATCAATTCCAATCGGACTAATGACTTGTGTAACCGGTGTCTCTGGCTCTGGTAAATCAACACTAATCAATGAAACTTTGTATAAGGCTGTAGCAAATATTTTAAATAAATCCAATCGAAATGCAGCTCCCTATGATGATTTACAGGGAATTAAGCATATTGAAAGAATAATAAATATTAGTCAGAGTCCCATTGGAAGAACGCCTAGGTCAAATCCAGCAACCTATACTGGCTTGTTCACCCCAATAAGAGAGCTTTTCGCTGGAACCAAAGAGTCAAGGTCAAGAGGTTATCTACCCGGGAGATTTAGCTTTAATGTAAAAGGTGGAAGATGTGAAAACTGTCAAGGTGATGGAGTTATAAAAGTAGCAATGCACTTCTTACCAGATATTTATGTTTCCTGCGATACATGCAATGGAAAAAGATACAACAGAGAAACACAAGAAATACTGTATAAAGGAAAAAATATAAGCGAAATATTAAATATGACAGTAGAAGATGCATCTGATTTTTTTAAAAATATACCCGCCATATACAGTAAAATTGAGACGCTCATGGCTGTAGGCCTCTCGTACATCAAACTCGGTCAAAATGCTACCACACTCTCGGGCGGAGAAGCGCAGAGAATAAAGCTTGCTAGGGAGCTATCGAAGAGAAACAGTGGAAATACTATATACATTCTAGATGAGCCGACTACCGGTTTACACTTTCATGATATAAGTCTTCTTCTTAATGTGCTCCATAGACTACGTGATAAAGGTAATACGATTGTGGTCATTGAGCATAACCTTGACGTAATAAAAACTGCAGACTGGATTATTGATATAGGTCCAGAGGGTGGTGAAGGTGGCGGAAAAATTGTTGGAACCGGAACGCCTGAAGATCTGGCAAAAAACAAACATTCCTACACAGGTCAATATCTAAGACCATTACTATAGATGCGAAAATGGTCATAATCTCTCGGCTTTATAAATCGTAACAGGGTCATTTAGCATTTGCCCCTGAACATAAATATTCTCCGTTTTTTTTTCTGATGGTAGCAAATTAATTTTTCTCACAATATCCATACCCGAGATAACTCGACCGAAAGCTGAAAATCCGAGTCCATCCTTATTTCTTGTACCACCGAAATCAAGTCCTTCATGGTCTCCAATACATATGAAAAAATCTGAAGTAGCAGTGTCAACCTCGTACCTACTCATTGAAATTGTTCCATCTATATGACTTAATCCAGTGATATCTGTCGACTCATGTTTTATCGCAGCAAATGGTTTTATTCTGTCACCTATTCCGCCTTGAATGACTTCTATTTTTGGAGATCCATTATCATTTTCTATTGTCACAGTTCTGTAAAATGAACTTCCATCATAAAAACCTTCATCAAGGTGGCGAAGAAAATTGGTAACACTAATTGGCGCCTTATCACTATATAATTCAATAATAATATCACCCTGTGAAGTCCTAAGTGCGACGTTTGTATTTTCAGCTGTTTCTGACATTACGACAGATGAAAAAAATATCAGAATTATTTCAAATAAAATAATGTGTTTAATTTTACTTAAGGCAGACATTAAAGAAATTCCTGAATAAAATTAGTCCGTTCCAAATAACCTGTCACCAGCATCGCCTAAGCCAGGTACAATATAATTATTTTCATTTAAATGACTGTCGATGGAGGCTGTGTAAATCATAACATCTGGATGTTTGCTTTCTACTGCCGCTATTCCTTCAGGACAAGAAACAATGCACATCACTACTATATCTTTAATCTGTTTCTTCTTTAATGTATCGATGGCGGCTATGGTTGATCCTCCTGTTGCCAACATTGGATCAATAATTAAATGCAAACCATTGTTTGGTGAATCTGGTATATTTTCGTAGTAACTCTGTGGTGTTGCAGTTTCTTCATCCCTGAACATCCCTAAAAAACCCACACGAGAAGAAGGCATAATAGATAAGACGCCATCAAGCATTCCCAACCCAGCCCTTAGGATTGGTATGACGATAATCTCTCCTCGAATTTTTTTACATGTTGCCTTGGCAATTGGTGTTTGGACCTCAAGCTCTACTAGATCTAAGTTTTCCAATGCTTTATAAGAGAGAAGCTGCGTGATCTCAGAAATCAATTCACGAAACTTACTAATTGGTTGAGCAACAGATCTTAATTCTGCAAGTTTATGTTGGATACAGGGATGATTGACTTCAACATGCATGATTTTTCCTTTTTTTATAAAAAAATTTAAGCGAGTTTTAATCCATTTTTAACTTTTTTGTCAGGAACAGCAAGAATGACTGTGTCATCATCTTGGGTAAATCCTGTAACTAGGCACTCTGAAAAGAATGGGCCAATTTGTTTTTTAGGAAAGTTTATGACCGCACAAACCTGTTTTCCAATTATGTCTGATGGGTCGTAATGATCAGTTATTTGGGCTGAGGATTTCTTTACCCCAACGCTCGCACCAAAATCGACTTCTAACTTTAGGGCTGGCTTAATAGCTTCTTCAAAAATCTCTGCATTTATAATTGTTCCAACCCTGAGATCGACACGTTCAAATTCTTCCCATTTTAGGTCATTCATAAAACTCCCCTCTAATTATTGAGATATCTCTGCTACCTCAAATATGAGGCGCCATTCAAATCTATCACTGCGCCAGATGCATAATCAATTCCATCCATTGAGAGCATCATAACAGCATTTGCTATCTCTTCTGGCTTCCCAACTCTCTTCATTGGGCTTTGATCTATTATTGATTTTCCTTCTGGACTAGATAAAATTTCTTTTGTCATATCTGTCTCAACGAAGCCTGGGGCTACCGCACCAACAAAAATATTATAAGGAGCAAGTGCCACAGCCAATGATTGACTTAATGAGTTCAGCCCAGCCTTACTGGCCCCATAAGCAGGTGCGTTTGGCTCGCCTCGATATGCACCACGCGAAGAAATATTTATTATTTTTCCCTTCTTTTCTTTTATGAAATGTTTCGCGGAATAAAAGCATACATTTGCCGGTCCAATAAGATTGGTATCAAGGGTCGATTGCCAACTATTTTTCCAGTCTCCGAAGCTTGTCTTATTGATTGGATGATCGATAAAAATACCTGCATTATTCACCAAAATATCCAGTCCATCCATTATGGTTATAGCATCTATAACGGCTTTTTCTATGTGTTCTTCATTTCTGAGGTCTAACTCTATACATTGATGACCTTCTCCGTTGAGTTTTTTCAATGTCTGTATTGCTATATCTTTCTTTTTGTAATAGGTAAAAACTACTTGAGCTCCATTTTCAGCAAAGGTCTGTGAAATTGACCTTCCTATACCTCTTGATCCACCTGTTACCAGAGCTTTTTTACCCTTGAGTAAGGCCATATTATTATTCAATCAAGTCTTCCGTAAAATGTCATTCGAGAGGTTTCAGATAAAGATATATTTGGCTCCGAGTTATATGCCAGCACTGCTAATATTCTTGTTTTTTTGCCATCTACCGGTGTTACCCTATGGATTGAGTTTTTCCCCCTAAATAATACAAGCGTCCCAGAATTCATAGTTAATGTGTTATAGCTCATCTGATTTTTTAATAATTTATCCACTCCATCATAATTCATATCCTCTTTATCGGTATCACGAAAATCTCTAATATATTGAAATTCTCCACCAGATTCTGGCTGTTGTATTAGAAGGGTGACAGCAAAGGATGAATTATCAAAATGCCAACCAAGCTCTTGACCCTCTGATGCAAAATGAATATTTACGGATGAAAGCTTATCCTCATATTCATAGAGATTCTTTTCGCCTACAACATTAGCAACGAATCGTTTAAAAATGTCAGAATGATAGAGTAATTTCAAAGAAGAATCATTAGGTATCTGATCATCAGTTATACATCCTTTTGAGGACACCACAAGACGATTCCTGGGATGATCAGATGGAAGATCATCATCGTGTGGCATGATATAAACACTGTGCTCTTGCCTGCAGTAATAAGCATGTTCCTGATTTTTGATACTTTCATCAATAAGAGCACTCACTGCACTTTCTGTTAAGAAATCTGGTAATACTACACTACCATGACGGTTGATGTTCATCCTGCAAGAATTGATAAAACTACTATCGCTGAGAGGATATTTATTAAAATTAACTACTGAACTAATGTCTTTTTCTTGATTAGCTTTCATTTTGGTCATAAACAAATAATTTTTAATTCAATCTTCTAATGCCTACCGCGTTCCTTATTTCTTCCATATAGGGTACTGATATCTCTCTGGCTTTTTCTGCCCCTTTTTTGAGCTCATCTTCAATTTTTTTTGGATTTGCGATCAATCTTTGATAACTTTCTCTCGCTGGTTTCAGCTGATCATTTATACATTCATATAATATTTTTTTCATCTCTCCCCACGCTATACCCTGTGCATAGAGATTTTTAACATTCTCAGTTTCTTCGGGGCTCGAGAATGCTTGATAAACATCATATAAAATAGAATCATCAGTATCCTTTGTGATACCTGGTTCCAGACTATTAGTTTTTATTTTCATTATTAATTTTTTGAGTTTTTTTTCGTCTGTGAACAACGGAATTACATTATCATAACTTTTGCTCATTTTTCTTCCGTCAAGTCCAGATAAAGTTGCTGTATCCTCATTTATTACAGCCTCTGGCACAACTAAGATATTTCCGTACTTATGATTGAATCTTTGCGCGATATCTCTCGTCATTTCAATGTGTTGTTTTTGATCTTTGCCAACAGGTACATGTGTTGATTTAAACATGAGAATATCAGCAGCCATAAGTATCGGATAACTATATAGCGCCATATTGATTCCCTTATCATTATCTTGAGCACCTGATTCAATGTTATTGTGCACCTGTGCTTTATAAGAATGCGCTCTATTCATTAAACCCTTTGCGGTCATACTTGTAAGAATCCAAGTTAACTCAGGAATTTCATGAATATCAGATTGACGGTAAAAATATGCATTATTAATGTCCAAGCCAAGTGCTAGCCAAGCAGCTGATATTTCCAGTGTAGATTTAACTATTCTTTCAGGATTTCCTGCCTTTGCTAGAGCATGAAGATCAGCTAAAAAATAAAAATTATCCTTCGTTCTGTCCATACTGGCCTGTATTCCAGGACGAATTGCACCCACATAGTTACCAATATGAGGAGTTCCCGTAGTTGTGATTCCTGTGAGATATATTTCTTTTTTCATGATGTTTTTTATTATGATTTAATTTACATCATAGTTATAGTCGGCTTTTTCATCAAATGTATCATAATTATGTTTTCATCAATCATAGAAATCACCCAGTTAAGATGATTATGAATACATCTATATCTTGATGATAAATAAATCCAAAGTTTTGAATCTATATCTGATTCACGGAAAATGAGATCAATTTGATTCGGACTTATCTGTCTCTTGATTCTCTTGATTGTTTTCAGGAATATCGAGTAACTGGACCAATGCCATAGGTGCTGCGTCTCCTGCCCTTGGACCTAACTTTAGAATTCGTAGATATCCTCCAGGTCTTTTTTCAAAACGAGGTCCTATCTCATTGAATAATTTACCAATCACTACCTTATCTCTGAGTTGATTAAAAATGATTCTTCTATTGGCAACACTGTCTTCTTTAGATCTAGTTATGATTGGCTCAACAACTCTTCTGAGCTCTTTAGCTTTTGGAACAGTTGTTTTGATAGTTTCGTTCATTAATAGTGAGACTGACATGTTTCTGTACATGGCTTTTCTATGTGAACTAGTTCGTCCTAATTTTCGACCAATTTTTCTGTGACGCATATTACTTTCTCAAGTTAATTGCCCAAAAATTTACTGGGCTAAGTTTGAAGGAGGCCAATTTTCAAGCTTCATGCCAAGTGATAGGCCATTACTCTCCAATATCTCCTTAATTTCAGTTAGTGATTTTTTTCCAAGATTAGGTGTTCTTAATAACTCAACTTCAGTTTTTTGAACAAGATCACCAATGTACATTACTTCTTCAGCTTTTAGACAGTTTGCAGAACGAACAGTCAATTCAAGCTCATCAACAGGGCGAAGTAGAGCCGGATCAATTTGATCCTCTTCATCCTCGACAGCTTCTTCTTCAGTCTCAAGATCAACAAACACGGATAGCTGGTCTTTGAGGATACTCCCTGCATGCCTAATAGCTTCCTCAGGATCTATTGTGCCATTTGTCTCAATATCAAAAATTAGCTTATCGAGATCAGTTCTTTGTTCAACTCGAGTTGCCTCAACATCGTACGATACTCTGTGAATTGGACTGAATGATGCGTCAAGCTGAAGCCTTCCAATTGGTCCTGCTTCCTCTTCAAAAACTGGGCCTCTAATGGCTGGACGATATCCTCGTCCTTTTTCAACAAGGAGTTTCATCGAAATACTTCCAGAACTTGAAAGATTTGCAATAACAATATCAGGGTTCATTATTTCAACATCATGATCAAGCGTGATATCTGCGCCTGTTATAACACCAGGTCCTTCCTTTGATATAGAGAGTTCTGCTGAATTTCTACCATGAAGACAGACAGCAACTTTTTTCAGATTTAGTAATATCTCAACGACATCTTCTTGAACACCTTCGATACTGGTGTACTCATGAAGAACGCCGTCTATTTCTACTTCAACTATTGCCGTTCCTGGCATTGAAGATAATAGTATGCGCCTCATTGCATTACCGAGCGTATGCCCATATCCACGTTCAAAAGGCTCAATTACTACCTTTGCCTGCCACTCATTAGATGATACAACTTTGACGTTTCGTGGCTTTAAAAATTCATTAACTGATTCATGCATGGGATATACCCCTCCTAACTATTTCGAGTACAACTCGACAACTAAATTTTCGTTTATATCGGGAAGAATATCTTCTCGACCTGGTAATGACTTTAAAATTCCTGACATTTTTTTTGTGTCGACTTCAACCCAATCAGGAAGACCTATCTGTTGTGAAATTTCGACCGCACTTTTTATTCTTAATTGCTTTTTCGATTTTTCTTTTATAGAAATTGCATCACCTGCAGATACTTGTGCAGACGGGACATTAACAATCGATCCATTAACCTCAACACTTTTGTGGCTCACTAGCTGTCTTGCTTCTGCTCGTGTCGCGGCGTAGCCCATCCGGTAAACAACATTATCGAGCCTTCCTTCAAGAAGCGTCAGGAGATTCTCACCAGTAGAACCTTTCTGTTGTGCTGCTTTTTTGTAGTAATTTCTAAATTGGCGCTCAAGAACACCGTACATTCTTCTCAATTTTTGCTTCTCTCTGAGTTGAAGACCATAATCTGAGCTTCTAGGGCGACGCTGAGCGTTCCCACCAGGAGGTGTTTCAAGCTTACACTTGGACTCAAGAGGCCTGATACCGCTCTTGAGAAACAAGTCAGTTCCTTCTCTTCTAGATAATTTACATTTTGGTCCAATATATCTTGCCATATTATTTTCCTTATACTCGACGCTTTTTTGGTGGTCTACATCCATTGTGTGGAATTGGGGTCACATCTTCTATATTTTGTATTTTTAGTCCAACCGCATTCAAAGCTCTTACAGCAGATTCTCTTCCCGGACCAGGACCTCTAACACGAACATCCACATTTTTCACACCAAACTCTTGAGCAGCACGACCTGCTTTATCGGAGGCTACCTGAGCAGCGAAAGGAGTAGATTTCCTCGATCCTCTAAATCCACAGCCTCCTGAAGTTGCCCAAGATAGTACATTTCCTTGTCGATCAGTTATAGTAATGATCGTGTTATTGAATGAAGCATGAATATGAGCGATCGCGTCAACAATATGCTTCTTCCCTTTCTTTTTACTTTTTTCTGCCATTATTTTTCCTAATAGATTTATCTTTTTATAGGTCTTCTTGGTCCTTTTCGTGTTCGAGCATTAGTCTTGGTCCTCTGACCTCTCAAAGGTAAGCCCTTTCTGTGTCTGATTCCTCTAAAACAACCTAGATCCATTAATCTTTTGATATTCATTGAAGACTCTCTTCTTAAATCACCTTCTACAGTATATTTAGCAACAGCTTCTCTTAATGAAGAGACTTCAGATTCGGCTAAATCTTTAACTTTCATGTCTGGTTTTACTCCAGCAGTATCACAAATTAACTGCGCTCTTGACTGACCTACACCATAGATTGCTGTCAAAGCAATGACTATATGCTTGTGTGAGGGGATATTTATACCTGCTATTCTAGCCACTGATTTCTACCTTTTTAATTTTTAACCTTGTCTTTGTTTATGCCGTGCATCAGAGGAACAAATTACTCTAACTACACCTTTGCGACGAATAATCTTACAATTTCTACACATTTTTTTTACAGATGCTCTAACTTTCATTTTATTCTGCCCCGAATTATCTTCGATAATTCCTTAAATTAGCTTTTTTCATCATGCCATCATATTGATGACTCATCGCATGAGCCTGCAATTGAGACATAAAATCCATTGTTACAACAACCAAAATTAGTAGCGATGTTCCACCGAAATTAAAAGGCATGCTCGGATAAAACATTCGGAATATTTCAGGGAGCAAACAAACGGATGCCACGTACATAGCTCCCCAAAAAGTAATTCTTGTCAAAACTTTGTCAATATAATCGGCAGTTTGAGCTCCAGGTCTGATGCCAGGAACAAAAGCCCCTGACCGCTTAAGATTATCAGCAGTTTCTTTTGAGTTAAATACAAGAGCTGTATAGAAAAAACAGAAAAATATTATCATTACTGCATAAAGAAGAACATATATTGGTTGGCCTGGACCGAGATTAGCTCCAACTGTTTGAAGCGCCTCCTGAACCGCATTGGGGTTTGATGATTGACCGAAAAACTGAGCAATTGTCGCTGGAAAAAGAAGAATACTTGATGCGAATATAGCCGGGATAACTCCAGACATGTTTATTTTGAAAGGAAGATGTGTATTTTGACCTTGGAACATTTTTCTGCCTTGCTGTCTTCTCGCATAGTTCACAGCAATTCTCCTTTGCGCTCTTTCCATATAAACCACAAATAATATTGCGGCAATAAACACTATTAATAATAGTATTGCAGTAGCTGATGACATCTCACCATTTCTAACTAATTCAGCTGTTCCTGCAATTGCTGCTGGTAAACCAGCAATTATTCCAGCAAGGATGATCATTGATATTCCATTACCAATTCCACGTTCAGTAATTTGCTCACCCAACCACATCAGAAACATCGTTCCTGTAACAAGGGTAATACAGGCTGTAATTAAGAAAAATA
>CABYDR010000032.1 GCA_902517795.1 uncultured Woeseiaceae bacterium | reverse complement strand
TTAGACCGATTTTATGGGATGAATGGCCAGAAATGGCGCGAGATATATTTAAAGGTTTTCGATCACCATCTGGTGAGACAATGATTCTTGAGAAGAACTTATTTATTGAGGCTGTTCTCCCAAATTCGATTATTAGAAAATTAAGCGATGAAGAAATGAATGCCTACCGGGAACCTTTTTGCAAATCTGGTGAGTACAGAAGAGCAACACTAAGCTGGCCGAGAGAAATTCCCATTGATGGAGAACCTAAAAATGTTGTTGAAATTGTCTCTAATTATTCTAAATGGATAAAAGATTCCCCCATAAAGAAATTGTTCATTAATGCAGATCCGGGTTCTATTTTGGTTGGTGAGCAACGTGAGTACTGTAGAACCTGGAAAAACCAAGATGAAATTACAGTAAAGGGTAAACATTTTTTGCAAGAGGATTCACCTGATGAGATCGGGAAAGCCATCAAGAATTGGATAACAATTGACTAAAAAACTTTTTTATTTAGAATACTCTCCTTCAGTCCTGCATCTTCTGGAACAATACTTTACTTCATTCCATACCTTCTCCCATTTTTTCCTCCAAATAAAAGGTTTGTTACAAACGATACAAATTTTGCTTGGCAAATGTTCTTTTTTTACACCTCTCATTTTGTCATTGTATGAATGAATTCTTCAGCAGTATTAAATATTCTTCTCTTTCTATCTAAATCAAGCTTATCGAGTGCTCTGACCATCAATGAAAGTCTAGGATTTTTAGTAAAGAAATCCTTATTATCAGAGATAAATTTCCAATATAAACCATCAACTATCTCGCACCAGTCACCTTTCTTGAAATTTGACATCCTCATGATGTAACTTGAACCGCAGATGTAAGGCTTGGTTGCAAATATACCGCCATCTGAAAAGGTGCCCATTCCATAAACATTTGGAACCATGACCCAGTCTGCCGAGTCGACAAACATTTCCATAAACCATCGAAAAATTTCATCAGGATGAATTCTTGACATATTCATGATGCCTGAAATAACCATTAATCTGTTTATGTGATGTGTATATCCAAATTTTTCTGTTGCCAAAATTGCGTCATCTAATGGCGCGATACCGGTAGTAGCATCGTACCAATTGTCACTGAGCTTTCTTGAATGATTCCAGAAATTTCTCTCAATCATCTTTTCTGAATAATTCCGATAAACTCCACGAATAAATTCTCTCCAACCTATTACTTGCCGAATGAAACCCTCTAAACTATTTATTGGAATGTTGTTTTTTTCAGCATAGGTAAGTGACTGTTTAACTACAGAGGTTGGGGTCAGTAGCCCCATATTCAATGACATGCTCAACATTGAATGTAACTGAAAGTGCTCATTTTTGGTGATCGCATCCTCGTAAGGCCCAAAATCATTGAAACGTCTTTGAAGAAAGTCATTAAGCCAATCTTCAGCTTGTGCATGCGTGTATGGAAAAATGACGTCAATTTGCCCTGGGTGATGACTGAATTTTTTCTCGATAAATAGTGATATCTCTTTAAAGTCATCCCTTCGCTTAATTTTAGGAAGTGATGGAATATCATAATTTTTTGGAAGCTTCTTTCGGTTTTGTTCATCAAAACTCCATTTTCCTCCAACAGGCTTCTTACCCTCCATGAGAATATCAAGTCGCCTTCGCATACGTTTGTAATAATTTATCTGGAGTAAAAAATCTTTCTCGTTACAAAAATCATTAAATGAATCTCGATCATCAATAAACATAGGCGTTGTTTTCTGTTCGAAATTAATTTTGTACTTGTCTAATGATTTCAAAACTTTCTTTTCAAACAATTTATCTTCTATCTCAAAAAAAACGATTTTCTTAATTCCATTTGAAGATATTGTCTTAATGAGTTTTTCGCAATAATCTGTTTCGAAATCATCAGAATAATCATAATAAATAACGTTAATCTTATTCTTCTCTAATTCATCCCTGAATGACCGCATAGCGGAAAAAAATAGTGCAATTTTTGACTTATGGTGTTTTACATCTGAGCATAAACCCAAATCCTCACACATAAAAACAGTCTCATTTTCAGCAAAATTATGAGTGCTTATGGGAAAAAGCTGATTGCCAAGAACCAGTCTCAGCGTTTTATCTGAATTCATTATTGTATCTGTGTTCGTTTATTCTCAAGAGTAGACATCAGGCGTTTAGTATCAATCTATCTGTAAGTTAAAATATCGGGTGACAGATAAGAAACATCATTAAATTGATCTAAGGAAAATCGCTCAGCACTAAAAGTAAATTTGGTCACTGAACAATTGTAGACACGCCAATTTAACTCTGCAGCCTTTATTTCTGGAGCATCCAAAACTGTTTGAACGGATACTCCTATTGGTCCACCTGAGGTAAAAACGCCAATCAATTCACCACTTTTTGCTTGAGATTTAATATCGTCAATCGCGTTTCTTACGCCATTACTCCAGTCCTTCCATGAGATTGAAAGATTAACTTCTTTTGTATCATTATTTACCCATGACTCAAGTATGAGTTCAAATAATTTCTGGAAATAAAGATGACGTTCAGTTTCACTATTTGAATCGTTGCATTTTTTATAAAGATTGGCAGCCACATCATTGTTCTCAACAAGATATTTACCCAAGGATGTCATAATTTCCTCAGCAGGATATTCATTGAATCTATCTTCCTCGATTATCTTTGGAAATGAGATTTTCTGTGCATCATATACCTCCTCAACCATCTGTCTTGTGTGCTGTTGTCTATTGAGGGTGCCAGAGTAAATCTTATCAAAGATAAATTCATTGGATGCAAGGCTTTCTCCTAGAATTTTAGCTTGGTCTATACCATGATCAGATAATTGATCGTAGTTTTCAGATAGAAAACTTGCCTGGGCATGTCTAATTAAAAATAAACGACTCATGATAATTAAATATTAGTTAAAAAGTATTCAATGATAAATCTAGGTTTACATTAATCTTATTCTATCTTAAACAAGATTTCGGGATATACTTATTTGAGTTAGAAAAAACTTTAGGAAAATTACTATGATTATTGAAAAAATTTGGACAGCTAATGCTTATAGAAATTTTAATTACCTAATTGCATGCCCAGAGACTGGCGAAGCGCTTGCAATAGATCCAAATGATCATAAGCAATGCTTGGAAATAGCTAAGAAAAACCAATGGAATATTACAAAAATATTCAATACTCATGAGCATTGGGATCATATTGAAGGGAATGATGCTGTGGTAAGTCAAACATCAGCAAAAATCATCGCTCATCGAAATGCAAAAGATAAGATCCCAAATATAGATATCGGTGTTGATCATGGAGATATTATAAAAGTTGGAAAAACCGTTGATCTTGAGTGTCTGGATACTCCTGGACATACCATGAGTCATATTAGTTTGCTTTCTCGCACAGAGACACCCGCACTTTTCAGTGGGGATGCTTTATTTAATGCCGGTGCCGGAAATTGTCATTTCGGTGGTGATCCACATGCTTTATTCAAAACTTTTTCAACACAATTTACAAATCTCCCTCTTAAAACAGAAATTTATTCAGGACATGATTACTTCATTAATAATCTAAAATTTACAATAGATCGGGAACCTAATAATGAATCCGCTAAAAATATGCTTGAAAAACATCAACACGACGATCCGATAGAAATCACGACCACTATCGAAGATGAAGTGAAATTTAATGTTTTTTTCCGGCTACAAAACCATGAAATCATTGATAGACTGAAAGTTTCTTTTCCTGATCTGGATCCCAATCCATCTCCGGAAACTGTCTTTTTAAAACTAAGAGAACTCAGAAACGATTGGTAAGTGTCTGCATTATATTAAATTATTATTATGGATGGCCCTTAATAAGTTTTCAGTTTCTCTTGCCGGCTTGATGGATTGATGCGATACCAACCACAAAAAGTTGATTGCTTCAAAGAGTCTTTTTTGCTCCTGATAACCCTCTCCCGTATGAATGTTCGAGCCGGCAATGTATTCATCCAAAAGAAATGACTCTTCTTCTTTTCTAAGATTATTGCATACTGAAATTGAAGCTATTTCAAACATGGGATCGTTATCGTAAGCATATTCCCAATCCAGTAAATAAAGACTGTTGTTCTGGATGATGTTCGCAGCATGGATATCATTATGACAGAAGCATTTGTTTTCTGATGTTTGGGTTTTCTTTATTACGTCGAAACATTTTTTTGAAAAATTATAATATTCTGAATCATTGGTAATATTGGATAAATAATTATGAGCAACCTCTGATGGATTCAGAGTAAAACCTGAGAGAGGAAGAGAATGTAATTTAAGCAATAGCTCAACCAAAGAAATAATTTTCTTTGGGTTTTGAAAATCATCCTTAGTCCATTGAGATCCTTGAATTGATTGAGTCAACAAGGTGCCGTTTTCATAATCCTCAAATAAAATTTGAGGAGCAAATCCAGCATCAGCAGCAATTTTTTGTATCCTCACCTCTCTCTCTCGGTCCACGCCAAGGTTCTTCGCACTGGGACCATCCAATCGAAGAAAATACTCTCTCTTATCGCTTAATAATTTATAAGCACGGTTATTACTCTCAGAAATTAACTCTACTGAAGTGATTTTTCTTATCAACGATTTTGGTATGAGGTCAATGGCATCATCGAGCGTAATCATGTTGAGACTCCTTATAACTCAGACGCCAAGAATGAATACCGAAGGGAATCATCACCACGTAGAGTAAAAAAAGCAGTGAGGTTGATGACAAACCACGTTCCCAATAGATTGCTATCGATGCAATGTCAATTATCAACCAATACCACCAATTTTCGAGTACTTTTTTTGCAACGAGAAATGTCGCCCAAATTGAAAAAAATGTTGTCAGAGAATCAATATAAGGAAAAGCTGCATCGGTATGTCTATTAAGGAAATAACCACTTGCAATTGAAAGTATGGATATCAGAAAGATTGACCTTAAGTGCACCCTTAAATCCCAAGATACGACTCCTAGTGATGAATTTTTATTAGAGGATCTCCATGACAACCAGCCATATACAGCCATACAAAAATAAAAAATATTCAGTACCGACTCCATGTACAATTTCACATTGAAAAATAGTGCAACATAAATTAGGGAACTGAATGCAGCACAAAGCCAACAGAGAATATTTTGACGAATTGCCAGAAATAAATAGGCGATTGCCAAAAATACAGCGAGATTTTCCATGTAATTATTGAATAAAAATTATTTCGAAGGATTGTTGAGTACTTTAATCGCAAAAACTGCTTTTGATGATTCAAGAAAAGTTTTCCTGATCTCTTTTTGTATTATTCTCATAACAATTTCATACTCTCCTCTCACTTGCGTACTCATTGGGTTCGTAACCACCTCAATCGACTCATTTTCTTGCAATCTTTTTATAAAATCCTTAATTGGTGGAATAAAATTATTGTCTAGGGGGTACAGACTGATATCAACGGCTATATTCATTTAATCAAAACCTCATTTCGTATTTTAGTCCAATTTGCCTTGGGTCACCTTTTCTTGTGTAGAGTTTGCTGGGAAAGTCAGGCGGCTCATTCCCAAAGAAAAATCCTCTCACTGAATAATCTTCATTCAATAAATTATTGAGAGAAAATTTGACTGACCAATTATCTTTTTCAAGGCCAAAGTGCATATTGATTATTTCAAATTTTTGTGACTTTTGATTATGACTTACATCAAAATAAAACTCATCTTTTGCTGAAATCGATAGCATCGCAAAAAATCCATTGGGTTGCCTGTAATCAATTCCTGTATTTATTGTGTATCTTGGAGCATGCGCCACATCTCTATTGATTAATGTTGGTTGATCTCGATATTGATTAAATTGTGCCTTGAGGATTCCAAGATTTACATAAAATTGAATTGTGTTATTCTGGATCCATCTTAAATTGGATTCAAGTCCCGTTGATTTTCCGTTTGCCGCATTATCTGTATAAAATACAAAAGATGCTGGATCATTGGGGATGAGTTGTTTAGAAACTCTTACTTGTTGGTTTTTTCTTCTGTTATAGAAAATAGCTGTGTTAAGTTGCAATCTGCCGTCTTTGAATATTGACTTTAAGCCTGTTTCAACACCTAACATTAATTCTTTGTCGAAAGATCTTTTTTCTTCTGGAGCTATACCCAAATTAAATCCACCTGCCTTGTAACTTTGATTAAAATTTATATAACCATTTATATTTTCTGAAAAGCCTTTAGAAAAAGCGAGTTCACCGCCAAACATTGTTTCACTTGGCGACATAGATAACGAATCTGAATCAGAATAATCTGTATCTCGATTTTCTAATCTCAATCCTAATGAAATTTCAGAATTGTGCCCTATACCGGAATTAAAATTCCCATAAATTGAGCTACTTAGCGATTCATAATTGCTATCAAATTCGGTATTCAGGGTGTCAGAGTAAACATATATAGGGTCATTATAATCACCAGTATTAAAAACATTAATGTCTTCATTTAATTTCAAAAAATAGCTGCCAATTATCCATTCAGGTGATCCAGAAAAATTACTTTTATCAGACGATAAAAACCGTATTTCCTGTGACATCGTTTTTCTATTTCTTTTAGTTTGAGAAAAGTAATCGTATGTAAATGGGAGCCAAGATGCTTGATTACCCCAATCTGCGTCATAAGAAAATGTTATTTTAGAATTTGCAATCGAGGTAATTGCTTGTAACTCGTATAAGTCGTTTCCTGAATATATTGCTTTTAAGGAGCTACCAACACTTTTTTGTGCGTCCTTTCCTGGATTATCAGAAAGCATATTTAAAGAATTATCTATAGAAAACGCATCGTAACCATTGTCTAAATCTACAAACATATTCGATGAAGTAATAAGCAAATTTTCTGATAATTCCCAATTCAATTTATATCTGATGGAAGTCTCTTTTCTTTGATTGGTGTCTTCTCGATTCAATGCCCGATTTGCTCTAAATCCGTTACTCTTATGGTGATGAATACTCATTCTGTATTTTATATTCTCAGAATTTTTTAATTCACCTCCAAGGGCAATACCAGCTGCAATCTCATCATCACCGGCTATTCGAACTTGAATTTTACTTGGTTTCTCACTGCTTGGATCAACACTTTTCATATATATGAGGCCGCCAAGTGCGTTGGCACCATACCTTGAGCTTTGAGGGCCCCTTAAGATTTCTATTTGATCTATATCAAACAATGTTGCAACTGAGCCAATTCCACTGAAATCAATATCATCTACTAAAAATCCAATGGAGGGATTTGGCGCACCTTCATACTGCTCTAATTCACCTACGCCTCTTATTTGAAAATAACGAGCACGATTTCCATCTCCAGACCAATTTAGATTGGGTATGGATAAAATCAGTTCTTCAAAATGTTGGTTAGATGAATTTTCTATATATTCTGAATCTAAAAGACTGATACTTGATGGAATGTATTTTGCATTTCTCTCTGAAAAGTCAGCAGTTACAATGATTTCATCAATCGTGTCTTGAGATAAGACTGTGATGTTGAGTAAAATTAAAAATAGAAAACTAATCGTCCTAGATGATGATAGAAAATGTTTGAACATAGTTATCTCCTTCCTACGCCAGAACTATCTGGATCAGGTTCTAAGGGTTTCCATTTGAACATTTAAGGCTAAACGCTCTGAATCTCAGGTCAAAGACCACCCCTGGTAAATCGAAATTATACACTAAGCAAACTAAATAAAAAGAATATTAAGGCTCTAAACGTTTAATGAGACTTGAGGTATCGAATCGTTTTCCACCAATCTTTTCTATGTCTTTATAAAATTCATTTATTAGCTTAGTCACCTCTATATTGGCATTCACTCTCTTAGCTTCGTCAATCGCAATTTCTAAATCTTTTCGCATCCATTCAACAGCAAAACCAAAATCAAACTCGTCATCAATCATCGTTTGCCACCTGTTTTCCATCTGCCATGATTGAGCTGCACCTTTTGAAATTGCCCCCATAACAGCCGATATATCGAGATTTTCGCGTTTAGCAAAATGCAAAGCTTCTGATAATCCCTGTATTAAACTTGCGATACATATCTGATTGACCATTTTTGCCTTCTGCCCTGAACCTGCTTCACCAATTAGTGTGCAAGCTTTCGCATAGCAATCCATTATGGGCAATGCTTTATCGAAAACCTCTCTATCACCACCAACCATTATGGTTAACTGACCAGATTCAGCTCCAGCTTGACCGCCTGACAATGGAGCATCTAGGAAGTTGATATCATGTTTTCTTGCTTCGTCATAAACCTCAACAGCAAGTCTTGCCGAAGCAGTTGTATGATCAACGATAATTGCACTTTTTTCTAAGCCATGAATTGCTCCTTCTTCATGAAGGATTACCTCTCTGACATCATCATCATTACCGACACAAATAAAGGCAATTTCTGATCTCTTTGCCGCCTCTTTGGGTGAAACTGCTAGATTGCCATGATACTCAGTGCACCATTTTTCTGCCTTACTTGTCGTGCGATTAAAAACTGTCACATCATGACCGGCCTTTGAAAGAAAACCTGCCATTGGATAACCCATCACACCCAAACCTATAAATGACAGCTTCATTGATGCACCTCAATTGAACTTGTTAGATTATTCACCTTTAAATACCGGTTCTCTTTTCTCGATAAACGAGTCAACACCCTCCTTAAAATCGTGAGAACTCTGAAGTGATTGCTGAACTTGGGATTCAAGTTTGTATGTTTCATCCCATGATTTACTCTCGGCAAAGCGCATAATTTTTTTTGTCCCTTTCAGTGATAGCGGCGCCTTTTTTGCAATGCTCTTTGCCCAAGATAAAGTCTCTTCCTTTAATTTATCGAATGGGACAGACTTATTTACAATGCCATTTTTTACACAAAAGTCAGCGTCCAATCTCTGACCTTCTATGGATACTTGAAAAGCACGTTTATATCCTAAATGATTTACAAGCGTCCAATTTAAGCCACCGTCTGGAACAAGTGATATTGCGGTAAATGGAGACAATAAAAATGCGTCGTCTGCCATAATAACGAGATCACATGTTAATGCTATTGATAATCCTATACCTGCTGCGGAGCCATGAATGGAGGCAATTACAGGTTTACTTGAATTAATAATGATTTCAAATATTGGTCTATATTCATTGTTCAAGACATCCTCAATAGTTTTATCTAGATCGCTTTTATCTTTTAGATCAGCGCCCGCGGAAAAATTTCTTCCGTTACCATTGAGAACAATTATTTTGATATTTTTGTCCTGAGAAGCTTTTTCAAATGCGAATAAGAGATCTGAACGTAGACCTTCATTGATTGAGTTCATTGCGTCAGGACGATCAATTGAAATTATTGCAATAGAATCCTCCTGCTGGTATTGAATTGTTTTTAAATATTTCATCTTATATTTACTTCTTAAATTTTATTTAAAATTAACTTATAACTCTGAATCTGAAAAATCTGGCTCACTTCTATTGATAGAAGACTTCACTGCCTCCATGTGATTTGGACTCGACATTACCTTTTTTTGTAACTCAGCCTCCATTGATAAAGAAATCTTATCGTTACTGCTCCAAGTATCATAAAATAATTTTTTGATAGATCTGATTGCATCCGGTGACTTTTGGCAAATAATATTTGCCAATTCTCTTGCTTGAGAGAGAGGGTCACTCTTAACTTCGGTTATCAATCCAAGTTTGAATGCAGTTTTAGCATCAAGAATATCTCCTCTCATTGTGATCTCAAATGCTTTATCTATGTTAATTAGATTGGGTATTGAGGTAGTAATTGCCATATCAGGTATTATTCCCCATTTTATCTCCATAATTGAAATTGCTGAATTTTCATCTGCATATCTGATATCTGCTCCAAGTGCAATCTGTAACCCTCCCCCATAAACTGCTCCGTGAAGAGCCGCAATAACAGGGACAGGTATCTCACGCCATACGTATGCTGCACTCTGATAATAATTAGCTAATGAATCATCTCTGGGTTCCATTTTATTTAGAAAATCATCACTGGAACTTTCGCCTGAAAAGATTGATAAATCAATTCCGGCGCAAAAACTTTTTCCGGCTCCATACAAAATAACTGTACGAATGGATCTGTCCTTAGCTAACTTTTCCCCTAACTCGATCAGTGACTCAAACATCGCATGATCAAGAGCATTGTGTTTTTCAGGTCGATTGAGTTTAACTTCCGCCACACCCGAGTTTATGTCTAATTCTATTCTTTTTGTCATTCTAAATACCAATCATCCAGTTTTTATTATTTTAATGTCCTGACTTGAGGGCATAACTCCATCCGATATCGGCCAGGGGTTCAATTGCTTTAATTAAACTTTTAGCCTTAGCATTAGATGCAGTTCCATCGCGAACTCTTCCTGCAATTCCTTGAAGTATCGCAGCGAGTCGAAAAAAATTATAAGCAGAGTAAAACTCCCTGTCTTCTATGCCGCACGATAAGCCTGTTCTTTCACAGTAGCTATTAATATATTCCTCCTCCGATGGAATTCCAAGTTCCTTGATATTCTGTCCAAATAATCCTCCTGAACCTATTCCAATGTCTGGCATCTGCCAAGAGAGAAGATTGTAGGTAAAATCTCCAAGTGGATGTCCAATTGTAGATAACTCCCAATCCAAGATTCCAATAATTTTTGGCTCAGTAGGATGCACAATGACATTATCCATACGATAATCACCATGTACGATAGATGATTCATCATTATCTGGGATATTTTGAGGTAACCATTCTATCAATTTATCCATCTCTTTTATTTTTTTCGTTTCTGAATATCGATATTGTTTTGACCATCTTGATATTTGGCGCGCAAAATAATTACCAGGCACCCCAAAATCAGATAATCCAAGAATTTCATAGTCAAGATTATGCAAAACTGCCAGATTTTTGTTCAAATCATCATATATCATACAACGCTCCTTTATAGTGCAGTCAGGCATATCAGCATCCCAAAAGATGCGACCTTGTAAGAATTCCATCACATAAAAGATAGTGCCGATTACAGAATCGTCCGTACACAAGATGTGTGTTTCTGGAACGGGAAAATTAACCTTTTTTAAAGCTTTTATAATTTTATATTCTCTATCTACCGCATGTGCGGATTTAAGGAGATTTCCTGGCGGCTTTCTTCTTAATACATAGTTTTTATTGACTGATTTGATGAGAAAAGTCGGATTAGATTGGCCGCCTTTAAACTGTTTAATAGAACTTATTCCTTCAAAATTTGGCAACCTAGACTGAAGATAACCATCCAGTCTGAGCAAATCATCGGAATTGAGATCGTCCGCGTTTTTTAGACCTGAAAAATCACTCTGTCTCTTGCTCATATAAATCAATCAAGAAAAAAGTCCGGAACAAGATCTGCTCCAGGTTCAACTGAATATTCACTTAAATCAGACATTCCTGCTTGCTCCAAAATTTCATCATCAATACAGAATTGACCCGTGAATGTTTTGCTATCTTTGATTAATATCTCATATGCTGCATCTGCAACAATTTCAGGTTTTCTTGAATGTTTTATCATTTCATCTCCACCCAACAAATTCTGTACTGCGGCTGTTGCAATAGCTGTTCTAGGCCATAATGCGTTTACGGCTATTCCTTTTTCCTTGAATTCTTCAGACATTCCAAGGACGCACATACTCATTCCATATTTGGCAATCGTGTAAGCACAATGAGACTTAAACCATTTTGATTTCATATTCAATGGGGGGGATAGATTGAGAATGTGTGGGTTATCGGATTTTTCTAAAAAAGGGACACATGTTTTTGATACTAGGAAAGTGCCTCTGGTATTTATTTGTTGCATCAAATCAAAACGTTTCATTGAAGTGATTAATGTTGGTGTCAAAGAAATAGCACTGGCATTATTGATGCATATATCTATTCCTGAGAACTCTTCAATTGTCTTTTGAACTGCATCCTCTACCTGCTCCTCGAAACGAATATCACATAAAAGAGGAAGTGCTTTACCACCAGCTTCAACGATCTCGTCGGCCGCTGTATATATTGTTCCAGGTAAGGTTGGATGCGGTTCTGCAGTCTTCGCAGCAATTGCAATATTTGCACCGTCTCTCGCAGCACGTTTTGCAATTTCAAGGCCAATCCCTCTGCTTCCACCTGAAATAAATATCGTTTTGTTTTTTAGTGAAGTCATCGCATATCCTTTATTGTATTTTGTGTTCTATTTTTTTTCATTTTGTATTTCATTCCAAAAACTTTGAATCCATTTTCTTATAATCAGAGCCTCATTCCATCGGTCAGAAAGCTCCTCTTGGTTACCGTCAGTAATGGCATAAGGTCGGGGACCCAGTTCACAAAGAAATATTAATTCTGCATCATCATCATTTCTCATATGCCAATCGTTTAGACCTATTTTCCACCAAGATTTAAATTGCTCAACCCACTCAGCGTGTTGCGGAAAGTCTATTTGTATTTGAATTTGCTCTCTATTGGCGACCCTTCCTTGAAAACAATCTGATCTATTTATAACCTTATTTATATATTCATTATCCCTATCGTTCAATGGCAATCTTAATTCCCTATCAACAACAATATGGGATAAATCCGCACATAATCTCATTTCTGGTATCAAATCCATCAGTTGAATTGTGAAAAAAAGATCATTCAGAAGGCTGTCGCGATGTGTTTCAAAAAGTATCTTAACATCTGCTTTCTCCGCCTCTTTTATCCAACCTCTTACAATAGGTACCGCGTCGAGAGGTTTTAATGGCATCACACCGCTTATTACATTCAAGCAAGAAGCATTAAAATCTTTGGCCATATCTATAAAATACTGCATTTCATCTAAATGATATGGAAAAGCATTTATCATGCAATCAAGGTTATACTCTTTAAAAAGATTCTTTGAGTCACGAAAATCTTTCATCTCATGCATTGCTAGATCAAGACACATCCCATCAAAACCAGCCAATTTGGCTTTTTTGAAGTTTTCTCTGATTGGAGGTTCGAGCAAATTGGGTATTCTTTGCTCCATACTCCATAGAGACTGGAATATTTTCAATTTCTGCAAATTCTTTCTCAGATCAAAAAGAAGTTAAGAAAGATGCCGCATTACCACCTGATACCTCTGCCTTTCTTGCGGCAAGAAGATAATCATGCCCAGTAGGACTGTCATCTTGATGATTATCAATTATCCTGTTAACTCTCTGTTTATGAAAAATTTTTAATTGTGCTTTAAATGGCACATGTCGCTCAGATTGAGTCCCGAACATCTCCTCATGTTTTTGTGGGAGAAGATACCATGGAACCGTCATATCAGCATGATGTGCGTTGTGAAAACCAAAATTCAAAACAAGCCAATTTAAAACAGGGAAATTAATTGATATGGGATTGCTGAATGTGTGCTCCTGCTCCCACTCAAAATCACCCTTTCGATCTGGTTTTTCGTTGCTAAATAAGGTCAGATTGTAGCTGTAATCATGCTGAATACTGTCCATAAATCTAAGGACTGTAATCATAATTAAATATGATATGACATACATAGATGCAACATATGGAAAATAGACACAAGTCAGAAAAAATAATGCGCCTCTTAGAAGCAGAACAATGACATTTCTTCGCCTTTGATTATGACGCTCATCAATTATAAATGAAGTGAATGCCATTATAGTGTGCATGATTAACTCATGAACAGGTATATAGAACCATTCAAGAAATTGAGTTATTTTCAGTACGAGTGGATGCTTTCTAAAAAAACCTTCGTAGTCGAACCATACAACATCGTCATTATCAACATGATGACGGAAATGTTTATACCTTATATCCTCATAAGTGCCATAAGAAGCGCCACAAAGCCATGTTAATAATCGTCCAAAGTAAGTGTTATGTTGCATCTTTCTAAATACTAAATTATGTGCACATTCATGAACTAAATAGGCAGAAATTATCATCCCATGTGATAACAAAAATATGGAAATTACATTTACTGTGATACTTGAGCTGAACAAACCAAATAATCCGAATGAATAGGCACTAATCGAATAGAGGAAAGCGAACCCATTATAGGCAAGACTTTCTTTGGCAATTATAGATTTTGATGTATGTTTCATTTTTTTACTTTAATAAAACATAATTATACATACTTAAATTTCATCTTCCAAAATCATCAATTAAGCTGATATTAATAAAAATACGATTTATAATCCTGATCATTAAAATCATTTGGAGCATCATGATGAAAATGATCACGGCCATTATCAATCCAATAAGAGTATATGATGTAAGAAGTGCATTAAATGAAATTGGTGTAAATGGTATGACAGTTACTGAAGTCAAGGGATTTGGCAGGCAGAGAGGTCATGCAAAGCTATATAGAGGTGAGGAATATGCCGTTGAATTTTTGCCAAAAACAAAGATCGAAATCGCAGTCAGTGATGACTCTGTTGAAGAAGTTATGAAAGTTATAATAGATAATGCAAAGAGTGGGAAGGTTGGTGACGGAAAAATTTTCATAAATGATCTAGAAAGTGCTGTTAGAATAAGAACCGGTGAAAAGGATGATAATGCATTATAAATCAAACTACAGTTCGCAGAGGAAGAGATATGAATAACAGTAAGATAAGAACCCTAATTATAACTTTCCTCGTCTTGTCCTCCACTTTAATCCAAGCAGCAACGACTCAAGAAAAAAGAATGAATGAAGCTACTGATGTACTTGATCAAATATTGAGAATTCCTGAACAAGCAGTTCCGCCTGCCCTTCTATCAAGGGCCTATGCAATAGCTGTATTTCCAAATGTAAGAAAAGTGGGAGTGATAATTGGCGTAAGGAGAGGTAAAGGCATCATTGTTGTGAGAAATGATGATAACACATGGAGCAACCCATCATTTTTAACGCTCACTGGAGGAAGTCTTGGACTTCAAGTTGGAGCTCAATCAACCGATACCATCTTAGTTTTCAAAACACGAAAAGGAGTTGATGGTATCAGTAACGGAAAATTAACATTAGGGGCCGATGCTTCAATAGCTGCAGGACCGATTGGAAGACACACAGCAGCCGCGACAGATTTAAGATTCAATGCTGAAATATACTCATACTCCAGAAGTCGTGGTTTATTTTTTGGAGCATCTCTGGAAGGCGCTACTCTTACGATGGACAGGAGAAGTAATGCCATTTATTACAATTCTTCAAGCATTACACCCAATCAAATATTTTCTGCTACTGGAAATGCTGCACCCAACTCAGCAAACACTTTTGTACAAACTCTCTCAGCTCAAACTCATAGCTTACCAATACAACCAAGCTTGGACAATCAAACTGGTGAGAAATCAGAAGAAGCTAGAACATATAGATTAAGTGATATATTTGCCCCTAAGTATGATGAGAATGAAATGATCCTAGAATACAAGTAACATGGTCCGCAAATCTAAAGCTGGGACTGACTTCAATCAATTCAGTCTAATCACACAAAAAAGATTTGGGCCTTTTTTCTTTACCCAGTTTCTGGGTGCCTTTAACGATAATATTTTTAGAAATGGCTTAATTATTTTACTCACATTCAAAGGAGTTGAAGTGCTTGGGCTGAATGCAAGCCAAATTGCTAATCTAGCGGGAGCGTTATTTATCTTGCCTTATTTTTTATTTTCAGCCGTGGCAGGTCAAATAGCCGATAGGGAAGAAAAATCGAATCTAATACAGAAAATTAAGTTATTGGAAATAATACTCATGCTCCTAGCAACCACTGCACTGCTTACAGAGAATTATCCCTATTTACTTATCATTCTATTCCTTATGGGATTTCAATCATCGCTATTCGGTCCGGCAAAATATGCATATATTCCACAAAAACTTGAAAAAAATGAGCTAATTGGTGGAAACGCACTAGTTGAATCAGGAACATATATAGCTATTATACTAGGATTAGTGGTTGGGGGCGTTACAGTATCCATAGGAAAGGATAATGACTATCCGCTGGCATTAATGCTTCTCTCCATGGCAATAATTGGCTATCTCTGTAGCAAAAAAATACCAATAACTGAGCCAACTGATCCAAACCTGGAAATTAATTGGAACATCGTATCTGAAATAAGGAGAATTATAGGGTTCAGCAAAAAGGAAAAAGATATTTTTATCTTTATTATTGGGATTTCATGGTTCTGGTTTTATGGCTCAGTGATAACACTTCAAATTCCTGCTTTTACAATAAATGTCCTCAATGGTAATGAAAATTTAACTACATTGCTATTAGCGACATTTGCAATCGGTATTGGTATTGGATCACTTGCATGTGAAAAATTATCAAAAAATTCCATTGAACTGGGAATAATCCCAATTGGTTCAATCGGCTTAAGCCTATTCACTTTTGATTTATTTTTATTTAGCTCTAACCTATCTTTAAATCATCCAGTAACTGTAAAAAACTTTATAGGCGATATAAATAACTGGCGTTTAATAATCGATCTAACCATGATTGGTGCTTCTGGAGGTATTTTTAGTGTTCCTTTTTATGCAGCCATACAAGAC
>CABYDR010000031.1 GCA_902517795.1 uncultured Woeseiaceae bacterium | reverse complement strand
CTTAAGACGCGCTGGTATGGTTGGATTTGATTTAATACCGAGTTTCAGGAAATTGTTTGTCAGGCACACCATGGGTCTCGCTGGAAAGCTCCCTAGATTGTCCAGGGGAATCCCATATAAATGAAAAAGCAAAATACAATCGTAATAGTTGGTGCGGGTATTGTTGGCATGCTTGCTGCAATTCTTCTGAGAAAATCAAAAATTCCTGATGAGACTCAAATTATCATTATTGAAAAAAGTGATATGGATTTTGTTTTTGATAAAAAAGAGATAGATATTAGAGTTTCTGCAATTTCATCAGGTTCGATTGATATCCTAAAAAAGATAAATATATGGAGCAATTTTGATGAGGACAGGCTTTTTAGATTCGAAAATATGAAAGTTTGGGATGGCAGTGAACCCATGAATAGTCACTCAACAATTAACTTTTGTGCAGATGAGTATGGTGGCCGTGAACTCGGATTTATAATGGAGAACTCTCAAATCCAATCTAAATTATTTGAGGTGGCAAAAAAATTGAATATTATTTTTTATCAGAATTGCACAATTGAACGTCTCAATCATGACTCTGCAAAAAATAAAACAGTATTATCTCTCATCAACAATGAAACTATTGAAACTGATCTATTAATTGGTGCTGATGGAATAAATTCAAAAATAAGGTCACTAAAAAACATTAAAATGATCGAATACTCATACCATCAATCAGCTTTGGTCACTCATGTTCAGTCAGAGAAAGATCATGAGGAGATTGCTTATCAGAGATTTTTGAAAGAAGGACCGATTGCACTCTTGCCTCTTGGCGAAAAAAAAGTTTCAATTGTTTGGTCGACAACACCCACAATTGCCTCTGAAGCACTAAAATTGAACGACGATGAACTAAGTCACTTATTAACTGAAAAGAGTGATTTTATCCTCGGTAATCTTAAAATTATAAGTAAAAGTGCTGTTTTCCCTCTCAGATATCAACATGCTAAGAACTATGTTGCCAAACAATTTGCGCTAATAGGCGATGCAGCACATTCAATTCACCCGCTTGCTGGACAAGGTGTAAATCTGGGAATCGCTGATGCTTATAATCTTTATAAAGTGGTAGAAGAATCTTATAAAAAAGGACAGTACCTTGGTGATACCTCCTCATTGAGACCTTATGAAAGAAAACGAAGAGCAGCGAATAGTTTAATGTTAAATTTTGTGGATTTTATTAATCGGTTATTCTCAGTAAATTATGAAAGTTTGATTGGGGCCAGAAAGTTTGGCATGAGATTTTTCAACAGGACCACCTTGCTTAAAAATAAAGCAATTAAAATTGCGCTCAACATATAATATTATGCGTGATCATTTTCAGGACAGAACCGTATCTATGAAAAAACTAAATTGCATTTTTTTTATTGTCATTCAATTTTCTTCATTTGAGTTAATGGCGCATCATTCGTTTACTGCAGAATTTTCTGCTGAGAGGGTAATTGAGATCAGAGGAGAAATAGAAGAAGTATGGTTTAAGAATCCACACGTTCGTTACTTGCTTCAAGTTAAAGACAAAAAAAATAACATTGAAATTTGGGATCTCAGAGGATCACCAGTTGTGTGGTTGGCGAGAAAAGGATGGACAAAAGATAGAATAAAAAAGGGAGATGAGATCACTGTTTCTGGGTATCCAGGCCATGACGGAAAAAAAATGCTTTCGATAATTGAGGTGAAACTGTCGGATGGCACAATTCTCATTGACAAGGCGCCAAAGTAAATGAAAAAAATCCTACGTTCTACGATTAAGCTCATTTTATTTTCAATTTTAATTCCAGCACTCTCATTTTCATCAGAAACAGATATCAGTGGAATATGGAGAATCTCATTACAGGATGGAGCTAGAACTCTAATAGGCGATTTGGAAATAGAAGAAGAAGTATCTGGATTAACTGGTTATTTGGAAGGCGGCCCTGTTGACATAAAAATTGATGGTGAAAACTCCATTGAGATAATCGCTGATAGCAGAGATGTAAGAGGCTTTATCTTTAATAGGCGTATGACTGGAACTTTTGAAGGAAATTATATGACTGGCACATATCAACAAGAAGGAGCAGTTGCACAAAAAGAAGAACCAGGACCCTGGAAGGCAGTTCGAAAAAGTTATTCGATCAAACAGAGTGAGCAATCAAATCCTTTTGATATTTCTGGTACTTGGGCAGCAACACAACAATTGGATTTTAGAAAGTATACGATGTCACTGACAGAGAAAGGGAAAAATTGGCTCGAATCCTATATGCCATATTACGATCAGCCAGATGTTAGATGTGCATCCATTGGTCTTCCAGCTTTAATAACTTATTCTTTTCCTTTTGAGATAATAGAGAGCGAAGAACGCTATACTATGTTGTATGAATATCAATCCAAAGTTAGGCGAATTTGGATGAATAAAGATAAGCCAAGCGAATACATGCCTCCCTCTCGAATGGGTTTTTCTAAAGGAAAATGGGAGGGTTCCACGCTCGTAATAAAAACAAATATGCTAGAAAAGACCATAAGGGATTTTCGAGGAGAATTGATCTCAGAAAATGCCACAATTGAAGAAAGGTATTCCTTGAGTGAGGACGGTCAAACATTGAATGCAATAATAATCGTGCATGATGAAGAAAATTATAAAAAAGCTCCAATAAGGAGAACACAGTGGTTGAGAAACAAAGCAACTGAAATTTTTCCTTATACTTGTGACCCAGATTCATTTTATATACCCATGTATCAAGAGAATAAGATGCAGATGTATATTGATAGATCAGAACTTCGTTTCTAGGATAAAGAATGCATTCATCAAAGTTATTGATAATTCTCTTCTCTCTCTTATGTCTAAGTAATTTAAGGGCTGACGATGAAGCTTGGTCAAAAACAATTGAAAACGTATCTTCTTCCATTATAAGTATTAAGATAGACAGTCCTAGAGCGTTCGATACTGAATGGAAATCAACTTCGCAAGCAACAGGATTCATTGTAGATTCAGAGAAAGGAATCATACTGACAAATCGTCATGTTGTTAATCCTGGACCGGTGCATGCAGAAGCATTGTTTTTAAATAATGAAGAAGTGGAACTGCTACCACTTTATCGCGATCCGGTCCATGATTTTGGTTTCTTTAGCTATGATCCTGAAAAATTAAAGCACATAAATCCATCAGCTCTTCCACTGATTTCATCCGGTGCCGAAGTAGGACAAGAAATTAGAGTTATAGGAAATGATGCAGGAGAAAAGCTATCTATCCTTACTGGAATCATTGCCAGGTTAGATCGTTCTGCGCCAAACTACGGAAGAGGAAATTATAATGATTTTAATACATTTTATATGCAAGCAGCCTCAGGTACTTCAGGCGGCTCATCTGGTTCACCAGTAATTAATATCAGGGGAGAAGTTATTGCTCTTAATGCAGGGGGAAACAATTCAGCTGCCAGCAGCTACTTTTTGCCTCTTAATCGAGTTATTAGAGCCCTTGAATTAATTTCAGAAAAAAAGCCTATAACAAGGGGTACTATTCTTACAGAGTTTGAATTTTTACCAATGGATCAGTTAAAAAGACTCGGCATGTCTCGATCAGTTGAATCATTTTTACTAGACAATGAAGATAAGGATAATGGCTTGTTGGTTGCAAAGAGAATTATTAAGGATTCACCTGTATATGGCTATCTAAAACCGGGAGATATTTTAATTAAAATCAATGATAACTTTATTTCTGACTACATAGATCTGGCTGAACATTTGGACAATAATGTAGACCAAGAAATTTCCATTGAATTAGAAAGAAGCGGTAAGAAATTTAGCTTTTCTGTAGCAGTAACTGACTTGTTTAATGTTACACCTGAATCCTATCTTACTCTTGGTGGGGCCGTTATAAATAATCTCTCTTATCAGCAAGCTAGACACTACAATCGTAAATTAGAGGGAGTATACATTGCCGATCCAGGATATATATTCTCACGATCAGGAATACCCTCAGGTTCAGTGATACTCGAAGCCGATGGAATTGCCATAAGGAATCTAGATGATCTAGAGCATTTGATATCATCCTTTCCTAGCGGAAAACAAATGAATGTTCGTTATGTTCGTTATTCAGATCCCATAAATGAGGTTTTGAGGTCAATTGAAATTGATCATAAATGGTTCATGACTGAACGTTGCTCATTAGATAAAAAAAATGGCTTCTGGCCTTGCAAGCCAATTGAAGAGATAAAAGTTTCCAAGAATACAAAAAGACAATCTACAACGTTGATCGACTATCTTGATGCCAGAAAGAATAAAATCAGCGCATCGTTAGTTCATGTAAATTTTGATATACCTTATCCCTTAGCGGGCATTATGGATAAGCATTATTATGGAACAGGCTTAGTTGTTGATAGTGAAAAGGGTCTTGTTATCATTGACAGGAATACCGTACCAATATCTATGGGCGATGTTAAATTAACTTTTGCTGGTTCGCTCCAAATACCAGGAAGGGTTGAGTATATTCATCCTATTCATAATATCGTACTTTTGAGTTATGACATCGATTTAATAGGAAGTACACCAGTTCGTAGCGCAGAATTTAATATTGAGAAGATCGATGAAGGAGATCAAGTTTGGTTATTTGGCCTAAAAAGCGATCATCAACTCTATTCACAAAAAACAAATGTTTCCTCAATCGATCCTTTAATGCTTCCTTCATCGCTTAGTTTTCGTGATACGAATATTGAGGTAATTAATTTAACGAATGCACCAGATGAAATTGTTGGTGTTCTCTCTGATGAAAATGGGCTTATAAGAGCAATGTGGACAAGTTTCTCTTACCGATCAAGAGGGGAGTCTTATCAAATTAATAGGGGTATCAATGCTGAATTGATCTCTGATTTCATTGATTCTTTTGTCGAAGAAGAATCTCTTTACTCATTAGAGCTCGAATTAAATTATATTCCACTATTTGCGGCTCGAAAGTTGGGCTTGAGTGATGACTGGATCTCCAAATTTGAATCTCAAAAACAAACCAAACAAAGAATGCTGGTCGTAAAAAATGTAATTGCTGATTCACCCATAACCAATGAAATTAAATCAGGAGATATAATCCTTACCATCAATGGTAGTCTCATTGAATCATATAGAGAGTTTGAGGTGGCGATTCAGGAAAAACATCCAAGACTTGAAATATGGCGCGATAAGGAGAAGATCGAAGTCTTCGCTTCAACCACAGAACTTAATGGAAATAGTATCGATGAAGCTATATTCTGGGCTGGTGCACACATACATAAACCCCACAGAGCATTAAATCAAAGAGGAATTGAATCTAAGGGAGTTTATGTGGCTTTCAATAATTATGGGTCACCCGCTACACGATATGGATTAAATGCAGGACTGAGCATTATTGAGGTGGATGATACTCCGATCTTAAACCTCGTTGATTTTAAAAAGAGCATTAGTTCCAAGAAGGTCAATGATACGATCAAATTAGGCGCCCTCTCTTGGAATGGAAGTAAGAATGTTATTACAATGAAACTAAACAATAGATATTGGCCAGCATATGAAATTAAAAAGAATGGATATGAGTGGAATAGGACAGTTATTAAATAAATTTTTAAGATTATGAATAAGAGAACCTTGATAAAATCTTCAATGGCATTAACCGCCAATTCTATTTTTCCAATACAAAAGCTCTTTGCTAAAGAGCAGAATAAAGATAATTTGAAGGCGGATGATATGACAATAAATGCAGTTCCTATTGGGTCCGAAGAAAGAAAGAAAAGAGTCAAAAAAGCTCAAAACATAATGAAAAAAAATAATATTGATGCGTTGCTTATGGAGGCCGGTTCAGCGCTGATCTATTTTACCGGGGTTAGATGGAGAAGATCTGAGAGGTTCACTGGAGTGGTTATTCCTAGAGAGGGCGATTTGGTATTCGTCACTCCTTATTTTGAAGAGCCTACAATTAGAGAAAACATGGCTTTTGATGCGGAAGTCAGAACATGGCATGAACATGAAAACCCCTTCAAAATGGTTACAGATATCCTCAAGGATAAATCAATAAATAATGGAAAATTAGCTGTTGAAGAAACAACGCGACATTTCATTGTAGATGGTATCGAAGAAGCTTCAAATAAGCATGAATTGATATCGGGGAATGACATCACTCGAGGCTGCAGAATGTTCAAATCAAATGCTGAAATCAATCTCATGCAAATTGCAAACAATATCACTATGAATGCTTATAGATATGTATATCAAAATATTGAACTGGGTATGAGCCCGCAAGAGATATCTTTCATGATGAGCGAAAAAACTAGAGAACTTGGAGGTACTCCAAAATTCTCAGCTGTGCTTCTAAATGAAGCGAGTGCTTATCCACATGGAACCAAACAACCACAGCGATTAAAGAAGGGTGGAATCATTCTTATGGATTCCGGATGCTCCGTATATGATTATCAGTCCGATATATCAAGAACATGGACATTTGGATATCCAACAAAAAAACAACGCCAGGTATGGAACACGGCAAAACGAGGACAAGAACTGGCTCTCGACACTGCAGAAATTGGTGTGCCCGCTGGAAAGGTTGATGATGCAGTAAGAAAATTCTATGAGACGCAAGGATATGGTCCAGACTACAAAACGCCCGGTTTATCTCATCGATTGGGGCACGGTATAGGAATAGATGGTCATGAACCTATTAATTTTGTTAGAGGCGAAAAAACACCTCTTGCAAAAGGCATGTGTTTTTCTAATGAGCCGGGAATATATATTTTTGGAGAGTTCGGAGTGAGGTTGGAAGATTGTTTGTATATGACTGATGATGGGCCGAAGTTATTTACTGAATTTTCAAAGTCAATAGACAATCCGTTCGGTTGAATCTAACTGGATTCAGTGATTTTTTTTATAAGATCCTCGAATTTTTCAATTGGTTTAGAGCAACTGTGGCCCTTGCAGATATAAGCTCTAGGCTTACCTTCATTTGATCGTTTTATCGCGAGTAATTCGGGTAAATCCTTTTCATTATTCGGTATTGAAAAGACCATTCTTTTGGGAGAGAAAATCTTATTTGTTGATTTTGACCATTCAGATATTTTGTTTTTCTCGCCAACTATAATTATGGATTCAGGCGGATCTAAATATTCTTCCAATGCATTGAGAAGATTCAAATGACCATGCGGTGATTCTTTTAGTAAACCAAACCCGCTCTCTAATGTTTTTTTGCTCGCGGCAAGATATCTCTGATCACCGACAAGAAACCCGAGTCGCTGAAGCGTGAAGCAGGCGATACCATTTCCCGAAGGCATTGCGTCATCTGACATGGGCTTAGACCTAAAAATTAATTTTTCATGGTTATTTCTGGTAAAGAAAAATCCTCCCTTTTCCTCATCCAAGAAATTGTCAATCAGATTATCAGCCAGCTTAATTGCAAAATGAAGCAGTTTTGTATCCCATTCAGATTGAAGGAACTCAAGTATTGCGTCCAAAAGAAATGCATGATCATCTAAATAAGCAGGAAACTTACTCATTTCATTAATGTAACAAGCCATCAATATATTTTTATTAAACTGATTCTGCTCTATAAACTCAAGCGATTCTTTTGCTAATTGAATGTAATCCTCCCTTTCTAATACCCTGCCTGAAACTGCTAGCCCCTTAATTACCAAAGCATTCCATGAGACAAGTTGTTTTTTATCAAGTGAAGGAGGTGTCCTCAAGCTCCTCTCCCTAAGTAGGGTTTCATTGCATTTTTTTACTATAATTTTTAGTTTTTCGTTTTCATATTTTGAATCCTTTTCAATATTCTCAGTGTCACTGCTGACCGTCAAATGCCATTTATTTTCAAAATTTTCTTCTTCATCAAGTCCATAGTATTTCTCAATGATATTAAAATCTTCTGTATCAATTATTTTTTTTATTTCATTCCTTTCCCAGATATAAAATTTTCCTTCCTGATTTTCTGAGTCCGCATTGATGCTGGAGTAAAAACCTCCTGACTCAGAGTGCATCTCAGAATGAAGCCAGATGACTGTCTCTTCAATTATTCTTTTAAAGAGGCTGTCTCCAGTTGCTAAGAATGCTTTAGTATAGAGACTCAAAAGAAGACCATTATCGTAAAGCATCTTTTCGAAGTGTGGTATCTGCCAGTGCCGATCAACACAATAGCGAAAAAAACCTCCTCCAACCTGATCATAGAGTCCACCCTCTGCCATATTCTTTAATGTCAGCGTACAAAGATAGAGTGCCTCTATGTCGGGCTCTTCTTTAAAAGCAGTATTTCTCCAATACCTCAATAACCATTCCAGTGATGCAGGCTGGGGAAATTTAGGTGCTCCTCCTATTCCTCCATATTCTTTATCAAAATTTCTTTCGATCATTTCTCTGGCTGTCTTTATAGGTTCAGCATTAATTTCTTCATTTTCTGAGAGACCCTGTGGCTGAATTTTTTTGTATATCTCGTTTAGTTTTTTGTTTTGATTTTCAATGTTTGTTTGTTCGTTTTTGAAATAGCTTGAGATCCTGATCAACAGATCTGAAAAACCCGGCATACCATGACGAGGTTCATTTGGAAAATAGGTACCACCAAAAAATGGCTGATTATTTTTAGGATCCAGAAACATGGTCAGTGGCCAGCCACCTGGCCTTTGTGCAATGATTTGATGTGCAATTTGGTATATTTGATCAATGTCTGGACGCTCCTCGCGGTCCACCTTAATATTAAAAAAATGTTCGTTCATGACATTAGCAATATCATCATCCTCAAACGATTCATGAGCCATTACATGACACCAGTGACAGGCTGAATAACCAATTGATAGTAATATTGGTTTACCCAAAGTTCTGGCTTTTTTTAAACTTCGCTCTGTCCACGGATGCCAATCAACAGGATTCTCTGAGTGTTGCAACAGGTAGGGACTAGTCTCATTATAGAGTTTATTGAATTTGCTTGGCATTTAGCTCTTATCCAGAATATAGGAATATTATAGATTAAATGTAATCAAAATTGTGAGCAGATAATTGAAAGATAGAAATAAAGAGTGTAAGTATTTTTAAGTAAAATTTTTTTATTTTTTGAAATTTACTTTTTTAGCTGGACATCACAATACCATTTCTGCAAGCTTAAAAAATGCTTACCTACCCCGAAATTGACCCAGTAATATTCTCAATTGGATTTCTAAAGATTCGTTGGTATGGCCTGATGTATTTAATAGGATTTGTTGTGGCTATCTTGCTTGCCAAAGCAAGAACAAAAAAATCATGGTCTCCCATCAAATATTCTGATGTGGACGATCTAATATTCTATTGTATGCTTGGTGTTATTTTGGGAGGGAGGCTTGGCTATGTCATTTTTTATGGATGGCAGCAATTAACCTCGGATCCATTATATGTTTTTAGGATTATGGAAGGCGGTATGTCATTCCACGGTGGCTTGTTAGGTGTAATAGTGGCTCTTTGGTTATACGGAAGGAAAATCAATAAGGATATGATTACGATGATGGATTTTGTGGTTCCTATTGTTCCTTTAGGACTTGGTTTTGGAAGAATTGGAAATTTTATAAATGGAGAGCTTTGGGGAAAACCAACGGATGTCGCCTGGTCCTTTAAGTTCAATGGTATTTCTTTGCATGCTACTCAACTTTATGAAGCTTTTTTGGAAGGATTGGTTTTATTTCTTATATTGTGGTTTTTCACAGAAAAAGAGAGGCCAAAAATGCATTCATCGGCGGTATTTCTCATAGGGTATGGTATTTTTAGATTTTTTATAGAATTTTACCGCGTACCCGATGCGCATTTAAATTATTTGGCTTTTGGGTGGGTCACAATGGGTCAGATACTGACTGCTCCGATGATCATTATTGGAATAATGATGTTTATTCTGGCTAAAAACAAAGAAAAAGTTTCGAGAGGTTAGCAATGAGACAATATCTTGATTTATTGCAGCATGTGTTAGATGAAGGTGTAACAAAAGAAGATAGAACCGGTACTGGGACAATCAGTGTTTTTGGATATCAGATGCGATTTAATCTTCAGGAAGGATTTCCGCTTGTAACAACAAAAACTCTGCACATACCCTCTATAGTTCACGAGCTTTTATGGTTTCTAAGTGGCAATACTAATATAAAGTATCTTAATGATAACAAAGTTTCTATCTGGAACGAATGGGCAGATGAAAACGGTGAGTTAGGACCAGTGTATGGTTCACAGTGGCGAAGTTGGCCTCTTCCAGATGGAAATCAATTTGACCAAATTAGCGATTTAATTAATCGAATTCAATCTGATCCAAATTCACGCAGACATCTGGTGTCAGCATGGAATGTGAGCTTATTGGATGAAATGGCATTACCACCATGCCACTGTTTATTTCAATTTTATGTAGCTGAAAATAAAATCTCTTGTCAGCTTTATCAGAGAAGTGCTGATATTTTTCTCGGCGTTCCATTCAATATCGCATCTTATTCGCTGTTACTTCATCTTATTGCAGAACAGACTAGTTATGAAGTAGGCGAGTTCATATGGACAGGAGGTGATTGCCATTTGTATCTTAATCATATTGATCAGGCAAAAATTCAACTTCAAAGAGAACCTCTAAATCTTCCAACAATTTCAATCAAAGAAAATGTCAGTTCAATTTTTGATTATAAATTTGAGGATATAGAAATTGTTAACTACGAGGCGCATGAAAAAATATCAGCACCTATTTCGGTATAGAAGCGATGAGTATTATATCTATAATTGTTGCTAAATCACATAATAACGTAATCGGGAGTGAAGGTAATTTACCATGGCACATACCCGAAGATCTCAAGAAATTTAAATCAATAACGATGGGAAAGCCTATGATAATGGGACGATCCACATTTGAGTCTATTGGCAAAGCTCTTCCAGGCAGAAAGAATATAGTCATGACCAGAGATAAAGAGTATCAAGCAGATGGTATATCGGTAGCTCATAAACTCGAAGAGGCGTTAATACTATGTGACCAAGCTAGAGAAATTATGATTATCGGTGGAGCAGAGATATATAAACTTTTCTTCGGTATGGCTAATCGTTTGTACCTTACAAATGTTGAAAAACATATTGATGGAGATGTATTTTTCCCTGAAATAGATTTATCAAAATGGAAGATGATTAGAGAAGAAGAGTTCCCTATGAACACTGAGAGAAAAATAGGATTCAGTCTTGAAATTCTAGAGAGGATCTAGCCTCTTTCTCACAATCTTTTCAGCATAATCGAGATCAATTTCAGAGATTTTATTGGCTTTTTCTGTCAATTCATTAAGTATTTCCTTCTGAATCTCACCTCTCTTATAAGACACAGAATAAGGAATATTTTTGTGAAACATTACCATTGAGTATCTTGGTATGAAGTGGCTTGGTATTCGTCTCTCTAGTTCAAAAGACAGCTCCTTTTTTAAGGCAAATTTGGAATCTAATACACCGTCACGCATCTCAATATAGTTATCTAAAGCCATAGCTTGAATTGCATCTGCATTCTTTTTTTGTTTTTTTTCAAACTCCTGAAAAACCTCTTTCCAGCCTGATAATTTCTTGCTTACTATTGAATCAAAAACGACACAGTCATCAAATGCTGAGTTCATCCCTTGAGCATGAAAAGGGACCATGGCATGAGCAGCATCACCCATAAGGATAAATTGATCATTATGATGCCAGTGATTGCATCTGACTGTCCCAAGTATCCCAGTTGGATTTTGAAAAAATTGTTCTGATATATTTGGTATAAGATCTAACGTATCTGGAAAAAATTTTTCAAAAAACTCTTCAACTTCAATCTTATTTCGTAAAGCATCAAAACTGACATTACCTTTCGTAGGCATAAATAATGTCAGTGTGAAATCGCCATCCAGATTTGGCAATGCAATCAACATAAATTGCCCACGGGGCCAGATATGAAGCGCTCTCTTTGAGATTTTAAAACCTCCATCATCATTTGCAGGAATAGTGAGTTCTTTGTAACTGTGGGGTAGAATATCCTCAGAAGGCATTATCGGTTGGTGGTGACCATAACTTTTTCTTACTCGAGAGCCTGCTCCATCCGCAATAATCACTGATTCTGCGGGCAAGACATAGGCGCCCCTATCAGAGTTAAAATTTATACCACTATCATCAAACTTTTCTACAGAATGACAAAATTTTAGCCTAACTCCCAATTTCTCAGCTTTATCAATCAACAAATGATTTAGTTTCAGTCGAGATACAGAATAAATAAACTCATGATCAAACTGCCCATAGGGCTGTAGGTCAGTTTGCCCACCTTGAAGATGAAGCATTCTACCTTTCATTGGCATTAGAAGATGTTCAACTTCATCAAAAATCCCAACGTATCTAAGAGCATTTATACCCTTGGCTGACATTGCAAGATTTATCGATCTGCCATCTGGACCTGAATTTATCCTTGGATCAGAGCGTTTTTCTCGAACAACGACATCAAAGCCTCGCTTTGCCATCATTATAGAGATCAAGCTTCCACATAAACCGGCACCTATTATGTTTATTGTTTGCTTGGTCACGCTCGATTACTTTTCTTGGATTGAGTCGGATAGACGCTCGACGAAATAGAAGACATCTTGAAATGAGTTATAAAGCGGTGTCGGTGCCATACGAATTACATTTGGTTCCCGCCAATCACCAATCACATTTTTTTCTGTCAGAGAGTTAAATATTTTTTTACCATCAAGTAGTTTATCTCTTATCATCAGTGATAGCTGGCATCCTCTATTTTCATGTGGAGTTATGGAGACAATTTTGTTTTTGTATTTACTTTCAATTAGAAAATCCATGTAGCTGGTTAGTTTTTTTGATTTTTCTCTTATTTTTTTAAAAGAAGCTTCCTTAAAAATTTGCAGCGAAGAAATTACCGGAGTTAATGAAAATACAGGCGGATTGCTGACCTGCCATAAATCTGCGTCGGAGGCTGGAACAAATGATGTTCCCATTTCAAACCGTGTTTTTAAATCATTACTCCACCATCCCAATAACTGATTTGAACCGTCACCGCCATGATATTTTTCATGAATAAATGCACCTGCAATTGAGCCAGGACCACCATTCAGATACTTATAAGTACACCAGGCAGCAAAATCTGGTTCCCAGTCATGCAATTCAAGCTCGACATTCCCAACTGCATGCGCTAAGTCTAAACCTATTTTGATATTTGAGTCTTTTGCAATTTTGCATAATTTCTTCATTGGTAAAACCTGGCCACTGTAATACTGAATACCTGGAAGTAAAATCAGTGCAACTTCATCTCCATGTTGATCTATGATTTGCTGATAATCCTCATATAACAGAACATCATTTTTTGGTCTCCATTCGATCAAAGCATTCTTTGGGTCAAAGCCATGAAGTCTGATTTGAGATTCTGCAGCAAATCTATCAGACGGAAATGCAGTAGACTCAATAATTATTTTATATTTTTCTTTTGTTGGACGATAAAAGGACGCCATTAACATATGAAGATTGACAGTAAGAGTGTTCATTGCAACAACTTCACTTTCCTTACTGCCAGTCAAATAGGCAAAACCTTCTCTTGCCTGAAGATGATATGTCAGCCAAGGTCTCTTAGCCTTCGTATGACCATGAACTCCAAATTTCGTCCAATCAGCGAGCTCTTCTTCTAGATATTTTTTTGTGTTAACCGTTTGAAGCCCTAGAGAGTTTCCACAAAGATATATGCAAGAATGTCCATTTTTATCCTCTGGTAGGTGAAATTTTGAGCGAAAATGTGCTAACTCATCATTGGCGTCTTGATCTTTCGCGTAATCAAGATCAGTTTTGAAATTAAATTGATTCAATTTTTATAATCCTGTCGTTTTAAATTTAGCCATTTAAGTGCTGTATCAGCATATAAAGCACTGACAATATTTTTTTCTAATTTCATGTTTTTTATCATTTGACCAGGATTTTCTTCTCCAAGTGGAAACGGATAATCACTGCCCAATGCGATGCAATCAGCACCGAAGAGATCAATCATATACTGAAGTACTGATGGCTCATGGACAAGTGAGTCTAAATAAAACTTTCCAATATAATCTCTCGGATTATGCCTATTGTGTGTAGCGACAATATCAGGTCGAACATTGTATCCATGCTCTAATCTTCCAATTATACTTGGAAAGGCGCCACCACCGTGAGCAAATGCAATTCTCAGCTTTGGCAGCTTTTCAAAAACACCGCCGAATATAAGGGAGCATATTGATAATGCAGTTTCTGCTGGCATTCCAACCAGCCAAGGAAGCCAATAGAGATTCATTCTGTCGCTTCCAAGCATTTGCCAGGGATGAACAAAAACAGATAAATCCAGATCTTGTGCTGCCTCAAGAATTGGAAATATTCTTGGATCATCAAGATTCCAACCATTGATATGGGAGCCGATTTGTACACCAGCAATGCCATTTATCTCTTTTAAACGAGTTAATTCTTTTATTGCAAGATCCGCATCTTGCATAGGAAGTGTCCCAAGACCGATAAATCTTTTCGGAAACTCGGTTACTAAATCTGCAATATGATCATTTAAAATCATGGATAAATCAGCGGTATCCTTCGGTTTTGCCCAATAACTGAACATAACAGGTACAGTTGAAAGAACCTGAACATCTACTTTAGTCTTATCACACTCTTCAATTCTTGTATGGGGGTCCCAGCAATTTTTAGTCACATCACGAAAATGTTCGCCATCTATCAGCATTCTGGAGCACCCAGAGCAATGCTCCAGTTGAACGAAACCTCCATAACCATACCTTTCTTTAAGATTGGGCCAATTTTTTGGAAGGATATGTGTGTGTATATCAATCTTGAGCATTTGAATATATTTTATTCGGCGGGCATAACTTCACCACATTTTTTACATGTGCGATTCTCTATAGATCCATAGAATTTTTCAAAAACCGGAGGTAATTGACCAACTATATCAGTAATGTATATGTATGCTTCGTACAATTTGTTGTTGCACTTTTCACAAAACCATAAAAAACCATCCAGTTCATGCTTTAATCTCTTTCTTTCTATGACAAGACCGACGGTATTCTCATATCTTTGCGGTGAATGTGGAACTTCAGGTGGCAAAAGAAAAATTTCACCTTCCTTTATAACCGTTTCAACCCTTTCTCCATCTTGGATGGTTTTTAGAAGCATGTCTCCTTCTATCTGATAAAAAAATTCAGGCCCTGGATCGAAGTGATAGTCTGTTCGGATATTGGGTCCACCAACTACCATCACAATAAAGTCATTATCTTCAAAGACTTGTTGATTACATACTGGAGGCTTGAGTAGATGACGGTGTTCTTCAATCCATTCTTGGAAATTAAACGCCATGAGTGACTTCATAACTGTCTCCTGAGATTATTGTTAATTATTATTATATGGGATTTTTTCATAGATGACTTATCTTTGTGACTTTAAATCTTGAATCTAGATTTATTGCAGTCAAGCTTCTGCCCCAAACACAACCACTATCTAGGCATATAAATTGTGGTTTTATCATCAGACCCAGAGCTGACCAATGACCAAATATGATAGTTGTATCCTTCCAGTTGTGATTTTCCGATTTAAACCAAGACTGAATGCATTCCATTGATGATGGGTCTGTGCCTTTGTATTTCAGATCTAAAGTATTATCACTTCTTAATACACGCATTCTTGTAAATACATTAATGAAGAATCGATATCGATTGTATTGATTCAAGTCTAAGGACCATTTTGTTGGACTATTACCATACATATTCTCCAGAATATTCTTGGTTTGTTCCCCCTGGAGTAACCCTTCAAGTTCATTGGCATATGCAATGGATTCATTAATTGTCCATTCCGGATGAATCCCTGCATGAACTAATAATATATTTCTATTATTATCAAAATGAAGAAAGGGTCTATCTTTTAACCAAGAAATCAGTTTATCAGAATCTGGAGCATCTAAAATTTTTTCCAAACTCTTAGAATCTTTATCCAATTCAATTACATGATAATAAAGTGCGAGTATATGCAGATCATGGTTACCCATCACAGAGACCAGATTATTTTTTATGCTTTCTAAAAAACGAAGTGTTTCAAGAGATTGTGTACCTCGACCGACTAAATCGCCTGTCAACCAGAGAGAATCACCTTTCTCATCAAAATTGATTTTATCAAGCAATCTTCTGAATGAATCATAGCATCCATGGATATCACCAATAGCATATAAAGACATATCAGTTAATTAAGCCCGGAACAGCGAGAGTAAATGGAGCAATAAGTGCCTCGTACCTCTTATTATTTCTATCTTCCATAAAATATCTCCCCTCCATTGTGCCGACCGGTGTTTTGATGATTGTTCCGCTGGTATAGGTGAACTCTTCTCCGGAGTTGATTTTTGGTTGTTGGCCTACAACACCATCACCACTTACCTCTTGAATATTCCCATTGGAGTCAGTAATGATCCATTGTCTACTGATGAGTTTTGCTGAGTTGTTACCTAAGTTTTTTATATTAATTGTATATGAAAACACATAACGACTTTCATCGGGAGCTGATTGCTCTTTCAGGTAATTGGTATTCACTTTTATTCTAATATTAAAATTATTTTTCATTATTAGTAACTACATTAGACAGTTGCGACCACTTTAATATGCTGATTTCCTCTGGTCTTTGAGAGGGATCAATTTCATGCTCAGTCAAAATATTCTCATCTATCAAGCCTTTTAAGGCATTCTTTATTGTTTTTCTCCTTTGGGAGAAACCTTTTTTTACAACTAAAGTTAAGTGCTCATTGTTCTTTACTATGATCTCATTATCTGATTTTGGTTTGATACTAACAAAAGATGAAGTTACTTTAGGACTTGGCTTAAATGAAGTGTTGGGTATATCAAATAAATGTTTTGTTCTCATATATGCACCAAACATGATAGAAAGTCTTCCAAATTTTT
>CABYDR010000030.1 GCA_902517795.1 uncultured Woeseiaceae bacterium | reverse complement strand
TCTTTGCCAATTCTGACTCTTAGTGAACCGAGTGCATCGTTGACAATATTTTCTTTATCAGCACCAAAGAAAATAATATCTCCGTCATTTATATCAACTCGATTTATGAGCTCATCTATTACCTCATCAGGCAAAAACTTCAATATGGGTGACTGCATTCCATCTTTCTTTTTTGTAATATCCTCTATTTTTATGTAAGCCAAGCCTTTGGCTCCATATCTTGCGACAAAACTTGTGTAATCATCAATTTCTTTCCTGCTCAGAGATGATCCTCCGGGAACGGCCAATGCTGCAACTCTTCCATCTTTATCTTTTGCTGGTCCAGAAAAAACTTTAAATTCAACTTCCTTCATTATGTCCGAGAGATCGACCAACTCCATGGGTATTCTTAAATCCGGCTTATCAGAACCAAAACGTCTCATTGCTTCAGAGTATGGCATTACAGGAAATACTTCTGGTAGCGAGATATTCATTACCTGATCGAAAACATATCGAATAAGATCTTGCATCTTTTTCATCACAGATTGTTGATTAACGAAACTCATTTCGATATCAAGCTGAGTGAATTCAGGTTGGCGATCAGCCCTTAAATCTTCATCACGAAAACATCTAACGATTTGATAATATCTATCAAAGCCAGACATCATAAGAAGCTGCTTAAAAATTTGTGGGGATTGCGGTAGGGCAAAGAATTTCCCTTGATGAGTTCTGCTAGGGACAATATAGTCACGCGCGCCCTCTGGTGTAGCTCTTGTCAACATTGGTGTTTCGATATCAACAAATCCGTTCTTATCTAGAAATTCTCTTAATGCTTGAGTGACACGATGTCTCAGGCGAAGGTTGTGAAGCATTGATTCACGTCTTAAATCAAGATAACGGTACTTCAGTCTTACTTCTTCACTTGCATTTTCATCATGATGAAAAGGTGGTGTCAATGAGTCATTTAATGTGTTCAATTCAGAGGCGATGATTTCAATTTCACCTGTCTTCATGTTTGGATTTTTTGTGCCATCCGGTCTTATCCTAACTGTTCCTTTAACGGACAGAACGTATTCGCTTCTAATGCGTTCAGCTTCAGTGAAAATTTCTTTTCTCTCAGGGTTAAAAACAACCTGGACGAGCCCTTCACGGTCCCTAAGATCAATAAATATAACACCGCCATGATCTCGCCTTCTATGAACCCATCCAGCTACAGTTACTTCTTGGCCTTCTTCTTTGGCCCCAACATCCCCACAATAAATACTTCTCATAACTACCTTCTTATTTTCAAAAAACGAAATATTACGAGCTACAAAAGATATTCGCAATAATCTTTTTTACTAATCACTAATTAATTCTTTTTTCTTCCACTCAGGTACTACAACTCCGAGCGAGACAATCATTTTAAAAGCTTCGTCGATCTCCATATCTAGCTCAATCACATCCTCTTTTGGCACAATAATGATAAATCCAGATGTAGGATTGGGTGTTGTAGGAACAAAGACACAAACTACATTTGAACCGGTTTTTTTTTGTACTTCACCCAAAGACGTTGATGTTTGAAATGCCAAACTGTAGACACCTTTTCTTGGATATTGTATCAAAAGAACTTTTTTAAATGACTGACCTGTATCTGAAAAAACAATCTCAGCAAAATTCTTTGCAGCTGTATAGACAGATCTAACGATAGGAATTTTGGCTAATAGTCTCTCACCAAAGGTGACTAAGGTTCTGCCTACGTAATTAGCCGCAAACACGCCTGTAAAAATTAATACCGCCAGCGTAAGGATTAAACCTATTCCTGGTAATTTAAATCCAATCAATGACTCTGGTCTAAACTCAACAGGCAGAAGAACAAGTGTTTGATCCATCAAGGTAATTAAAAATCGAAACAATAGAACTGTAACCACTATTGGTAGCCACACCAATAATCCCGTAATTATGTATTTTCTTAATTTCTTCATTTAGTAACCTTATTTTTCTTCTTTTCCGCTTTGGTATTATTTTTTTTTGCGCTGTCTTTTTTATTTTTTTCGTTTTTCTTGTCTGAAGAGCCTTTACTTGCATTTTCATTATCACTTTTCACGACATTGCGTTGATTGTCCTTTTTAAAATCAGTCTCATACCAACCGCTTCCCTTTAACCGAAAGCTGGGTGCCGACAAGAGTCTCTTTAGCTTGGGTTTAGTACAAACAGGACAATCAATTAAAGGATCATCGTTCATTTTTTGTAATTCATCAAAATAATGATTGCAGTCACTGCATTCGTATTCGTAAATCGGCACACTGGCTCCGTTAATCAATTAATTCGTAATAAAGTCATTATAAAATAAAAAGACGCAATGAGTGTCATTTGATGTATATCATACTGGCCATTCTCCCACATATATTTTCTCTTCTATAGGAGAAAAACAATTCGTCATCATAAAAAGTGCAGTATTCACCTCCATAAATCAGTGATACACCAGTATTCTTAAGCCTAATTTTTGCCAGTCTATATATGTCGGCTTGCCATCTATTGTATTCATTCATTTTAAAACAATTTTTCGCATCCTTATCAGAATCTATAAATATCTCTCTTACCTCATCACCTACCTCAAATGCTTCTTGGGATATGGCGGGACCTAACCAAACAATAATATCCTCTGGATTGCATTTCATGGACAGTAGAGTTTTTTCTATTATTCCTTCTGCCAATCCTCGCCAGCCAGCATGGATCGCTGCAACGACATTTTGGGATTTATTCGTTGCTAAGACAGGCAAACAATCAGCAGTCATAACTGTGCATACCTTTCCAGGTTTAAATGAGATCGATGCGTCACCCTCCGGATAATTGAGTTTATCTGGTTCAATAATAATATCGGTCCCATGTTTCTGATTTAACCAAGCCGGATTGTCAGGTAGATTGATATCTTTTTTTAATTTTTTTCTGTTTTTGCTTACCGCTATATCTGAGTCCCCGACATGCATCGCAAGGTTCAGCTCAGAAAATCTATCCTCACTAAAACCATGTAATCTTGTCGTAGTTCCAGCAAAGATATCTCTTAACCCTCTCCAGTTTGGTTTAATTATGTTTATTCTATTCACTGAAATCCCTGTCATTTTCTAAGGCATTCAATAGATTTTTTAGATCAGACGGTAGAGAGATCTTCACTTCAATTTCCTTCCTCGATGTTGGGTGCAAAAACTTCAATCTAGAGGCACACAGCGCTTGTCTTTTAAATTCTCTAATTGATTCCTCAAGTCCTTTACTGCAAGCCGCAGGAATCATTAATCGACTGTATAGCGGATCACCCAGCAATGCATTTCGTTTATAGGCAAAATGAACTCTTATCTGATGCGTTCTGCCAGTCTCCAATTTAATTTTAATATGCGTGTGCGCTCTGAATCGTTTTATGACTCTGTAATGAGTAATCGCATCCTTACCATTACTATCTACTGACATTTTTTTTCGCTGAGTTCGATGGCGTGCAATGGGTTCATTGATTTTGCCTCCACCCGTTAAAACTCCGTAACAAATTGCATCATATTCCCTGCTGATTTTCCTCTCTGATAGTTTTTGGACAAGATAGTTATGGGCTATTAAATTCTTAGTCACTACCATCAAGCCTGAAGTTTCTTTATCAAGACGATGGATTATTCCTGCTCTTGGTATATCACTTAACTCAGGCCATTTATGGAGCAAGCCATTTAGAAGAGTGCCATCAGGGTTTCCGGCACCCGGATGGACGACTAACCCTGCCGGTTTATTGATAACAGCGATATCACTGTCTTCATATTCAACTTCAATACCAATAGATTCAGCCTTACTCGAAGTGCTCTCTGCTAATTCAATCGTAATCAAGATTTTTTCACCGCCCTCAACAAAATCTCTTGGCCTTTTTTTCTCTTGATCAATTGATATTGAGCCATCAATTATCCATTTTTTTATTCTGTTTCTTGAGAATTCAGGAAGCAGCTCAGCCAAGACAACATCTAAACGCTTTCCAATCATTTCATCTGGCACATAAATTTCTTTGTTATACTTTTTCATGACTATGATAAATTTTTCTTATTTATCGAATACCAATTTTGACTTAAAATCTCTTTAGTATTAACTTACTCTCAGTTGAGGTTTAATCTAGCACAAAATAGAAGGTTAAAAATTTTTCATAACAAATTCAAATAAATATGGTCAATCAAATTAAGTTAATCTCCTTATTATTTATAACATCAGTGTTATTCGGATGCGCTAATAATGAAGAAACAGCAGAAGAGGCATATATCAATGATGTTGTCAGGGCTTATGAGACTGCTCAGATAGCGGTCGTTGCTGGTAATTACAGAAGAGCGATTGGATTATTTGAGACTATTCAATCGAGATTTCCATTCAGTGAGCTTTCAAATCAGATTCAGATGGAACTGATGTATGCATATTACAAAAGTGGCGCAAAAGAAGAAACGATCGATCAGACTGAAGCATTTATTAGGGAAAATCCAACCAGTCCGAATATTGACTATGCTCTATATATCCAGGCATTGGCTCATTTTGAGGATGAGCGAGACTTTTTAGAAAGAACTTTCAATAAAGACATGAATAAGAGGCCGCCTCTTGATGTTGAAAAATCCTTCTCTATTCTTGAGCGATTGGTTACAAGGTATCCTGCTAGTGAATATGCTGCCGATGCTGAATTGAGAATGGTATTTTTAAAAAACAGACTGGCTGCTTATGAAAATATTGTTGCTGATTACTATATTAGGAGTGGTGCTTATGTAGCGGCACTCAATAGAGCAAAAGACGCCCTCGAGAGATACAATGGTGTACCAAGTAACAAAGATTCACTCGAGATAATGCTAGAGGCATATGAAAAGCTTGGTATGAATGTGCTGGCAAGTGACACTAGAAGTGTTCTTAACCAAAACTATAGAGATAATGCTAATGATTCTTATTATTCAAACAATGCAATAATACAAGACAATATGTTTACCTCATCTACTTCAATTAATGCAACAAATTCAAATACTGAGGAGATTTCTGTTGATGAGGACGACGTTACAGAGAAAGAAATTCCAAAATTTTGGCAAGCTATAAAGACGCTGCTGCCTAAATTACCTAAAAAATCGAATTAAAAAACATTTTAGCTTATACGAGCTTATATTATTTTGGGAAGTTATACCCTGATGTAATTGGATATCTCCAATCTCTTCCAAAAGCTCTGTTGCTTATCCTAACTCCAGGAGGTGCTTGACGGCGTTTGTATTCATTTCTCTTTACCATTTCGAGAACCCTTATAACTGTAGTTCTATCGAAACCAAGGTCAACGATCTCTTCGACAGACAAATCCTCTTCTATGAAGGCCTCAAGTATTGGATCAAGAATTTCATATGGAGGTAAAGTATCACTGTCTTTTTGATCTTCTCTCAATTCTGCAGACGGCTCTCTCTCAATAACTCTCTTTGGAATAACCTCTGATATGGTATTCCTATAATTTGCAAGCTTCTTTACCATCGTCTTATTGCAATCTTTTATTGGGGCAAAACCGCCAGCCATATCGCCATAAAGAGTTGCATATCCTACTGCCATTTCACTCTTATTGCCGGTTGTTAGAAGCATTAGACCTGTTTTATTTGAAATGGCCATCAGGATGATTCCTCGAGAACGAGATTGGATATTCTCTTCCGTTGAATCTGATGCTGCATCCATAAATATTGGCTGTAGAAGTTCAATCGTTGAGGTGTATAGAGATGATATTGGAAGAATATCGTATTGCACATTTAACAAAGACGCTTGTTCCTTTGCATCATTTTTGCTCATATCACTTGTGAATAAATAGGGCATCATCACTGCCCTTACTTTATCTGAGCCTATAGCATCACACGCTATAGCAAGCGTAAGCGCAGAGTCTATTCCTCCAGACAACCCCATTACAACTCCAGGAAATTTATGCTTTTTTATATAATCTTTTGTTCCTCTAACTAATGCCTTATAAATACTTTCCACCTGAGGGAGTTTTTCTTGAACAGTAGATTTGAGGGGATAAAAACCATCATCATTAATCTCAAATTCAATCAGATCAAGTGATTCCTCAAAAGATTTCGCTCTATATGTAATTTCTCCATGTTTATCCATGACAAAAGAAGATCCATCAAATATCAGCTCGTCTTGACCACCAATCATATTCAGATACACAAAAGGCAGTCCTGTAACTTTTGTTAATCTTTTTACTACCTTCTCTCTTTTCTCTTGTCCATTTTTTTCATAGGGTGAGCCATTTATAACTATAATCAGTTCTGCTCCAGCTTCTTTTGATCTAATTGCGGCCTGCTCTTGCCAGATATCCTCACAGATATTAATTCCAATTTTTTTGCCTTTGATCGAAAAGATCGCAGGATTATCATCCGAATCAAAATATCTTTTTTCATCAAATACACTATAATTTGGAAGCGCTTCTTTACGATATCTAACGATTTCTTTTTTTTCTGAGAATACAGAACAGGAATTGAATATCTTGTCCTCTTGATACTCTGGATAACCAACCAAAGCATCTATTCCGATAATTTTATGCTGTATTTTATTTGAAGCCTCAATAATGCGCTTCTTAAAACCTGAGTGAAGCAATAAGTCTTCGGGAGGATATCCAGAAATGGATAATTCGGGAAACACAATTAAATCTGCATTGTATTCCTTTTTTGCTTTTTTACTTGCTTCAATGATTAATTTTGTATTGCCAGAAACATCACCAACAACTAAATCCAGTTGGGCTAGTGCAATTGAAATTTTTGTCGTCATTGGAGTGAAGAGATATTCAATTGAGCAGTTCCAGTATTGCCTCGCCAAGAAGAGCTGGTGACTTGACCGAATGAACTCCAGCTTTATCTAGCGCTTTATATTTATCTTTAGCTGTTCCTTTGCCGCCAGCAACAATCGCTCCTGCGTGTCCCATTCTTTTTCCTGGAGGCGCCGTGACTCCTGCTATATATCCAATAACAGGTTTCTTAATATTTGATTTTATAAATTCAGCAGCCACTTCTTCATCGGTGCCCCCAATCTCACCAACCATTATGATGCCTTCAGTCTCAGGATCATCCTCAAATAACTGGAGACAGTCTATAAAATTCATGCCTCTAATTGGATCTCCACCTATACCAATACATGTAGTTTGACCAAGTCCATTCTTGGTTGTTTGATAAACCGCTTCATAAGTTAGAGTTCCAGATCGAGAAATAATACCTATTTTGCCTTTCATATGAATAAAACCTGGCATTATGCCAACCTTGCATTCTTCTGAAGTAATTATGCCAGGACAATTTGGGCCTAAGAGTCGACACTCATTGCTTTTAATCGCTGCTTTTACCTTAACCATATCATTAATAGGAATACCCTCTGTTATACAAACAATCAATTGTATTCCTGCTTCAGCTGCTTCGACTATGGCATCTGCTGCGAATGGTGCGGGCACATAAATCATGCTCACATCTACAGCATAAATATCGACTGCTTCTCTTACAGAGTTATATATTGGAATATCAAGATGCTCCCTCCCTCCTGCTCCTGGAGTAACACCTGCTATAACCTGACTTCCATATTCGATGCAATGTTTAGTGTGAAATGAACCCTGATTACCGGTTATTCCTTGGCAGAGAATTTTGGTATTTTTATTGATGAGAACACTCATTTTTTTACTGCCTCAACAACTTTTTTTGCTGCGTCAGTTAAATCTGTTGCAGTTATAATCTCTAGATCGCTCTTTTTGAGAATCTCTTTACCATCTTCCACATTCGTCCCTTCCAGACGAACTACGACTGGTAAATCCACCTCAGTTTCTCTCACAGCATCAATTATTCCTTGGGCAATTAGATCGCACCTGACAATGCCACCAAAGATGTTTACAAGGATACCCTGGACATTTTCATTGGCAAGAATCAATTTAAGTGCAAATGAAACTTTTTCTGATGTTGCACCTCCACCAACATCAAGAAAATTTGCCGGTTCACCTCCATGCAGCTTAATTAAATCCATAGTTGCCATTGCTAAACCAGCTCCATTGACCATACAAGCAATGTTTCCATTCAAAGAAACATAATTTAGACCTTCATTTGCTGCATCATTTTCAGATTGATCTTCTTGAGTTGGATCTTTAAGTTTTAACAAATCTGGTTGCCTGAATAAAGCATTCGAATCAATATTAATTTTGGCATCTAGAGCAATCAAATCTGACTTTTCACTAACAACAAGCGGATTAATCTCCACAAGACTTGCGTCATTTTCGAGAAATAACATATAAGTATTTTTAATTATACTTTTAAGCTGTCCGCTCTGTTTTTTTGTTAACCCTAGACCAATACTCAGCTTTCTCAATTGAAAGGGCATAATCCCGAGAGCTGCATTGATAGGAATTTTGAAAATACTGTTTGGATTTTCTTCAGCAACTTCCTCAATATTTCCACCACCAGATTTTGAGGATATAACTGAGATACACTCATCTTCACGATCGACAAGGAGGCTGATATAAAATTCTTTTTCATAATCGGTGGCACTTTCTATATAAACTGAATTTGATGGCAGACCTCTTGATCCTGTTTGTTTTGTAACAAATGTCTTTCCTAACATCTCCTTTGCATATTTCATAACTTCATTTTGATTTTTTGCTATTTTGACGCCTCCTACTTTGCCTCGACCACCACTATGAATTTGCGCCTTAATAACCCATTTTTGACCACCCAGTTCACGGGCTACTGATTTTGCTTCATCTGGAGTAGTTGCAATAAAACCTTTAGGTACTGGAATTCCATAGTCCTTAAAAAGGCTTTTAGATTGAAATTCATGGAGATTCATTAATTTTTTTCACTTGTAGAAGATTTATGGTTTTTTGATTACTTTTACTCAAGCGTAAATTCTTTCATAAGATAGAAATAAATGAAACCTTATCTATTATTATTTTATCGCATGAAATTATTCATCATAATAAGTTGGCATGATAAAATAATAATCATTATGAAAAAGAATAATTATGGATTCACACTGGTTGAGATTATAGTTGCAGTTGTGATTGCAGGTATAATTATTTCAATCGCAGTACCTGCATATCGTGACTACAAAAGCCGGACATACGAAATGAAATCTGAGCTTCAAAACGAACAGTAGTTAATTTGGTGAATGACTCTGATAGCCTGTGCTTGTGACTCACACTGAAATAAAGCTTGTGATTTTTTTCCTAATAATCGGCCTGATTTTTGGAAGCTTTCTAAATGTAATCATATATAGATTACCGATAATGATCTTAAAAACATCAAAAATCGATGAAAATTTCAATCTCTTATATCCATGCTCGCACTGTCGCTTCTGCAAAAAGCCTATTCCTTTATATAATAATATTCCAATATTAAGCTACCTCATTCTTAAGGGGAAATGCTCTAATTGTAAAAATCAAATTTCATTACAATATCCAATTGTAGAGATCATGACAGCACTTTTAACTCTTCATGCATTTTGGCACTTTAACCTTGGATATGATTTTATTGCTATTTTATTATTTTGCTATTTACTGATCTCGATAGCTGTGATCGATTTTAATCATAAAATAGTCCCAGATTCACTGTCTTTCAGTCTTATTCTCTCTGGAATTACTTTTAGTATTATATTCTATCTTCAGGGGGGCAAAGATATCTTGGCTGAACCAATTTCGAGCATCTTAGGTATTTTATTTGGTTATTTTCTCCCATTTGTGATTTATAGATTTCATCTCTTATACACTGGTAAAGAGGGAATGGGTCACGGAGATTTTAAATTACTAGCAGGATTAGGAGCGTGGCTAGGCTGGAAGATGATTCCCATTGTCTTGTTCTTTGCCGCAATAACCGGCTTAATTTATGCTTTCTTTCTTATCACATTTAAGAAAATAGAAAATGATAGACTAATACCATTTGCTCCTTTTTTATCCTTAGCAGGATGGGTATTAATGTTTTATGCTGAAAGAATTATGGATGTTTACATTAATACATTTATCTAGTGAATGGGATAATAAATGAATAGTAATTTATATATCGGTCTTTCAGGAGGTATTGCATCTGGAAAAACAATTATAAGTGATGAATTTTCATCGTTGGGTGTAGATATTATCGATACTGACATAATCGCGAGAAAACTCATTTTTCCTGGTAGTGAAACTCTCAATGAGATCGTATCTGTTTTTGGTGAGGTTATACTCCTAAGCGATGGTAACCTTGATAGAAAAATGATGCGCCAGATTATTTTTAATGAAAAAGATAAGAAAATAACTCTGGAGAGGATAATGCATCCAAAAATTCAGAAAGAGGTTCATTCAAAAATCGTATCAGCTTCAGGGCCCTATCAAATAATAGTTGTCCCACTTCTTATTCAATCTCCAATTTTAGATTTTATTCATCGTGTATTAATCATTGACTGTGATGAGAAAATACAAATCAATAGACTTATAAATCGGGATAATATAACTGAGAAACTTGCGAAAAAAATGATTGAAAGTCAATCCACACGTGAAGAAAGGCTCGCTATAGCTGATGATATTATTTTAAATGAGGGAAATATAGAAGAAATTAAATATGAAGTAAAAAAACTTAATGATTTTTACATAAAAATTTCATCTTCCTAGTTCAATACACTTTGATATTTGAAGTTACGGCAATCTAAGGGCAAAATAATTGGAATGAAATATAATACAGAAAAATATGATCTAACCTCGAAAAGATCGCCCGACTATGAGCTGCCACTTAGTGAGAGGATGAGAACATTTTTAAGAATTGAGTTTCTCTATCAACAATACAACTATTTTATGAACATAGATACCGACTGGTCTTCAAGATCTAGTATAACTTGCTTACTTGAAATGATGTCAATTCTCTCAAGAGGTGACATAAGAAGCGATGCCCACAAAGAGCTTGATAGGCATATAGGCATCCTCACAAGTTATCATAGTCAGCCTGCTGTTGATGCGGAAATTCTAGAAAAAATGGTGATAAAACTCTCCAATAGGAGAGACAATCTAAGATCTGCTGGAACCAATTTTATGCAACCACTCAGAGATAATGAATTTTTGAGTGCTATCAGACACAGAAGCACTATTCCTGGAGGCACATGCGAGTTTGATTTACCTGAATTTGGACATTGGCTTAGACAAAATCATGACCGAAGGAGTCAAGATCTTCAGATATGGTTAAGTATGATTGAGCCCGTTTGCAATGCAGTAATCGAGCTTTTATGGTTAATAAGAGAAAGTACTGAGCCCACAGAAAAATCTGCCGTGAATGGGATGTATCAACATAAAATGCCTCCTTACTCTCATGATCAGCTTGTAAGAGTTAAAATGGAAGAAGGAAGCCATCTTTTTCCTGAGATAAGCGGGAATCAGCACAGATTTACTGTTAGATTTCTCGAATGGTGCGATATTAATCAAAGAGCAATTCAAACCCATGATGATGTCCTCTTTAATATTTCTATTTGTTGAAATTAATAAATTAACCATAAATAGTAATTAGTTTATTTATAACTGGCACATCTGCATCCAAAATCTTTAAGCCTTTTAAATCATTGAGTTTCTTCCAATGCAGATTCTGCCCCTCTTTATTTAACAACTTACCTGACCATTCATTTATCAAAAAAAATTCAATATTTGCTCTGAATAATTCATATTCATGAACCATAGAATCAAACAATTTCATTTTATCGACTTCAATATTTAGCTCTTCAAAAAGCTCACGTTTAAGAGCACTCTCTGAATTCTCACCCTCTTCAATTTTTCCGCCAGGAAATTCCCATTGCAATGGAAAGCTTTTCTTAGCTGATCGCTGAGCCAATAATATTGATTTATCATGACCAATGAATATGCCGGCAACAACAAATATTTCTTTCAATGAAATAAGCCTAATTTAGCTTGCCGCAGCAGTGCTTGTATTTTTTTCCTGAGCCACATGGGCAAGGATCATTCCTGCCGACTTTTTTTTCACTTCTAACAAATGGAGAGCTACTATTCTTTTTTGCATTATTATCTGACCGTTTGAGTAGACTACTGTTTTCTGATTTGTTGAAATCCATAGACTGCTCAGCACGCCTTTGGTCCTCCATACGCTGAATATCCTGCTCATTTTGAATACGAATTCTTGCGAGCATGCTTATCGTATCGTGTTTTACCTGATCCAGCATTTCACTGAACATCATAAAAGCTTCTTGCTTATACTCTTGTTTCGGATTTTTTTGAGCATAGCCTCTCAAACCAATACCCTGTCTCAGGTAATCCATAGCAGCCAAATGTTCTTTCCAGTGGATGTCCAGCTGTTTAAGCATAATCTCTTTTTCAACCATTCTCATTAAATCCGAACCGACGATAGACTCTTTTTCTTCACTAGCTGACTGCACTTTTTCGACGCACCTATCTCTTATATTATCGCTATTAAGCTGAGAGTCTTGTTTTATCCATTGTGATATCTTCAATGGCAAAAGAAAATCTTTTTCCAACGCATTTGTCAATCCTTCGGGATCCCAATTATCCTCGTGACTCTCAGGTGGAATAAACTGATCTACAGTCATTTCAACTACTTCTTCCCTGATAGATTTTATTGATTCTTGTATATCGTCAGCCTCCATCAGTTCATTTCTTTGGTGGTACACGACCTTTCTTTGATCATTTGATACATCATCATACTCAAGAAGATTCTTACGAATATCAAAGTTGTGAGATTCAACTTTTCTTTGCGCTTTTTCAATCTGCCTACTCAGTAACTTACTTTCTATTGCTTCACCTTCCTGCATACCTGCTCTTGATAATAGTGATTTTGTTCTCTCTGGATCTCCAAAAATACGCATTAAATTATCTTCCATCGAAAGATAGAATCTGCTTGAACCAGGATCGCCTTGACGGCCTGACCTTCCTCTTAACTGGTTATCAATTCGCCTTGATTCGTGCCTCTCTGTACCAATGATATGCAATCCTCCAGCCTGAAGAACTTGCTCTTGTCTTTTTTTCCAATTTTCAACTATTTCATTTTTCGAACTTTCTGCTTCTTCAAGTTCAGCTTCAAGATTTCCTCCAAGAACAATATCGGTTCCTCTTCCAGCCATATTGGTTGCAATTGTTATAGCTCCTGGTCTTCCAGCCTGCTGGACAATGATTGCCTCTCTTTCATGTTGCTTTGCATTCAAAACCTCATGTTTTATTTTTAATTTTTTTAATTTAGCAGAGAGTAATTCTGAAGTTTCAATGGAGGTAGTGCCAACCAGAGCTGGTTGGTTTTTTTCTTTACAATCAATTATATCTTTTATTATCGCTTCGTACTTTCCTTTCTCATTAAGATAGACAAGATCTGGATAATCTTCTCTAATCATTGGCTTATGTGTAGGTATGACGATCACTTCCAATCCATATATTGATTGAAATTCGAATGCTTCTGTATCAGCAGTTCCTGTCATGCCGGAAAGATTTTCATAAAGACGGAAATAATTCTGGAATGTTATTGATGCAACAGTCTGATTTTCCTGTTTAACAGATACATTTTCCTTGGCTTCGACAGCTTGATGTAGACCGTCTGACCACCTTCTCCCAGGCATTGTACGTCCCGTGAATTCATCTACAATGACAACTTCACCATCTTTAACAATATAATCAACATCTTTTGAAAACATAGCATGAGCTCTTAATGCTGCATTCAAATGATGCAATAGCCTAATATTTGCTGCATCATACAAACTCTCATCTTTTTCAATTAATCCAGAATCAATCATTAGACTTTCAATATGCTGATGCCCTGATTCTGTAATGAAGATTTGTTTTGATTTTTCATCCTTTGTAAAGTCTCCCTCATCATCCCCAGTCTCAGCAATTAGTTTTGGGATGAGTTTATTGATCTTCTTATACAAATCAATGCTCTCATCAACTGGGCCGGAGATTATTAGAGGCGTTCTTGCTTCATCAATTAATATTGAATCTACCTCATCAACTATTGCATAATTTAAATCTCTTTGAACCTTATCTTTTATAGAAAAAGCCAAATTGTCTCTCAAATAATCAAATCCTAATTCATTATTTGTTGTATAGGTTATATCTGCGGCATAGGCTAACTTTTTTTCTTCATGCGATTGTGTACTTGAGGTAACACCTACATCCATTCCCAAAGACTTATAAATCGGTGACATCCATTCTGAATCTCTCTTAGCTAAATACTCATTAACAGTTACAACATGAACACCTTTCCTACTAAGTGCATTGAGGTAAGCAGGCAATGTTGCTACTAGTGTCTTACCCTCACCTGTTCTCATCTCGGCAATATCACCCTGATGAAGCACCATTCCACCAATCAGCTGCACATCAAAAGGTCTCATTCCAAGTGTTCTGACCGAAGCCTCTCTCACAACAGCAAAAGCTTCAATCAATAAATTATCAAGAGACTCTCCATTTTTAAGTCTCTTACGAAATTCTTCTGTTTTAGCAGAGAGTTCTCTATCTGAGAGTGACTGCATCTCCTTTTCTAATTTATTTATGCTAGAAACTTTTTTAGAAAGTCTACTCAAAATTCTTTGATTGCGACTTCCAAATATGTTTGTAAGAAAATTTGCCATCTTTTAATTCCAGACGAAGATCTTTAAATCATGTTAATTACTATCAATATTAAATGTATTATAGTGAGATTAAATATTTTTAAAATCCTTAAAATATGTCATTTACAAAACTAAAAACAATTTTAAACAGTAAAAGTAATGATACCTTAGATAACTTGCTGCAACGAGTTAAAGATATTCAGAAACTGCAAGATATTATTTCTGAAAGTTTTGATAAAGAAACTGCTTCTCACATTGCTGTATGTAATATCGATGATGGTGGGAAACTCACAATTTTTTGTGACTCTGGCTCATGGCAGTCAAAAATTAGATTTTCTCAAGAAACAGTACTCAAGAAAATCAGAAAAAAATATCCCTTCGTAACTTTTTGTGAAGTGAAAGTATCAAACAAATCAATTAAGAAAAATATTCAACCATAAACAGCTGAAACGAAAGAAATAGGAGCTTTTTTCTCGCTTCTAAAGGATACTTCTTCCCATGCATCACAATCGGCGATTATAGCTCGCATCAATTTATTATTTAAGCCATGTCCAGATTTCATTGCAGAGTATCTACCAATTAGAGTATGCCCAAGTAGATAGGTATCACCAATCGCATCTAGTATTTTATGTATGACAAACTCATTAGTATACCTTAATCCATCCTCATTCATTATTCGAAAGTCATCAAGAACAATTGCATTATTCATACTGCCTCCGAGGGTGAGATTTTTCTCACGAAGCTTTTCAATATCTTTCAAAAAACCGAATGTTCGAGCCCGGCTAATCTCTTTTAGAAAAGAAGTTGATGAAAAGTCTATAGAAGCTTTTTGCTCTTGCTTATTAAATACTGGGTGATTAAAACCAATCTCAAAATCGACCCTGAACCCTTTGTATGGAGATATCTCAGCCCATTTGTCATCCTCTTCAACTCTTATATTTTTCTTGATTTTGATAAATTTCTTAGATGCATTCTGTTCTTCTATGCCCGCTGACTGAATCAAAAAAACAAATGGTCCTGCACTGCCATCCATGATTGGAACTTCAGCTTCAGATAATTCTATTATGATGTTATCGATACCTAAACCTGCGAGAGCAGACATTAGATGTTCAATTGTGGCTACTTTGATGCCGTCTTTTATTAAAGTAGTACCCAGATTTGTCTCGCCAACTAACTCAGCCGAAGCAGGAATATCTATGCAGGATTCTGTATCAACTCTACGGAAAATAATTCCCGTATCCACACCAGCCGGTATCAATGTCATAAGAACTTTCTTTCCGGTATGCAATCCAACACCGGTCGCTCTTATTGATGTTTTTATGGTTCTTTGTTTGAACATGAATTAATTTGAATTTTTATCCATATAAATCAGTAATATAATTATAACAGTTATATTAAATTATTGTAAATTGATATGGACAATTAAAATTGATTTTGGATCCAGCTCCTAAATGAATTCCATTTTTCTTGTAGATCTGTCTTTATCGACAATCTATCTAGATTTACTCGTCCTTTTGAATCCCTCCCATAAAGAAGCAAACCGACACCAGTCGCATGGATAGGATTTTTTATAACATTTGATAGACCTTCAACATATTGTGGAGCACCAAGTCTGACAGGTACATGAAAAATTTCCTCAGCCAATTCTACTGCTCCTTCCATTTTTGAGCTACCTCCAGTTAACACCAGACCAGCAGGAATGGATTCTTCAAAACCACTTCGTCGAAGTTCGTTTCTTATTAAACTGAAGAGCTCCTCGAATCTTGGCTCTACAATTTCAGCGAGTGTCTGCCTTGCAAGACGTCTCGGTGGTCTATCACCAGTGCTTGGAACTTCTATACTCTCATCGGGATTTGCTAACTGAGAGAGTGCACAAGCATATTTTATTTTTATTTCTTCTGCGTGTTGTGTTGGAGTTCTCATAGACACGGCAATATCATTAGTAACTTGATCACCTGCAATAGGTATAACGGCAGTATGCTGTATTGCACCTCTTTGAAAAACAGCAATATCAGTTGTACCTCCTCCAATGTCAACCAAACATGATCCTAAATCCTTTTCGTCATCAGTTAAAACTGAATAACTTGATGCCAGTTGTTCAAGCACTATATCATCAACCTCTAGATCACACCTCTCTATGCATTTGATAATATTCTGTGCGGCACTCTCAGCACCTGTAACCATATGGACTTTTGCTTCCATTCGAATGCCAGACATCCCGGTTGGATCTAAAATACCCTCTTGGCTATCTATGATAAATTCCTGGGGTAATATATGAAGTATCTTCTGGTCAGCTGGGATTGCTACCGCTCTGGCCGCATCTAAGACTCTATCTACATCACTCAAACTTACTTCGTTATCTTGGATTGCAACAATACCATGTGAGTTCAGACTTCTTATGTGATTCCCTGCAATTCCAGCATACACAGAGTTTATATCGCATCCGGCCATCAATTCAGCCTCTTCAACAGCTTTTTGAATGGAGTAGACTGTCGATTCAATATTAACGACAACTCCTCTACTTAGACCTCTTGACGGATGAGTACCTATCCCAATAACCTCAATCTCATTGTTTTCATTAATTTCACCAACAATAGCAACAACCTTTGAAGTCCCGATATCTAGACCAACAACGAAATCTCTTTCTCCATTTTTTCTCATTTATTTAATCCTTGCATCTAAATCTCACCTTTTAATCTAATCGCAAAACCATTGTCATATCTTAAGTCGATTGACTCAATTTCCTCTGCCTCATTCGATAATATATTTTTTGCTATATCTATGAATAAATCAAATTTCTTTTTGACATCGCTCTTGCCTAAGTTTACGGATGTTCCATCATAGAGCTCTATTGTCCATGCACCATTTTCACTTAAATTAATCTTGGCCACATTTATTCCAAGAGGAGCCAATTTCTCTCTTAAAAAGAAGTATTTTTGGACCACATCGAGAGATTTATAATCTGGGCCATTCAAATAAACAAGATCTGCCGGTATAAGGTTTGGATTACTGATTTCACTGAACAATTCTCCACGATTATTAAGAAGAGAACTCTCTCCCCATCTTGCAACGGGTATATGCTCATGAATTTCTAATATCAATCTATCGGGCCATTTTCTTGATATAGAAATTTTATCTATCCATCCTATATTCTTAAGTCTCTCATAAAGTTTAGGTACATCTAAATCTAATATTCCATCTTGTACTTCTGAAGAAATAGCACCTCTAATTTGAGCTTCCTTCACCTGCTGGAAAGAACTCTCTATTGATATATATCTGATGGGTTGATTTACTATAGTTATAATAAACTGATAGCAAAACCAGAGAATGATCAATAACAATAACGCTTTGAATGTCTTATTTTTGAACTCTTTATTATTGAATTCTGATCTCTTCGTTTTTTTTCTATTTCTTAATCTTGCCATAGAGGATCCAGATGATTACATACTTGTTTCAAGGATATTCCAACAAAGAGTATCGAAATCTATTCCTTGTTTTGCTGCTGCCTTTGGAACTAA
>CABYDR010000029.1 GCA_902517795.1 uncultured Woeseiaceae bacterium | reverse complement strand
ATGAAAATTGGGATAAATATCTAAGAGCGGTTGCTGAATTGGAAAACGTCAGAAAAAGGGCTGTTAGAGATGTCGAGAAAGCAAGGAAATATGCGGTTGAGGGTTTTGCAAAAGAATTGCTGGTCGTTATTGATAGCTTTGAAATGGCAATGGGCTCAGAAGATATTGAATTAAAAGATCTAATATCAGGAAACAAATCCACTCTGCAGCTCCTTCTAAATATTCTTGAGCTATTCAAAGTAAAAACCATAGATCCTCATGGAGAACCATTTGATGCTGAGTATCATGAGGCGATGTCTATGGAGGTTTCAGACAAATTAGAACCAGGAACAGTTATTACCGTATACCAGAAAGGTTACCTTCTAAATGATCGTCTTTTGAGGCCGGCTCGTGTTGTTGTCTCTAAAGAGTAAGTCTGATGTGTGGGTAATTATAATAAATATCTTTATTAACATAACATAAATACTTGAAAGTAAAATAAATGTCCCAAATTACGTGTAAATACGTTAATTAGGAATTAATAAAAGAATTCGGAGTAAAAAATGGGAAGAATTATTGGTATTGACCTCGGCACAACAAACTCATGTGTTGCTGTAATGGAGAGTGACAAACCGAAAGTTATTGAAAATAGTGAGGGTGACAGAACAACACCCTCTGTTGTTGCTTTTATAAAAGATGACGAGGTCAAGGTTGGACAGTCTGCAAAACGACAGTCAGTTACAAATCCTGAAAATACTTTATACGCTGTTAAACGTCTTATCGGAAGAAGATTCGAAGATGAGGTTGTAAAGCGCGATATGGATATGGTTTCCTACAAGATAGTGAATGCTGAGAATGGAGATGCCTGGGTTGAGGGACTTGGAAAGCCAATGGCTCCCCCTGAAATATCAGCAAGAGTTCTTATGAAAATGAAGAAAACCGCAGAAGATTACTTGGGTGAGGAAGTAACTGAAGCAGTTGTGACAGTCCCTGCCTATTTTAACGATTCACAAAGACAAGCCACCAAAGATGCTGGAAAAATAGCTGGATTGGATGTAAAGAGAATTATAAACGAGCCTACTGCTGCAGCTTTAGCATACGGAATGGATAAAAAAAGAGGTGACAAAAAAATAGTTGTTTATGATCTTGGTGGAGGAACATTCGATATCTCAATAATCGAAATAGCCGAAGTTGATGGAGAGCATCAGTTTGAAGTTCTTGCTACTAATGGAGATACATTCCTAGGAGGAGAAGATTTTGATCTAAAAATAATCAACTATCTAGCAAAAGAATTTGAAAGGGACAGTGGCGTAGATATAACTAAAGACCCGCTTGCTATGCAGAGATTGAGAGAGTCTGGAGAAAAAGCAAAAATTGAACTTTCCAGTAGCCAACAAACCGAGATAAATTTGCCTTATATAACAGCTGATTCTAGTGGACCCAAACATCTGAACATAAAGCTAACGCGCGCAAAACTTGAGTCACTGGTAGAGGATTTAGTGAAAAGGACAATAGCGCCTTGTAAAACTGCTTTGAAAGACGCAGATTTAAAGGTAAATGAAATACATGATGTTATTTTGGTTGGCGGGCAAACCCGTATGCCAAAAGTTCAAGAAGAAGTTCAGAACTTCTTCGGAAAAGAGCCAAAAAAAGATGTTAATCCTGATGAAGCTGTTGCTTTAGGTGCTGCAATTCAGGGTGGTGTTCTTGCGGGTGATGTAAAAGATGTTCTTTTGCTAGATGTAACCCCTCTATCACTTGGTATTGAAACACTGGGTGAGGTTATGACCAAAGTAATAGAGAAGAACACGACTATTCCAGCCAATGCCAACCAAACATTCTCGACTGCAGCAGATAATCAACCTGCTGTTACAATCCATGTTCTTCAGGGCGAAAGAGAGAGAAGTCAGGATAACAAGTCACTTGGAAGGTTCGACTTGACTGATATTCCACCAGCACCTCGAGGCGTCCCTCAAATTGAGGTGACATTTGATATCGATGCTAATGGAATACTCAATGTCTCAGCTAAGGATAAGGCCACTGGTAAGAGCCAGAATATTGTAATCAAAGCCTCGAGCGGTCTTGATGAGTCAGAAATCGAGAGAATGGTCGCAGATGCAGAGAGTCATGCAGAAGAAGACAAGAAATTTCGAGGCCTCATTGATGTAAGAAACCAAGCGGATAGCTTGATTCATGGATCAGAAAAAACACTTAGTGAGCTTGGTGAAAAAGTGTCAAGCGATGAGAGGATGAAAATAGAGAATGCTATTTCAGATCTTAAGGGTGTCATGGAAAGCGAGGATAAGGAATCAATTGAAGCAAAAACAAAAATACTTGCTGAGGCTTCTGCTGAAATCGCCCAAAAACTTTATGCTGAACAAGCCGCTGCAGGTGAACAGCCAACCTCTGGAGATGATGTTGGTGATGAAAATGTTGTAGATGCCGAATTTGAAGAAGTAAAAGAACAAGACGATAACAAAGACTAAATTTTTTAATCGTCAAGCTCTAAAAAATAACACATCAAAAAAACATGGCCAAACGCGATTATTATGAGATCTTGGGCGTCAATAGGCAGGCCTCTAAAGATGAAATAAAGAAGTCATATCGCCGTCTGGCCATGAAGTATCATCCAGACAGAAATAAAGATGATTCCCAAGCCGAGAGTAAATTCAAGGAAGCGAAAGAAGCATATGAAATTCTCAGTGATAGCTCAAAGAGAGAGACATATGACCGTTTCGGACATGAAGGGATAGATAATTCTGCAGGTGGAAGGGGTCATCCAGGAGCTGAGGGTTTTGGTGATATTTTTGGTGATGTATTTGGCGATATATTCGGTGGTGGGAGAAGTAACCGAAGTCAAGTATTTAGAGGCGCAGACTTAAAATATGATTTAAGAATCGAGCTTGAGAAGGCCATTTCTGGAGATTCTATTGAGATCGATATACCTACTCAAGTAACCTGTCAAGGTTGCTCTGGAAGTGGCTCTAAGAAGGGAACAACTCCAACAAACTGCCCCTCTTGTGAAGGAACAGGACAAGTCAGGATGCAGCAAGGTTTTTTTTCAATTCAGCAAACTTGCCCAAAATGCCAAGGAAATGGAACAGTTATTACCGATCCCTGCACTGATTGTCTTGGTTTGGGAAGAAAATCAAAAACGAAAACTCTATCCATCAAAGTTCCTCCTGGTGTAGACAATGGCGATAGAATTAGATTGTCAGGTGAGGGTGAAGCAGGAAAAAATGGTGGGCCAACAGGTGATCTTTACGTAGAAATAAATGTTGCGTCACATAAAATTTTTGAACGAGAAGGAGCTAATATTTCCTGTGATATTCCTATATCAATTCTAACCGCAACTTTAGGAGGGGATATTGAGATGCCAACCCTCAAGGGAAATGTATCAGTGAAGGTTCCTCCCGGCACGCAGTCAGGAAAGGTATTTAGATTAAGAGGTATGGGCGTTACGACTGCAAGAAATAAAATGGTGGGTGATCTTTACGCGACAATTTTGGTTGAAACGCCGATAAATCTCTCAAATAAGCAGAAAGATATATTGAAGGAATTTTATAACTCTATCGAGAAAGGTGGTAAAAAACATAGCCCACGCCATTCTGGATGGCTATCGTCGGTAAAAAATTTCTTTGAAAAAATAGCCTCATAAAAAAAAACTAAATTTTTTCTCAATTTTGTGGCAAGGTGACCCCACCTTGAGTAAACTCTCTTTTTAGAATCATGAGGATAAATCTAAAATATTTCGGTGTTTTTTGATCAAAAAAAATAAATATATTGATATCAGTTTTGGGGGTTGTTTGTGACCGTTGAGGCAATATTAGCCCTTGAAGATGGAACAATTTTGACTGGTACATCAATAGGCGTTAACGGGCAAGCAATAGGAGAGGTGGTTTTTAATACCTCAATGACCGGTTATCAAGAAATTTTAACGGACCCATCCTATTGTCAGCAGATTGTGACTTTAACTTACCCTCATATTGGTAACACTGGAACTAATATTGAGGATATGGAATCCAGAAGAACGCAAGCTTCTGGATTGATTATTCGAAACTCTTCTTTAGTTGAGAGCAGTTGGCGATCAACGCAAAGTCTTAATGGCTTTTTAAAATCAAGTAATACTGTTGCAATTGCTGATATCGATACACGAAAACTCACACAGCTTCTCAGGGAAAAAGGCGCTCAATCTGGCTGTATAATGGCGGGTGAGATTGATGAAAATATAGCGATAAAAAATGCTAAGGGTTTTCCTGGTCTTTTGGGTATGGACTTAGCTAAGAAGGTAACTACAGATCAACTCTATGAGTGGACAGAGGGATCTTTATACGAAAATCGATTAAGTGCAAGTAAAAAGGATGATCTTAAATATCATGTCGTAGCTTACGATTATGGTATTAAAACTAACATTCTTAGATTGTTGGTTGATCTTGGTTGTAAAATAACAGTTGTACCAGCAGAAATGTCTGCAATTGATGTCTTAGCGCTCAACCCCGATGGGGTTTTCTTATCAAATGGTCCTGGTGATCCAGATGCATGTAAGTATGCCATTAAAGCAATAAAACATTTTATTGATCACTCGGTACCTGTTTTTGGCATTTGCCTGGGATACCAACTTTTGGCACTTGCCTCTGGGGCTAAAACTATCAAGATGAAATTTGGTCATCACGGGGCAAATCACCCTGTTCTGGATTTAAATACAGGTAAAGTGATTATCACAAGCCAGAATCATGGTTTTGCAGTTGAAGAGAGTTCTTTGCCGAGAAATGTCAAGATAACACATAAATCTTTATTTGATCATACTTTACAAGGTATCGAGATTGAAAATAAAAATGCCTTTGGTTTTCAGGGTCATCCAGAGGCAAGTCCTGGACCACAAGACTTAATGGATTTATTCAATAAATTTATTAAAATGTTAAAAAACAGATAATTAAATAATATATATAAAGTAATTTCTAATGCCAAAAAGAACCGACATAAACAGTATTTTAATTATTGGTGCAGGACCTATAGTGATTGGTCAGGCATGTGAATTCGATTATTCGGGAACTCAAGCTTGCAAGGCATTAAGGGAAGAGGGTTATCGAGTTATATTGGTTAACTCTAATCCAGCTACTATCATGACAGATCCAGAAATGGCAGATGTCGTATATATCGAGCCAATTCATTGGAAGGCTATTAAAAAAATCATTAAAAAAGAAAAACCTGATGCATTGCTCCCAACGATGGGCGGCCAAACTGCTCTGAACTGTGCGCTTGATCTTGTTAGAGAGGGCGTGCTCGACGAATGCGGAGTAGAACTTATCGCTGCGTCACAAAAAGCTATTGATATGGCTGAAGACAGAGAGCAATTTCGTGAGGCTATGTCTGAGATTAATTTGGAGAGTCCAAAAGCTGAAATTGCACACTCATTGGATGAGGCCATAAGAAAGCAAAAAATTGTTGGCTATCCCACAATAATCAGACCTTCGTTTACTATGGGCGGGAGTGGAGGAGGTATTGCCTATAATTTCGAAGAGTTTCAACAAATTGTGAGTCATGGTCTCGAAGTATCTCCGACTACAGAGGTTCTGTTAGAGGAGTCTGTTATAGGCTGGAAAGAATTCGAAATGGAGGTTGTCAGGGATAAAAATGATAATTGCATTATTATATGTTCTATTGAGAATCTTGATCCTATGGGGGTTCACACAGGAGATTCGATAACGGTGGCACCTGCACAAACTCTAACTGATAAAGAATATCAAATAATGAGAAATGCATCCTTCGATGTTCTTAGAAAAATCGGTGTTGAAACAGGTGGTTCAAACGTTCAATTCGCATTAAATCCAGTAGATGGAAGAATGTTAATAATTGAAATGAACCCAAGGGTTTCGAGGTCCTCAGCACTCGCATCCAAAGCAACAGGATTTCCTATTGCAAAAATTGCTGCAAAATTGGCAGTGGGTTATACACTGGATGAACTAAAAAATGATATTACAGGCGGGAGAACCCCCGCGTCTTTCGAGCCTTCAATAGATTATGTAGTAACCAAGGTACCGAGATTTACATTTGAAAAGTTTCCAGGTGCAAATAACCGATTAACCACTCAAATGAAATCTGTTGGTGAGGTGATGGCTTTTGGCCGTAACTTTCAAGAATCATTTCAAAAGGCTCTTAGAGGACTGGAGATCGGATGCGCAGGTCTTGACGAAACCGTGAATGATCTTCCTCTTGTCGATGATGAAGATGACCTAAAAATTGAGTTAAAATTTCCTGGCGCTGAGAGAATTTGGCATCTTGCAAATTCAATAAGAAAAGGATTGAGCTTGGAGGAAGTTAACAGGATTACTGGAATTGACCCGTGGTTTCTCTACCAAATCGCAGACATTATTCATGAGGAATCAAATTTAGAAAAACAAAAGCTTGAAGATATAAATAAAAAAGCCCTAATTAATCTCAAGAAGAAAGGTTTTTCAGATGCAAGAATAGCTCATATCTTAAACATAAAAGAGTCTGATGTAAGAATATACAGATATAAGCAAAATGTGAGGCCTACATATAAAAGAGTGGATACTTGCGCCGCTGAATTCCAAACAGATACAGCTTATATGTATTCCTCATATGATGAAGAATGTGAGGCAAGACCAAACGATACTGATAAAGTGATTATTCTGGGTGGCGGGCCAAATCGAATTGGTCAGGGCATCGAATTTGATTATTGCTGCGTGCATGCTTCTCTTGCACTCAAAGACGCAGGTTACGAGACTATTATGGTGAATTGTAACCCTGAGACTGTTTCAACCGATTACGATATATCTGATCGTTTATTTTTTGAACCACTGACATTTGAAGACGTCATGGAGATTATTGAAATTGAAAAGCCAGTTGGGGTAATTGTTCAGTACGGTGGGCAGACGCCTCTTAAATTGGCAAGATTGCTTGAAGATGCTGGCGCACCAATAATCGGAACCTCGCCAGATTCAATTGATTTAGCTGAGGATCGTGAAAGATTTCAGAGCTTAATAAATGAACTTGGTTTAAAGCAACCTCCAAACCGAACCGCTTCTAATAAAGAGGCAGCTTTAAGAATGAGTGATGATGTTGGCTTTCCATTGGTTGTCAGACCCTCTTATGTCCTTGGCGGAAGAGCAATGGAGATTGTTCATAACAAGAATGATCTGAGTGAATACATGAGTATGGCTGTTAAGGTTTCCAATGACAGTCCTGTTCTTCTCGATCGTTTCTTAGATCTCGCAATTGAGGTTGATGTTGACATTATATGTGACGGTGAAGATATCTTTATCGGAGGAATAATGGAGCATATTGAGCAAGCCGGTGTCCATTCTGGTGATTCTGGGTGTTCACTCCCGCCATTTAGTCTTAATGAGGCTACCCAAAAAATCTTAATAGAACAGGTAACAAAGCTCGCTCAAGGTTTAAATGTCATCGGTCTAATGAACACTCAATTTGCAATCCAAGGTAATGTCGTTTTCATACTGGAGGTGAACCCAAGAGCCTCTAGAACTATTCCTTTCGTATCAAAGGCAACAGGCATTCCTCTAGCGAAAATTGCAGCAGAAGTCATGGTTGGAAAAAAACTCAAAGACATGGGTTACTCAAAATATTCATTTCCATCGTATTTTTCAGTCAAAGAGGCTGTATTTCCTTTTATCAAATTTCCAGGAGCTGACCCAATACTTGGTCCAGAGATGAAATCAACGGGCGAAGTCATGGGTACAGGAAGATCTTTTGGTGAGGCTTATGCCAAAGCTCAGCTAGCATCGAATGTAATTTTGCCCGTTAAAGGAACAGCTTTAATGAGCGTGAGAGACAGAGATAAAAAGGACGTAATAGAACTGGCTAAAATTCTAATTTCTCGAGGATTTCATCTTGTTGCAACCAATGGAACTGCTGAGACTTTAAATGATCAAAATATTGAGTGTGAGAGAGTAAATAAAGTAAGAGAAGGTAGACCACACATTGTTGATATGATAAAAAATGATGAAATAGATCTGATAGTAAATACAACAGAGGGGAAAAGAGCAATATTGGAGTCTACATCAATTAGGGCTGAGGCAGTAAAGAGAAATACAACGTACTACACCACAATTGGTGCTGCTATAGCTACATGTGAGGCGATTGAGCACATAAATGATAGCGATGTCAATAGACTGAAGGACCTTCATAATGAATAAAATTCCAATGACATCCAGAGGTGTAACTCTTCTCCAAAAAGAACTCAAAAAACTAAAATCTAAAGATAGACCTAATGTGATAGAAGCTATTTCTGAAGCTCGTGCACATGGAGATCTTAAGGAAAATGCAGAATATCATGCAGCAAAAGAGCAGCAAGGTTTTATAGAAGGACGAATAAAGGAAATTGAAGCCAAACTTTCTAATGTTCAAGAAATTGATATCTCAAATATCAATGCAAAAGGCAAAGTTGTTTTTGGTTCGACAGTTACCGTTGTGGATATTGAGAACGATGAAGAGACAAAGTATAAAATCGTTGGTGAGGACGAGGCTGATATTCAATCTAATTTGATATCCTACAGCTCACCAATCGCACGCGCACTGATTGGGAAATCCGAAGGCGAAGATATAATATTTCAAGCTCCTGGTGGTCAGAGGGAGTATGAAATAATTTTGGTAGAATATATATAAAAACCCTGGATAAAAATTTAAAAATTATAAAAATTGCTAGAAAAATTTTTTTTGAGATTTAGGGTTTTTTCTATATACAATAGCAGTGCTACCGACAGTACTGACTATTTGAGATTTCGATTTATCGCAAAGCTCTTCAATTAATTCTTTCCTTGAAGATTTGTCAGAAATTCTGATTCTTATTTTGATTAATTCGTGGTGGTCTATGGTTTTTTCGAATTCTGACAATAAAGATTCCGACAGGCCATTTATACCTATTGTGATTACTGGTTTTAAATTATGTCCAGCAGCTTTTAGTGCTTTCTTTTCCGATTGTTTGATTTTCATGGTGTAATTGTATCAGTATTTTGTTAGCTTCATTATCATATTTCTAAACACATAAAAAAATGTCCGATAAAAGTACATGGCGAAGACAACAAAATAAAGATATCTATTTCAGAAAAGCTATAGATGAAGGTTGGCGATCGAGGGCAGTTTACAAGCTCAAACAAATCAATGAAAAGGCGCAAATACTTAAGAACGGAATGACTTGCATTGATCTTGGATCATCACCTGGCAGTTGGAGTCAATTTGTGTCAAGGGAAATGAGTGGCGATGTTCAAATATTCGCCGTTGATTTAATTCCTATGGATAGAATTCAATCTGTAAATTTTATGCAAGGTGATTTTACTGACAAAAAATTTTATTCAAATCTTTTGGAAGTCATAAAAAATAGGGAGGTAGACCTTGTAATGAGTGATATGGCACCCAATATAAGTGGTATCAAAGTTAGTGATCAAGCAAAATCGATTTATCTAGCTGAGTTGGCAAGAGCTATTGCGATAGAAACGCTAAAAGACAAAGGAAATTTCGTGTGCAAGCTATTTCAGGGGCAAGGTATGGATCAATTTGTTAAGGAAACTCGCGAGCAATTTGAAAAGGTTAATTTGTTTAAACCGCAGGCTTCCAGAAAAGAGAGCTCTGAAATATTTTTGATAGCAAAACACTTTTATGGTCAATCGATATGATATATTCACAATAACAGATAGTTTTTTAAACGGAGTATCCTAATAAAATGAGCGAGTTAGCAAAGAACGTATTGGTCTTCATAGTTGTTGCGGTTGTCATGATGTCTGTATTTCAAAACTTTGGTGGTTTAAATACAGGTCAGATGCAAAGACAAGATTACTCTGATTTCTTAAATCAAGTGAGAACAGGCCAGATTGAAAGGGTTGAGTTTCAAGGAGACCGAATTACATATGGATCAAGAGAACCCTTATCGTTTTACACTATTAGCCCTGAAACAGATAATAATGCTCTTATCGGTTTATTGGAGAACAATAATGTTCGCTTCACTGCAGAAGAACCAGAAACCCAAGGCCTGATAAGTCAACTATTGATAAGCTCCTTCCCAATTTTGTTATTAATTGCTGTCTGGGTGTATTTTATGCGACAAATGCAAGGTGGCGGAGGAAGAGGAGCGATGTCTTTTGGCAAAAGTAAGGCAAAACTTCTAAGTGAAGACAACGTAAAAATCACTTTTGATGATGTCGCTGGCATTGAAGAAGCCAAACAAGAATTATCTGAAATTGTCGAGTTCTTACGTGATCCCAGAAAATTCCAGCGCCTCGGTGGAAAAATACCAAAAGGTGTCTTAACAGTTGGTCCCCCTGGTACAGGTAAAACTCTATTAGCTAAAGCAATTGCCGGCGAAGCAAAAGTCCCGTTTTTTACAATCTCAGGGTCTGATTTTGTTGAAATGTTTGTTGGTGTTGGTGCGTCGAGAGTTCGCGATATGTTTGAAACCGCAAAAAAACAAGCTCCATGCATTATCTTTATCGATGAGTTGGATGCAGTAGGAAGACATAGAGGTGCTGGATTAGGTGGGGGGCACGATGAAAGAGAGCAGACATTAAATCAGATGTTGGTTGAAATGGATGGTTTCGAGGGTAATGAGGGTGTAATTGTTATTGCAGCTACCAATAGACCTGACGTTCTTGACCCAGCCTTGTTGAGACCTGGAAGATTTGACAGACAAGTAGTTGTTCCTCTTCCTGATATTCGTGGTAGGGAGGCAATACTAAAAGTTCATATGAGAAAAGTGCCAATCTCAGATGATGTTGAACCCTCCATAATAGCAAGAGGCACGCCCGGGTTTTCGGGTGCTGACCTTGCAAATTTAGTGAATGAAGCAGCGTTGTTCGCAGCTCGTGAAAACAAGAGAACAGTTACCATGGAGGAGTTTGAGCAGGCAAAAGACAAAATTATGATGGGTGCAGAGCGTCGCTCAATGGTAATGAATGAAAAAGAAAAATTGAATACCGCTTATCATGAAGCGGGACATGCTATTGTTGGGTATGTCGTCCCTGACCATGATCCTGTTCATAAGGTTACAATTATTCCAAGAGGAAGAGCACTAGGTGTGACGATGTATCTTCCTGAAGAAGATAAATACAGTATCTCAAAAGAGAAATTAGAGAGTAATATTTCTTCTCTTTATGGCGGTAGGCTCGCTGAAGAGATGACCTTAGGACCTGAGGGAGTTACAACTGGAGCCTCAAATGATATTGAGAGAGCGACTGAGATTGCCAGAAATATGGTGACAAAGTGGGGTCTATCAGACAATTTGGGTCCTCTGACTTACAGTGAAGATGAAGGCGAAGTGTTCCTTGGCAGATCGGTCACTCAACAAAAGCAAGTATCTCCACAAACAGCGCAAGCGATCGATGCTGAAGTGAGAAATATAATTGATAGAAATTATAATCGAGCAAAAGAGATACTTAAGAAGCACAAAAAACAGCTAAAAGCTATGGCTGATGCTCTTATGAAATATGAAACAATTGATAGGAAACAAATTATCAATATCATGGAAGGAAAAGAACCAGGATCTCCAGAAGGCTGGCACGATGATAAGTCAAATAAAAGTGACAAGAAGTCGAAGAGTAAAAACTCTAAATCACCAATAATTGGTGGGCCAGCAAGCGAACACTAATTCTCGCTCGATGCTGCTCAATTTAGGGTCACGAACGCTAGATTTATCGAAGCCCAAAATTATGGGTGTTCTAAATATCACCCCCGACTCATTTTCAGATGGTGGGAAGTATCAGTCACTTGACCATGCTCTTTCTGCATGTGGAAAAATGATTAATGAAGGTGCTTCAATTATTGATGTGGGAGGAGAGTCAACAAAACCCGGTTCTAGCTCTATAGAAGCCAGCATTCAAATTGATAGAGTGATACCAGTAATTCAAAGCATTAAAAAAAACTTCGATACTGTTGTTTCTGTTGATACTGGTGATCCGGTTGTAATGAGAGAAGCGATCACAAATGGTGCTGAGATTGTAAATGATGTTTATGCACTGAAAAATATCGACGCTATGGATTTTCTATCAGGGGAAAATAAGGCAATTTGTCTGATGCATATGAAAGGCTCGCCTTCATCGATGCAAGAAAATCCCGTTTATGATGATCTGATGACTGAAATTAAAAGCTTTCTAGAAGAAAGAATAAATTATTGCCTTAGAGCTGGCAAAAATAGAGAATCCTTGATTATTGATCCTGGTTTTGGGTTTGGAAAGACTCTGAGGCACAACATACTGTTACTAAAAAATATTGAGCAACTTAAATATTTAAAAGTTCCAATATGTGTTGGTATTTCCAGAAAAAGTTTTATTGGTAAAATTACGAATAAAACCATAAATGAAAGGCTCTATGGCAGCTTGGGAGCCGCGCTAATAGCGCTTCAGAATGGTGCTAATATCATTAGAACACATGATGTCGGACCCACAAAAGATATAATTAATCTATATAACTCCCTAAATAATATTTAGTGTAATTATACTCCTTCAGATATTCTTATAGTCATAAACTTGATAATATGGACCCTTATTTGAATATGAGACAATGAAATGAAGTATTTTGGTACAGATGGGATTCGTGGTCGTGTAGGTGAGCCACCAATGACGGCCGAGTTCGCACTTCGTTTAGCTAACGCATCCGCACAGACTTTAGCACCAGATGGCGGTACTGTTCTCATTGGAAAAGATACAAGAATATCTGGATATATGTTTGAATCGGCTCTAGAAGCAGGATTTGTATCGGCCGGTATGGATGTTAAGCTTTTAGGACCTATACCCACACCTGCAATTGCCTATCTCGTCAAAAAATATAATGCTGAGCTTGGCATAGTAATAAGCGCTTCTCACAATTCTTTTGTTGATAACGGAATCAAATTCTTTAATTCTAAAGGTACAAAGTTGGATGATAAAACAGAATTGCAAATTGAAAATATCCTCAATGGAACAACATTCACAAAAGATTCTATTGATTTAGGCAGGGCGACAATAGATTCCCTAGCAAGAGAGAGGTATCAAGAATTTTGCATTTCAAGTTATAAAAATAAGGACGATCTGCAAAACATGAAGGTGATATTCGATGGAGCGAATGGGGCTGCCTATAAAGTTGGTCCCAGGATCTTAAATAGCTTAGGTGCAGAGGTATTATCGATCGGATGCTCGCCTAATGGTAAAAATATTAATGAAAACTGTGGATCCACTCATCCTGAACTACTTCAACAAACAGTAAAGGCAGTTGGTGCAGATGTTGGTATCGCTCTTGATGGTGATGGAGACAGAGTGGTTATGGTTGATGAAAATGGAAATTTACTCGATGGTGATCAACTTCTATTTATACTAGCAATGTATTACAAAGAAAATAATATGCTTAAAAATCCAGTAGTTGGCACAGTATTGAGTAATCTCGGTCTTGAGGAATCACTAAAAAGTAATGGAATTGAATTCATTAGATCGAAGGTAGGTGATCGAAATATATTATCATTACTTCGTGAAACAGGTGGCAATTTGGGGGGAGAGGCATCAGGACACATGATATGCATGGACTATGTTGAAACTGGAGACGGACTAATTACAGCAATTCAGGTTCTTGAAATAATGAAAAATAAAAATAGCAGCTTGGATAATCTCGCAAGTGGGATGATAAAATATCCACAAGTAATTGAAAATATTAATAATAAAAATAACTTTAATGTATCTGATTCCAAAGAAATAGAATCACTAATTGATGATACAGAGAAAAAATTAGCAGGCAGAGGAAGGTTAATCTTGAGACCTTCAGGAACTGAACCATTAATAAGGATTATGCTTGAAGGTGAGAGCAGAGATGACCTTATCTCTCATATGAGCGATCTTAAGCAAAATATAGAGAGAATTGTTTCATCGTGAATTGTACTGTCAATTTTATCTAATAAATTAAAATTACTCTATCTCTATCTATATATTTATTAAATAATTTAAACTATAACTATGAGCAAGATTTTAGTAGCAGCAAACTGGAAAATGAATGGTTCAAAATCATTTGTTTCTGACTTCATCAGAGAAATTGCAAGCAATTATAATCAAGAGCATTATCATAAGTTATTGATATGCCCACCATTTCCCTATCTTGATCAAGTTTCAAAAGGGCTATCAAAAACAGATATTCAAATAGGTGCTCAGGACATAGCTCAATTTGAAAATGGTGCATATACTGGAGAAGTCTCAGCAGAGATGCTTTCAGATAATGATTGCAAGTATGTTTTGGTGGGCCACTCTGAACGAAGAACAATCCTTGGTGAAAAGGATCATATTATCTCAGAAAAGTTCAATATGGCTATTAAGAAAAATCTCGTGCCAATCTTATGCATTGGAGAGACGCATGATCAAAAAGAGAAATCCTTAACAGAGGAGATAATAGATTCGCAGATAACTGCCATTGCTGACGGTATTGACCTAGATAAGCATTCTAAATTTATCATTGCATATGAACCTATTTGGGCTATTGGATCAGGATTATCGGCAACTCCAGAAGATGCTCAAGATGTTCATGAGTTTATAAGATATATAATAAAAAAAATATCAAAAGAACTGGCAGAAAGCACACAGATTCTTTATGGTGGCAGTGTTAATATTAACAATGCTAAAAAATTATTTTCAATGCCTGATATAGATGGCGGTTTAATAGGCGGTGCATCACTTGATTCATCAGGTTTTTTGGCAATAGCGAAACAATAAGTTTGATAGGATTAATAAATGACAACAATGCAAACCATCGTACTAAGTGCGCATACTTTAATTGCTCTTCTTATAATAGTGCTTGTACTACTTCAAAAGGGTAAAGGTGCTGAAGCTGGAGCAGCTTTTGGATCCGGTGCATCAGATACGGTATTTGGCGCCAAGGGTTCATCTAATTTTTTCTCTAGGGCTACTGCAATATTGGCCACTGCATTTTTTGTCTCCAGTCTCTCGCTTGCCTATTTGAGTAGCCAACAAGCTGATGTTCCTGATAGTTTGCTTGAAAGTGTTGTTATAGAAACTAATGATATATCTAATCAAGAAGCCCCAAATGAAGAGAACAACATGGACACTTCAATTGAGAGTATGCCTTCAATCATTTCTTCAGAAACGGAGAATTAAGTTAAAAAAATATTATACCTTTTGGCCGATGTGGTGGAATTGGTAGACACGCTGTCTTGAGGGGGCAGTGGCGAGAGCTGTGCCGGTTCGAGTCCGGCCATCGGCACCAATATTTAATATTTTCTGTGACAAATAATTCTGGATTAAATTTGTTATAGATATTTTAAAAAAAACCAAAAAATACTAATCAAAAACTGTCACATATGACCGTCACACTGATATAATATTGCCATATTTGAGGGGATGACTAATATGCTGCAACAGTACCTACCAATTCTTGTATTTATGGCGGTTGCTACTGCTATTGGACTGGTTCTGCTTGGACTTGGTTTTTTGCTTGGTAGAGGTAATAAGGATGATGAAAAACTATCACCTTATGAATGTGGTTTCGAACCTTTTGAAGACTCAAGAATGAAATTTGATGTTCGTTATTACCTTGTGGCTATTCTTTTTATTATTTTTGATCTAGAGATAGCATTTTTATTCCCTTGGGCTGTTTCCCTTGATGTTATTGGAGGATTTGGCTTAGTGGCTATGGCCATTTTTCTCACAGTGCTTGTTGTTGGATTTATCTATGAATGGAAAAAAGGAGCTTTGGAATGGGATTAGCGGACGATCAGCAATCAAGTAACACAGATTTAACTCAATACGACAATGCTGAAAGCTATCAGCAGAAAGGATTCATGGTAACAAGTATCGATGCATTGATGAACTGGGCAAGAACGGGTTCAATGTGGCCAATGACTTTTGGTTTAGCATGTTGTGCTGTTGAAATGATGCATGCAGGTGCTGCAAGATATGACTTAGATCGTTTTGGAATTATTTTTAGACCTAGCCCACGTCAGTCTGATGTAATGATTGTTGCTGGAACTCTTGTTAATAAGATGGCTCCAGCATTAAGAAAAGTCTATGATCAGATGCCAGAACCTAGATGGGTTATCTCTATGGGATCATGCGCTAATGGGGGAGGTTATTATCACTATTCATATTCTGTAGTTCGGGGTTGCGACCGCATTGTTCCAGTTGATGTCTATGTTCCTGGTTGCCCACCAACAGCTGAAGCTCTCGTTTATGGATTGCTTCAATTGCAAAAGAAAATCAAAAAGACAACAACAATAGCGAGATAAATGTAGATCATGGAGAGTAAACACGAGGAAATTAAAACTCGGATAATCGCTTGTTTTAAAAACAAGTTAACACCGATTGAATCTCCGTCAAATGAACTGGTTTTTGGATTGAAACCTCATTTATTAAGAGAGGTTGCAACCGAACTCAAAGAAAACAAGGAGTTGTTATTTGAGCAGCTAACAGATTTATGTGGTATCGATTATCTCACTTATGGAATTGATGAGTGGACAACAAAATCAGCAACAAACTCTGGCTTCAGCAGAGGTGTCACTAGACAACCAGTAATACTGGATGATGCAGATTCATTTGATGGTGAAAGGTTTGCCGTTATCTACAATTTATTGTCTCTTAAGCTCAACATTAGAATTCGTCTCAGAATGTTCACAGGAGAAGACAATCCACCAATAGCCCCTTCTGTGTCAGATATTTGGAGTTCAGCAAATTGGTTAGAGCGCGAAACTTTTGATCTCTACGGTATCATTTTTGATGGTCATCCTGACTTAAGGAGAATACTCACCGATTACGGTTTTGTTGGTCATCCATTCAGAAAAGATTTCCCAATCTCAGGCAATGTAGAGATTCATTATGATCAAGAAAAAGAAAAAATAATATACAAGCCTGTTTCTATAGAGCCCAGAACTTTGGTTCCTAGAGTGATCCGAAACGACAATCGCTATTCCGAGGACATTAAGGACAATAACGATGGCTGAAATTCAAAATTATACAATGAACTTTGGCCCTCAACATCCAGCTGCACATGGAGTATTGAGATTGGTTTTGGAGATGAATGGTGAAGTTATTCAGAGCGCTGATCCCCATATCGGTCTTTTGCACAGAGGTACTGAAAAGCTGGCTGAAACAAAACCCTACAATCAGAGTATCGGATACATGGATCGACTAGATTATGTTTCTATGGTTTGTAATGAGCATGGATATGTTCTGGCGATTGAGAAGCTGCTTAAATTAACACCTCCAAAAAGAGCTCAATATATTCGCGCTATGTTCGATGAAATCACCAGAATTCTAAATCATCTAATGTGGCTTGGAACTCATGGCCTTGATGTTGGTGCAATGACTATGTTTCTTTACTGTTTTCGCGAGCGTGAAGATCTGATGGATTGTTACGAGGCAGTATCAGGTACACGGATGCATGCCACATACTACAGGCCTGGAGGTGTTTATCGAGATTTACCCGATGTCATGCCAAAATTTGAAACATCCGATAAGAGGAAAAAAAAGCAAGTCGATCAGTTAAATTATAATCGTGAAGGCTCGCTACTGGATTTTATTGAATCTTTTACTGACAGGTTCCCATCTTGTATTGATGAATATGAAACTTTATTGACAGACAATAGAATATGGAAACAGCGAACAGTAAATATTGCCGTCATTCCCCCTGAGCGAGCAATAAATCTTGGCTTTACAGGCGCAATGTTAAGAGGCTCCGGGGTTGAATGGGACTTGAGAAAAAAACAACCTTACTCAGTCTACGGCGAACTGGATTTTGATATTCCTGTGGGTGTTAATGGAGATTGTTACGATCGTTATCTCGTTCGCGTTGAAGAAATGCGACAATCAAATAAAATAATTCAACAGTGCATTAAGTGGCTACGAGAAAATCCTGGTCCTGTGATGACTGATGACAAAAAGATATCGCCACCACAAAGAATGGGAATGAAAGATGACATGGAGTCACTTATTCATCACTTTAAATTGTTCACAGAGGGGTATTGTGTACCTGAAGGCGAGGCTTATGCTGCTGTTGAAGCACCGAAAGGTGAATTTGGTGTCTATCTTGTTTCAGATGGGGCAAATAAGCCATACCGTGTAAAAATCAGGGCACCAGGCTTTTCACATTTGTCAGCCATGTCAGAAATGGTTGTCGGACATATGTTGGCTGATGTAGTAGCCGTAATGGGGACCATGGACGTTGTTTTTGGTGAGATCGATAGATGAAGACATTAACTTCAGACATAAAAAACAAGATTTCATCTTTCAAGGACAAATTCCCTGAGGGCCGTCAACGCTCCGCCATAATTGAAGCACTTCACTTGGTGCAGCACAAGAATGAAGGTTATTTAACCCCAGAATTACTGGGAGAGGTCGCCGAGGTTCTTGATGTGCCAGCGATGTATGTATATGAGGTTGCGACTTTCTATTCAATGTTCAGTACTAAACCAGTTGGCAGAAATAACGTGGCCATTTGCACTAATATTTCTTGCATGCTCAGAGGCGCGGATGAGGTTGTTGATCATGTGGAAAAGAAACTGGAAATTAAAATTGGTGAAAGTACTTCAGATGGGCGTATTTATTTAAAAAAGGAAGAGGAATGCCTCGCAGCTTGCTGCGGTGCCCCCATGATGATGGTTAATCATGAGTATCACGAAAACTTAACCCCTGAAAAAATAGATGAGATATTGGATAAATTAAAATGACGTCGTATACCGAAAATTTAGTCTGTTTTAGTACTTTCAGTGAAGATGAGCCATGGACCCTTGAGAGT
>CABYDR010000028.1 GCA_902517795.1 uncultured Woeseiaceae bacterium | reverse complement strand
TCCGTGCCAGAGAATTGATTCTACCTGAGCGATTCACCTTTCATTCAAGCCGAATGAGGATGAAAAGCGTAAATATTGATGAGTTAAAAAGAATGGATGGCGAATCTGAGAGATGCGCTTACGAGTTATCTGATGCAAACGTTGATATTATTGGTTATGCATGTTTGGTTGCAATTATGAGCATGGGTCTTGGCTATCACGAAGCATCAGAAAATAATCTCCACAAATGCACCGTTCAAAATCAAAATAAAACGCCAGTTATCACAAGTGCAGGAGCCCTTATCACTGGTTTAAAGGCTCTTAATGCACGAAAAATAGCTCTTTTGTGTCCGTACATGAAAAATCTCGCTAAAACGGTAGTAAATTATATTTGTAATGAAGGTTTCGAGGTTTGTGACTGGCATACCCTTCAAATACCAAATAATCTCGAGGTCGCTGCCCATGACCCTAAAAATCTGATTGATCATGCTTGTAATCTTAAGCTTGATGATGTTGATGTTATTGTGGTTTCAGCTTGTGTTCAAATGCCGTCATTATCGATTATTCCTAAATTAGAGCAGATTACTCAAAAACCAGTAATTTCGGCTGCTGTCTGTACGGTATATAATATGCTGAAATCACTCAATCTTGAGCCGATTGTTCCCGATGCAGGAACACTATTGGCTGGTGATTATTGAATTGCTTCTAAAACTCTTTGCGAGAGATACTCGATAGAGGGTCTGGGGATATCAAAAATATTCCAACCATTGAAAACCATAACCAATTGATACTCTGGCACGATTAATAAGTATTGACCACCATAGCCACTTCCACTGTACATCCAATTTTCTTGATTATTTTTATATGGAACAAGCCACCATTGAAAACCATATTTTCTTGAACTCTCTTCGATATCCGTATCTGGTGACATAGTCAGCTCAACCCATTCTTTTGTTATAATTTGCGAACCATTCCATATTCCGTCATTGAGATAAAGCATCCCAATTTTGGCGAAGTCTCTAGTTGATAGGTACAAGCCTCCCTCTGCATCAGTTAAGTTTTTGGGTGTCGTCTTCCAGAAATAATCTTGTATACCAAGCTTATTAAATAAATATTTTTCGGCATATTCGTTTGCATGCATGCCGCTAACTTTATGAAGAATATGCGATAGCAATACGGTTATGCCGCTGTTATAGACAAATTTTTCACCCGGTTTATATTCCATTGGAAGATTTAGAATGTAATCTATCCAATTGTTACTGTTTTCCATACTTGCTGCGTTATTCATTGGGTTTGTGTATGCATGTGAAGATTCATCCCATTTAATTCCTGCTGTCATAGTCAGTAAATCTTCAATTGTAATTTTGCTTTTTAAGGGATCTATGAACTGTGATGAGTGATTTGGAAAATACTGAGCTATTTTTTCATTTAATCCGTTTATTTCACCTCGTTCAATTGCTATGCCAATTAGGGCAGACGTGACACTTTTAGAGACTGACTGAATCGTATGCAAATCAGTATCTTTGTAATAAGGGTGCCATTCTGGATCAAAATAGTTATATATTGGCTTTGCTGCTTCACCATAATTTTTTGTCATAATTTTGGATTGTTCTAACTTCAGATTTTTTGTAAGTTTCGCATAATCATTCTTGTAGTATTCCTCATGAATTATTTTTCCATTCTTAATCAATAAGAAGGCATCTACATATCCATGCATTCCATTTCTGAATTCATCGGATAGAGTTTTGATTTTTGAGTTATTCAGGCCCTCACCCTCAAGATTTGAATACTGCCACTCATAACTTGAAGGATATGACTGAATACTTATAAGGCATAACAAGATAAGCGGAGATATTTTATTCATGAGGAATTTTGTTTTCATCTAGCTTGTCCTTTGAAAACTTGCCCGTCTTTCATTACAAAAACAACCTCTTCAAATGTTCGAATATTTTTGAGCGGGTTTTCATTAACTGCAACAATATCGGCTAGATAACCTGCTTTAATTTGCCCAATTTTAAGAGTGGGATCAAATAATTCAGCTGCAACAATGGTTGCTGATTGAATGGCTTCAATGGGAGTCATTCCATATTTAACCATTATAGGAAATTGTTTTGCATTATCGCCATGTGGGTAGACGCCAGAATCAGTGGCATAAACAAGATTAACTCCATTTTCTACAGCAATTCTAAACCCATTCCTCTGGCTTTCACCAGTTTCTAGATCTTTGATTAGATTTGCTTCGGGAACTCCATTTTTTCTGCCAAATTCTTGAGTGTAGTCAGTATTATAAATATCCATAGCCAGCGTAACATTATTTTCTCTAGCAAGAATTGCTGTCTCTTCATTCAAAAATGTGGCATGTTCAATAGTATCTACGCCAGCTAAAATCGCGAACTTTATACCTTCATTACCGTGTGCATGGGCAGCGACGTGCCTATCCCTGTCATGAGCTTCATCAATCAATGCTTTCATTTCATCAAAGGTATATTGCCTCAATCCAACTTTCGTGCCGTGAGAAAATACACCTCCAGTTGCACAGAATTTGATTAGATCAACTCCATATTTAACGTTATTTCTAATTTTCTTTCTTATCTCCCATGGCCCATCTGCGACACCATCACTGTATTGTTCAAAAGAATGATTGAGATAATTATTATCACAATGCCCACCAGTAATCCCTATCGATGGTCCGGAAACCTTCATTCTGGGACCCGGAACTTCATTAGCATTAATTGAATTTCTCAATGCAACATCCATAAAGTCAGGTGCACCAACATTGCGAACTGATGTGAATCCAGCCATCAGTGTTTTATTTGCATTGACTATGCCACCAATCATGGCTCTATGTGGAGATTGAAAAAGGCTTGAAAAGTATGTTTTATCGAGAACACCAACAAGATGGGTGTGCATATCAAAAAGCCCAGGAACAATATATTTATCACTTAAGTCGATAGTCTTGTAACCTTCAGGCAGGTCACCGGTTATTTCTTTGATTTGATTTCCCTCTATCAGAATTATTTGATTGGCCTTAATCTCACCAGACTCCACATCAAGAATGAACCCAGCTTTGATTGCAAGTTGATCAGAATATGCTTGCGATGAGAAAAAAAGAGCAAAGATTAAAATTAGAACATGAGTCAATCTAGTTTGCATAGAGAGCATGCGATAACCTCAATAGTTTGTATTATCAATTTATAACTACTAAGTTAGCATAATCTCAATTTTTTTTTTATTTATTGGAGAAGAATTTAGAAGTCAAGATGTAAGAAAAACCGCAAACATAAGCAATGTATGCGGTTTCAGTATTTGTCTTAATCTGATTTATTGATTCTAAATTGAAAACAGAATTACTTATTTGAAGTTTATACCAAAAGATAAATAATTTGAAAAGATAAATAATTTGATGGAAACTTTGGACTCTCAATGTTATGAAAATCATTATTAACTTGCATATTATTATTTGAATGATTTAGCTTTGACGGAAATAACGATATTCGAACAGGTGAATGCATAGAATTTAATCTAATTCCATATCCATTAGCAATTTCTTTTGCCCTAAATGATGCTGTCTCCTCGGTTGTAGCTTTATCTATTTTCTTTGAAAGCGCTATATAACCAACAACAGCCACCAGTCCTATTACAACCAGTAGTGCAGCATTACCAGAATTGTCACTATCGTTTAAGGCTTTTGCAATACAAGCAGTGTCATTTGCATTACAAGTGGTGCTCGATGCATAACCATTTACATGGTATAGCGATAAGCAGGTTATGATGATATACAATATTGATTTCTTCTTCATTCTAGTTAGCCCCCCAAGCCAAGAAAATTATATTACTTAAAGCTCATAATAACAGAGGGTAATAATCATCATAATAATTAAACTTATACTAATATATGTGCAGATGATAAAAAACAGATATTACTGAACACAATAAAGACTTGGTTATCAAATTTTGAAATAAACCTTTCCAATAATAGATTCAGGTGAATGAAGCTCATTAACTGCGATGGAACCGTATTTTTTGTTATCGCTTTGGAGCTCTATTCCATTTTCATCAATGGATTTGACTCTTTTTATAATTTTACCAAGAGATTTATGCTGAACGATAACGATATCATCGATATTGATTTTTTTGGATTTAATGCCGACTACCAAATTACCTGGACGGTAATTTGGTTCCATACTGACTCCTTTTACTTTGTAAATAAAAAACAAACAGTTAGTTACTGTCCTTAGTAACGGGACACACGATCTCTAAATTCGGTAGATAAGGAGATATTTTCTTTACTGTTTCAGTTTCTTTGGTTGCCCAGAATATTTCTGCAAAACGATTGACACCAGCCAGAAGATTTATTCCATTTTCTCTATTTATGCTTTGCTTACATTTTGAGGCATCCATCATGATAGAGTGAGTTAAGTCGTGGATTTCTGGGAATTTTTCAAATTGAGGTTGCTTAAAATAGTCACCCCAGATAGTTGTAATCTCATCTTTAGTTATTTTTGCATGCGATTCTTTTTCTGCTACTACTCTAATGAACTTTGCCATATTTTCTGGATCATCGAGATCGTCTTTTATTTCATTAATTATGTCTAGAAAACGAATCACAGATAATGTTGAGTATTGAGCCTGAGAAGGGTCATAGACTGCACATGGTATGTCGCAGTGCCCCATAATTTCTTTTATTTTTAGCACTTTTTCTTCCTGTCCTTTTGAATTTGATGAGTTATATATACATCTTAATATATTTATAAAAGAATGAGAATTGTTATGAATAAATTATAGTATTTTTTAATTGAAACAAATTCTTTTGGATAGCATTATTGTAATCATGAATGCCTATGATTTTATTATTATTGGTGGTGGATCGGCTGGTTGTGTATTGGCTAATCGCCTGAGCAAGTCATTTACTGTGTGCCTTATTGAAGCTGGTTCTGACAATCGGGATATCAGAGTTTCAACGCCAATGGGATTTCCTTTTATAGTTGGAAGGAAGAGTAAATATAATTGGAGTTTTGAAACAACTCCACAAGCCGCGTTTGAAAAAGAAGCTCTTCCTTCTGCTGAGTCTTATGTTGTTGATTCATCTGGAGGGCTCCACAGAACTGAAATTAGCGCAACTGAAAACCGCAGAGGTTTTCAACCAAGAGGTAAAACACTCGGTGGTTCCAGTGCCATCAATGCAATGCTTTATATCAGAGGTCAAAAAGAAGATTACAATGCTTGGTATGCACTAGGTAATCAAGGATGGTCATATGACGATGTATTACCATATTTTAAAAAAGCAGAAAATAATAGCTTCTTTGATGATAACTTCCATGGTCAGAATGGTCCGTTGAGTGTGAGTAACCTTAGAAATGAGAATATGTTCTCAAAGGCATTTATTGAGTCTGGTAAAAAACTTCATCAGTTCAATACAGATTTTAATGGTCATGAACAAGAAGGCGTGGGTTACTATCAAGTAACCCAGAAAGATGGGAAAAGATGCAGTGCTGCAAAAGCTTATCTTGAGCCCATCAAAAATAGAGATAATTTGACAATCTATACGAATATGCAGGCATATCGAATCATCATAGAAGATGATATAGCAGTAGCGGTTGAGCTTATCGACGAAAATCAAGAAAAGATGATTATAAATGCCAACAAAGAGATTATATTATCTGCGGGGGCTTTTGGTTCTCCTCAGATACTTCTCAGATCGGGCATAGGATCAAAATATGAGCTCGATAATTTGGGAATTAAAACAAATATTGATCTAGCTGGAGTAGGAAAAAATTTACAGGATCATATCGATTTTGTTAGAACCTTTAGATATTCATCCCTCGAAGCAATTGGATTCTCTCTAGGATCATTTCTATATAAATTTCCTATAGAGTTCATAAAGTATTTATTTAGAAAAAAAGGGCAGTTAACATCTCCAGTTGCTGAAGCAGGTGCTTTCCTTAAGACCTCTAATGAGGAAGTCACTCCTGATATACAGCTTCACTTTGGCATAGCCATGACAATAGACCATGCGAGAACACTATTATGGGGGCATGGAATCAGTTGTCATGTATGTTTATTAAGACCAAGATCAAGAGGAACCGTCTCAATACAGTCTAAAGATATTTTAGATCCGCCCATTATCAATCCTAACTATTTGGCAGACAACGATGATGTAAAAAGAATGATTAAAGGGTTTAAAAAAATGATGAAAATACTAAGCTTGAGCCCTATCTCAGAGTATACAAGGGAGCCCATCGATGGTTTTGGTGATGATATTACAGATGCCCAGATAGAGAGTTTAATCAGAAAAAGTGCGGATACTGTTTATCATCCCGTTGGAACTTGTAAGATGGGAGATGATAAGATGGCTGTTGTGAATGAAAAGTTAATCGTAAAGGGAATGAGAAATTTAAGAGTAGTTGACGCTTCAATTATGCCATTGATCGTGAGTGGAAATACGAACGCACCTACAATCATGATTGCAGAAAAAGCAGCGGATCTGGTTATTCAAGCACACCAATAAATCATATCGGATATTTGACTATGGCAAAAAGAACATCACGAAGAAGGAACAAGAAGGCCAGTGAGAATTTGGTCACTCAAGAAGCAGTAAAAATGGGTTTAATGGGTGGAAAATATAAGCCACTTACTGACCAAGACATTGAGCAAATTCATCAGACAGCATTGGATGTTCTTGAAAATATAGGTATGGGTGATCCAATTCCTGAATTCAAAGAAGCAGCACTAAAAAGTGGCTGTACAATTAATGATAAAGGTCGAATCCTCTTTCCAAGATCATTAGTCGAGGATGTAATAGCAAGGGCGGGCAGAGATATCGTCAAATACGCAAGAGATCCAAAGCATGATATCGATCTTTCAGATAAAAAAGTTCATTTATACGGGGGAGGTGAAGCAGTAACAATGCTGGATCTTGGCTCAAACAGCTATCGGCCATCCACCATAAATGATGTTTATGATCTTGCCCGTTTAGTAGACAGCCTTGATCACATTCATGGATTTTCAAGACTGGTCGTGGCAACGGAACTATCAAGTTGGTTTGAGGCAGATATAAACACGGCTTATGCCAGTATCATGGGTACCACAAAAAATGTCGCACTTACATTTGGTAGTGCCACCCATGTCAAACCAGCCATCGAGATGCTTGACATCATCGCTGGTGGTGAAGGGAAGTTTAAGAAGCGACCGTTCTGCCATGGCGGCGGATGCACAGTTGTCTCACCCCTGAGATATGGTGTTGATAATTGCGAAGTGGCACTCGCTTCAATAGAGATGAATGCTCCAGTTTGGGTAGTAATTGCCCCGCAATCAGGTGCTACTGCTCCAGCAGCACTCGCTGGTGCATTAGTGCAAGTTTTGGCAGAAACACTGGCAAGTCTAATGTTAATCGATCTCGTAAAACCAGGTCATCCAGTAGTTTTTGGTCCTTGGCCTTTTGTTACAGATTTAAGAACAGGGTCATTCTCAGGAGGAAGTGGTGAGGAGGCTTTGATGGCTGCAGCAGCAGCACAGATAACTAATCACTATGGATTATCAAGCTCAGTTGCAGCTGGCATGACTGACTCCAAATTACCAGATGCACAGGCTGGTTACGAGAAAGGAATCTCTGTTGCGATGGCTGCACTCGCTGGATGCAACAATGTATCTGAATCTGCAGGTATGATGGCAAGCCTAATGGGAGTTTCATTTGAATCGATGGTTATCGATAACGATATGTTAGGTACAGTCATGAGGGTTGTTAGGGGTATCGAGGTCAATGAGGAGACACTCTCTTATAAGGCTATTGAAGATACTGTCAATGGTGAAGGTCACTTTTTAAGAAATGAACAGACTCTCTCTTTAATGAAAACTGAATATCTTTATCCAACTTTAGCCGACAGAAGTACTCAAGAAGAATGGGAAGCTGGAGGATCTCTAGATATCAGAAAAAAAGCAGAAATAAGAGCGAGAGAAATTCTAAATTCCCACTATCCAGTCTATATCGACGATAAAACTGATAAGAAGATTAGGGACAAATTTCCTATAAGGCTCGACAGAGAGATAATTAAACCAAAAAAACCTCGATTCTAAGGAAAAATTTTTGGACAAATCTTCTCAAAGCAAAAAAATTTCATATTCAACACCCGATTTTTCTTCTTATCCACCAAGAGCAATTGAAGATGTTGTTGTTCATCCACTTGGACTTGAGGTGGTTTACGAGAAGAACAAAAGGACATTTCATTTATCTCGTGACCTAAGAGAACATGCAACCGATCCTGAGACAACTCACCCAATAACAAAAGAAACATTAATTTCCCCATTAAACATTCCAGATGATTTCTCTATAAAACAAGCGGAAATATCTTCCGACGGGTTTGCTAGGGTAACCTGGTCGCACAAGATTACACCCAATGATAAAGGTGTTTCAGTCTATCATTCTGGTTGGCTATACAGGACCGGAATGATAACTGAGGTTAACTTTGAGGATGCTATAGAAGCTAAGATTTGGGATGCAATAGATTTTGGTGACATCCCAAAAATCAGTGGCACAAATTTTAGTGATAACAAAGAGTTTGAAAAAATGCTAATTACACTGATCCAATATGGTGTTGTAATTATAAAAGGACTTCCTGTTAATGAAGACACCCTAGAGAATATTGCTTCAAAAATTGGGACAATACGAAATTCTAATTTTGGAAGAATTTTTGATGTTAAATATAAGCACAATCCTGATTCTAATGCTTATACAAATGAGGAGTTACTTCTTCATAATGACCTTTCAACTAGAGAATATATTCCTGGCTTGCAGTTATTATTTTGCATGATCAATGAAACTGACGGAGGTTTTTCAACGCTCGCTGACGGTTTTTCTATTGCAGATTACATCAGAAAGCAAGATAAGAAAATGTATGATTTACTCTCTGATTACAATGTTAGTTTTGCTAACAAAGCAAAAACTTCTGACTATCGAATTGAATCACCGATTATAAGGCATAACAATAAAGGGGCAGTCGATGAAATTAGATGGACATGTTGGTTAAGATCTCCGCTAAGAGGAAGCTTAACAGAGATGAATGATTTTTATGAGGCTCAGAAAAAGTTCTACAAATTGGTAAATAGCATTCAATTTAAAGTCGAGTTTAAATTAAATCCTGGCGACATGATCTGTATGGATAACAGAAGAATACTGCATGGAAGGTCAAGATTTTCTGAGACACACGGAGAAAGATGGTTGCGAGGATGTTATCTGGAAAGAGATGAGCTTCAATCAGCCCTAAGAGTAGTAAGGAGAGATATGAGATGGCACGGATAGCAATAATCGGCTCTGGTGTCATTGGGACTGGCTGGGTAGCAAGATTGTTGGTGAATGGGCATCAAGTTAAAGCTTGGGATCCATCCGAGGGTTTCGGAAAAAAGTTAAAAAAAGACATTGATTCACTGTGGCCCATACTCAAAAAGACAGGAAAATTGAATGATGAACTAAAATTTAATTTAAAAATTTGTGACACACTCGGTGATGCTTGCAAAGACGCAAATTTAATTCAAGAATCTGCTCCTGAAGACATAGATATAAAAATGTCTGTTCATCATGATATTGAAGAAAAATCACCAACTGATGCATTAATTGTGTCAAGTTCTTCAGGTTTACTCCCAACCAATTTACAAGAAGGGCTCAAGTATCCAGAGCGTTTCGCAGTAGGACATCCATTTAATCCAGTATACATCCTTCCTTTGGTTGAAATTGTTGGCGGAAAACAAACGTCACAATCTACAATTGAGTGTCTTAGAGATTTTTATAAATCGATAAAAATGCATCCGCTAATCGTAAGAAATGAAATTGAGGGCTACCTCTCAGATCGCCTGCAGGAGGCGCAATGGCGAGAAATTCTTCATTTAGTTAATGATGATGTTGCGACAACGAGAGAACTGGATGAAGCTATCATATATGGACCTGGATTGAGATGGGCAATAATGGGAACTTGTTTGACCTTCCATTTAGCAGGTGGAGAAACTGGAATGCGGCATATGTTAGAACAATTTGGCCCAGCATTGGAATTACCCTGGACAAAACTTAAAGCACCTGAATTAACAAATAACTTGATAGAAAAGATGGTTTCAGGGACATCTGAGCAAGCTGGAGAAAAGTCAGTAAAAGAGCTGGAAAAACTTAGAGATGAGTGCTTGATTGAAATTCTTCAAGCCCTGAAGAAATTCAATGTAGGTGCAGGAAGAAACATAAAATCTTGAGTAAGGTCATTAAAAAAATATAATTTTTCCTCAGGTGGTTTTCAGCATTCTTATTACTGAAATCATCATAACTACATAGATAAACAAGATTGGAAAGGAAGCCATGATAGTTGCTGTTTTTATTGTTTCAAGCCCACCAATGAAAAGCAGGGCAGAAGGTAGAAGGCCTAAAAATATTGCCCAATACATTCTGAGCACTCTTTTCGGATCCTCCTCAGCTTCAAGTTGATTACAGGAGCTAGCTGCGAGCGTGTATGAAGCTGAGTCATAAGTAGTGGCTGCAAAAATAACGCCAATAAGAGCGAGCAGAGCAAGCAGAATTGGACCTAGGGGAAGTAACTCGATAATGGCTGCTATAGCTGATGATGGGCCAAGATTATTAACATGATTTACAACTGAGTATTTGCCTGATAATTCAAGCTCAAGCGCATAATTTCCCAATATGATAAAAAATAGTGAACATCCTAAGCTTCCCCATCCCATCATTCCAAAAATCACTTCGCGTATGGATCTTCCTTTTGATATTTTTGCTATGAACATTCCTATGAAAGGACCAAGCGCAATTGCCCAGGCACAATAAAAAACCGTCCAGTTCTCAACAAAATCTCCTCTTTGGAGAGGGTCGGTCCAAGTAAGCATTTTTATAACATTAGATGTAATGTGACTTATTGTGGTTATGCCCATCTCCAAGATAAAGGCAGAAGGACCAACAATGAAAACAAAGAAGATAATGAGGAGGGCGAGTCTAGCATTCAATATGCTTAAAATTCTTATACCTTTGTTAAGCCCCTTGAAAACACTGAATGCAATTAACAGTGTGACAATCAACATGACCATTAATCGCATCTGCTTGCTGTCTTGAAGATTAGTAAGCTGAGAAATTGAGGACGTGGTTAATTCGACCGCAAATGCGAGCCCTGTTGCAGATGTTCCTATCAAGCCTACAATAAAAAAAAGATCGATAAATTTACCAGGCCATTTTGTTGAATACTCTCCAAGTACCCCTCCACAAGCAGCGCTTAATTTAAGGATAGGAATCTTCTTATGGTGATAAGAGATACAAAAAGCAACAGCGGGAAGAGTATATAATGTCCATGTAATTGGACCCCAGTGAAATGCACCGTAGCTTGCTGCCCAAATTATAGCCTCATCACTTCTGGGTGTCAGTGAGTAGGGTGGATTTTGGTAGTAAGATACCCATTCAGTTGCACCCCAGTATAGAATTGCACCACCAATTCCCGTGCAGAACAACATGGATGCCCAACTAAAGTCAGAATAATCTTTATTTGAATTCGTATCACCAAGAACAATTTTTCCATATTTTCCAAATGCCAGTGTACATAGGAACACTAATGAGACGTTAAGTATTACAATATAAGCAATTCCAAATTCACTCGTAATAAAATCAAAAGAGCTATTGATAACTTTTTTACTCCATTCTTGATTTGTTACAATCGCAATAACAATACTCAAAAGCAGGATGCTTCCGAGGCTAACAATAGATAAATCAATATTGCTGGTATTTTTGTTTTCCGTATTGTTTTGACTGTTTTTATTCATTTCTAATTTTACATTTTTTTATTGAATATGGTGGAGGCGGCGGGAATCGAACCCGCGTCCGTAAGCCCTCTGCACTGAGGTCTACATGCTTATTCCATTCTTAATCTTACATCAAGCTACCTAATGGAAGAGGAAAACCTGATGCCAGCTTAGTTAAGTTTTAATAAATTCAGTCCCAAGCATACCAAACTTACGGTCCTGTATTTATGACTCCTGTTATCCGGACGTACAGGCACTAACCGGGCAGAAGGCGCTATACTGGTTATTAAGCAGCTAGTGCGTAGTTGTCTTCGTTGGCAACTATAGTTTTTACAGATGGTTTAGCGAGGTATTCTGTTCCTCGGCATGCACTCAGAGTTTCGCGACCCACGTCGAAGCCATGTCGCCCCCTGAAAAAACAAAATATAACAATAACTTATAATTTTATCTTTGTTTCATTCAAAAATAAAAAATCAGAGTTTTTAATTTTAATATCGTTAACTTGAAGTGTATTTCAATAAGCTTGCTTGGTAATAATAATAAATTTAATAAAATACTATAATTAAAATATTTAAATTATTGATTTATATGACTATAATATTTTAGAAATTCTAGATTTTTGACGAGACCAGTCTCTTTCTTTTATGGATTGACGTTTATCGTGCTTCTGTTTTCCTTTACCTAGTCCAATTTCAATTTTTACTTTTCCGCGCTTCCAATAAAGTTTCAGTGGTATAAGCGAGAAACCTTTCCTTTCTATAGAACCAATCAATCTATCAAGTTCATTTCGATGAAGAAGAAGTTTTCTATGTCTTGTAGGATCAGTTTTTGTATGTGTTGAAGTTGTTTTCATGGGTGAAATATGAGCTCCAACTAACCAAGCCTCACCTTTTTTAATATTTACATACCCCTCTTTTAATTGAGATTGCCCGCCTCTCAAACTCTTTACCTCCCATCCTTCTAGCACTAATCCTGCTTCAAATGTATCTTGGATATGATAGTCAAATCTCGCCTTCTTATTGTTGGCAATTTGACTGCTTTTTTCATTTGTTGATGCATTTTTTTTCATTTCTGTATACCAGTATATGACGTTGGAAGAAAAAATGTGACTAAATGGAGTTGATAGCATGAAATTTTTCATACAAAATCCAATGACAATAAGATTTATAAGGATGTAAAGAATAATGAATAACAATGTTCAAGGTGAGACAAGACAATCCCTCCATGGAAATTGGTCATCAAGATTAGCGTTTATCCTGGCTGTAACTGGTTCTGCTGTGGGTCTCGGAAATATATGGAAATTTCCATATATGGCAGGGCAAAATGGAGGTGGAGCATTCGTTATTGTTTATTTGATGTTTGTATTCTTAATCGGAATGCCAGTAATGATGTCAGAAATTCTAATTGGTAGAAGAGGTAGAAGAAACCCTATAGCAACAATGAAATTACTTGGCGAAGAGGAGGGAAACTCTGATATATGGAAATGGATTGGGGTAATGGGTGTAAGCGCTGGTGTTTTGATCCTTTCGTATTACAGTGTTATTGCCGGTTGGACCATTACATATATTCCAAAGGCTTTTCTAGGCGAGTTTGTTGGAACTGATGCAACATCTATATCAAAATTATTTGATAATTTTGTTGCTAACCCAGTATCAGTAATTCTTGCGCATACCATATTCATGGCTATCAATTTCTTCATAATTGCATCAGGTGTAAAGGGATTGGAAAAAGCAGTGCGATTCTTAATGCCGGGACTGCTCTTGCTCCTATTTATTTTGTTTCTCTACTCTCTAACATCAGGTTCATTTATGGATGGCGTCAGATTTATGTTTACCCCAAATTTTAGTGCTCTGAATTGGGATGGAGTGCTAACAGCGATGGGTCTTGCTTGTTTTACTCTCAGTATTGGGATGGGGGCAATCATGGCTTATGGCGCATACTTACCTCAAGAAACCTCTATAACTAATGCGACCGTGTCTGTTGTGATAGCTGATACAAGCATAGCCATGTTAGCAGGGCTGGTCATATTCCCATTGGTATTTGCTAATGGTTTGAATCCAGGAGAAGGCCCTGATCTGGTATTCAAAACACTTCCTCTGGTTTTTGGTCAGATGCAAGCTGGAACATTCTTAGCGACAATTTTCTTTGTATTGTTATCCTTTGCTGCCCTTACTTCTGCTCTAGGCTTAATGGAACCAGCTGTTGCATGGATGGTTGAGAGTACTGATTACACAAGAAAGCAGTGCGCTGGCATAATTGCATCAATTATATGGTTCCTTGGTTTAGGGACAGCTTTATCTTTCAATACAATGGCAGATTTTAAATTTATCAATGGAACGATATATGAAAATGTGGATTTCCTAACCAGCAATATTATGCTGCCATTGGGAGCAGTTTTTACAACATTCTTCGCCGCATGGATTATGAGTAAAAACTCGACATCGGAAGAGCTGGGTGGCCACAGTGTAACTTATAGAATATGGAGGTTTTTAGCTAAATATTTTTCACCAATAGCGATTTTAATAATCTTCCTTCAAGCTATTGGTTGGATCTAGTCTTGGAAGAAAATTAGGAATTTCAATGCGAAAAATTGAAAGATCCGCGTATATAAAGCATTCATCTAGAGAAATGTTTCTGTTGGTTAATGATATTGAGTCATACCCACAATTCTTGCCATGGTGCAAAAGGACAGAGATCCATGAAAGTTCAAACGAAATCATCACAGCCTCTATTCATATGGAAAGAGGGGGATTAACAGCCAGTTTTACTACGACGAATCGCATGAAGTTATATGAAAGCATTGAATTATCTTTAAAAGATGGACCATTTAATCATTTCCAAGGAGGATGGAAGTTTGATGATTTGGGTAAAGATGGGAGCAAGATATATTTTGAGCTGGAATTTAAATTTAAGAATAAATTTCTTGATGCGACTTTAGGCCCATTTTTTGAAGACATTTGTGAAATGATGGTTAATGCTTTCGTAAAAAGGGCAGACGTAAAAAATTGACCAGTCTCATTTCATAGATTAGGACTAAGATTCTGGTCTTTAATTATTTGACTCACTGTATTTTCATCAAAAATGATCGAGACCCATTTTTTAGAAATAGCCTGATTCCGACCAATTTTTAAAAAATATACATAATCCCACCGGTTTTCGTTAAAAGGATCATCAATCATAGGTGTACCTAAGAGAAATCGTATCTGATTCTTGGTCATTCCAATTTCAATCTGTTCCACTTTTTCCTGTTCAATAAAGTTGCCCTGTTGGACACTTGGTTGAAATACACATGCACCTAATGTAAGTGAAATTAAAGCTATTATTATTTTTCTTGTATAATTCATAAAACGAAGATTAACTTATTGATATAATATTGACTAGACAAAGTAATTAATTTTATTTTAGATTGGAATTCTGATATTAATATTATAATAAAATTGATCAATTATATTTATAGGATAATCATAGATGCAACAGAGGAAAGAATTAAAAAAAGCTGGATTGAAAGTAACTCTTCCGCGACTAAAAATACTAGAGATTTTGGAGCAGAGTCCAGAAAGACATCTCAGTGCTGAGGATATTTATAAGGAGACTCTTAAATCTGATGAAGATATTGGTCTTGCTACTGTGTATCGTGTTTTGACTCAGTTTGAAACGGCTGGACTTGTGATTCGTCATAATTTTGAGGGCGGCCATTCAGTATTTGAGATTAATGATCATCCTCATTACCATCTGATATGCGTGGATTCAGGAAAAGTGACATGTTTTCAGAATGCAGAAATTGACAGACTGCAAAAGTTAGTAGCAGAAGAGCACGGATATGAGCTCGTTGATAAAAATATAGTGCTCTACGTAAAAGAAAAAGCCAGCGAGTAACTTTCAGTTTTACCTAGCTCCTCAATGAGAGCATTTCCTTGGCATATTCCCTTGTTTTTTCTGTTAACTCAATACCACCAATCATTCTTGCTATCTCTTCAACTCTTTCATCAGAGTTAAGTTTAGTGGCATAAATCTTCGTTTTTTTGTTGTCTGTTAATTTATTTATTCTTATGTGAGAGCTTCCCTTGCTTGCGACCTGCGCTAAATGAGTCACACACAATACTTGTTTGTCTTGACCCAGATCTTTTAATTTATTCCCAACAACTTCAGCAATTGCTCCTCCAATTCCACTGTCGACTTCATCAAAGATCATTGTAGGGATATTCGTACCGTTACTCGTAATGACTTGAATAGCAAGACTCATTCGAGATAATTCGCCGCCAGATGCAACATTCGAGAGTGGCTGTGGTTTTTGGCCAGGATTCGCGCTTATATGAAATATAATATCATCGTTTCCATGCTGTGAGATATTCTTCGATGGAGTTATTTCAACTTTAAAGATTCCACCAGTCATACCGAGTTCATTCATAGAGTCAGCTACCAATTCAGACAATTTTTTCGCAGAATCACCTCTTTTTTTCGTTAATTTAATAGCTAAATCATCATATTCTTTTCTTAAAATAACCAAATTCTTTTGTGTCTCATCTATTGATGTTTGGGAATGGTTGAGTGCATCTAGTTCTTTTTCAATTTGTATTTTTGTATCAATCAGCTCATCAGGATCAACACGATGTTTTCTGGAGAGCGAGATGATTGTATTTATTCTTTCTTCAATTTCTCTGGATTTTTGGTTGTCGTAATCTATTGATTCTCCATATCTTGAGAGATTTCCTATTGCCTCTGATACATTGATCTCGGCCTCTGATAGCAGATTTTTGGTTTCTTCTAAACTGTTGTCAAAAGTTGCGAGTGTGTCAATATTCTTGATTGAATCACTTAGCATTTGTCCTACATTGGTAATTTCATTTGATTGCAGACAATCAATGAGGCTATTGATACCTTTGTTAATTTTTTCAATATTGCTTATTTTTTTGAATTCACTACTCAGTGAATCATATTCACCTGATGTTAATTCTAGTTGATTGAGCTCTTTTAATTGGAAGCTCAGCAAATCAATTCTATCTTCTTTATTATTGTTGTTTTCAGTCATTTCGGAAAGCTGATCTGAGAGATCTCTCCATTCATTGAAAATCCTCTTTATTTTATTTTTGGTAACTGAGAGCCCTCCAAAATGATCCAAGAGGTCTCTTTGTACATTCTTTTTGCATAATGATTGATGAAAGTGTTGGCCATGAATATCTACTAAGAGCTCTCCGAGAGATTTTAATGATTGAAGGTTCACGGTATTACCGTTTATAAAAGATCTTGATTTTCCATCTGGCGATATTGTTCTTCTTAAAATGCATTCATTTTCATTATCTAAAGATTTTTCAATCAGCCAATTAAGCGCATGGCTATTGTTCGTAATTTCAAATTCTGCAGTATACTCGGCTCTTTTTTCTTTATCTCTAATTAGATTAGAGCTTCCTCTCTCACCCAAGACTAGGCTCAATGCATCAATAAGAATAGATTTTCCAGCACCCGTCTCACCAGTTAATACCGTCATATCATCACTGAATGTGATATCTATCTCATCAATAATTGCAAAATTTCGAATTTGTAATAAACGAAGCATAAGTTAGTAACAAGTTAATTGTCTTTTTTAATTCGGATATCTTGACCCCAGTGAAGTTTTGTTCTCAGGGTCTCATAATAATCATAACCAGGAGGATGGATGAGTATAGTTTCTTTTCTGGATTTATTGATTACCAATTTATCGTTCTCAGAGAACTCACAAATGCTTCTGCCATCAATAGTGATTTCAGCCTTATTTTTATTATTTTGTTGTAATTCGAGTTCGATGCTCTTTTCTTGCGGCAATACAAGCGGACGGTCACTCAGGGTGTGCGGACATATTGGAACCATTACATAGCAATCTAGGCTTGGATCAATGATTGGCCCACCACAACTCATTGAATAAGCAGTAGAGCCGGTCGGTGTGGCAATTATAATTCCATCACCAGCGTGATTATTTATATACTGATTTGAAACGGATGTCGTAAAATTTAGCATCCTTCCTGTTTCGCTTCTCTGAAGCACAATGTCATTGAGCGCTCTATCTTCTATTAATTCACCATTTGCTTTCATGATCTCGGCTTTGAGCATCATTCTTTTTTCTTCGGTATAATCACCATCGAGAATTTTTCTTATGTTAATTTGCATTTCATCGGGCATTAAATCAGCCAGAAAGCCAAGTTGTCCTCTGTTTATTCCTAAGATTGGTAAGTCATAATCATGGCTTAGATTGGCTGCATGTAAGATAGTTCCATCTCCACCTACAGTTATTAGCAGATCAACCTGTCTCGGTATTTCATTTTCATTTATTTGGTTGGCATTATCTATTGAGCATTCTTTGCTAATGATTAAATCGCATTTGTATTCGTTGAGAATTGTTAATAACTGATGAATCGATTCGGTTATTGAATCATCCTGACTTCTTGTTATTATTCCAACAGATTTAAATTTCATTGTTTTTAATTTATGAATTAATTATTGGCTATTAATTTATCAGATGTTGCTTTAAATAAGAATCTAAAACTAAAAATGAAAATACTTGACCGAGAAAACTTCGATTGATAGCTTGATTTAATTGATCGGATCACAATGTAATAGACAAATAATTATTTGCAATATGGATTTAGAACCAAACAACCGAGCGCAGTACCTTCTGAAAGTATTGATTCAAAAATACATCAGCGATGGTTCACCGATCGGATCTAGAACACTACTCGAAGACAGCGGCTTGGATATAAGTCCAGCGACCGTAAGACATGTTATGTCTGATCTCGAAGATCACGGTCTAATCAGAGCACCTCATACCTCATCTGGAAGAATACCGACGGCAAGAGGCTATAGGATGTTTGTGGATACTTTAGTTAGGTATCAAAAGCCTGATACAGATTACATCGATGAAATCCAATCAGACTTAAGAACTGATAATTATGATACTGGACAGTTGATTGATAAAGTTTCAAATACCTTATCAAGGATCACCAGTCTTGCTGGAATTGTAAAGGTACCAAAAGGAGACAATGTCTCGCTCAAGAGAATTGAGTTTTTACCGCTATCTGAAAATAGAATTTTAACCATCTTGGTTCTTAATAATGACGAGGTGCAAAATAGGATTCTTGATACAAAAGAAAAACATTCATCATCAGAACTACAAAAAGCATCTAATTTCATCAATGAAAATTACGCAAATCAATCGCTTGATTCAATAAGGATGAAGTTAGTGAGTGATATGGATGAAACTCGATTATCAATGAATAAAGAGATGCAAGACATAATATCAACTGCGAGCAAAGCCATGGAAGTAGCGGATGAAAATGAAGATGAATTTATAGTCGCAGGTGAAAGAAATTTAATGGACTTTGCTGAATTATCAAATGTAGAAAAACTAAAACAACTCTTTGATGCCTTTTCCAGAAAAAGAATGATGATCGATTTACTGGACAGAAGTATCTCCGCTGACGGTGTTCAGATATTCATAGGATCAGAATCAGGTTTCAGTATGCTGGATGATTGTAGTGTCGTTGCAGCACCCTATAAAATGAGCAAAAATCAGGTCGGT